>JAZBOZ010000063.1:0-4568 GCA_036351405.1 Halieaceae bacterium
CCTTGCTTCTCGGTCATGCCCATGCCGATCGTCAGGGCATGCTTCTCCATGTGTGGCACGTTGCGCGGGTCATAGCCACGGGCGAGAACGCCGGGTAGCCAGCTGTCAGCGATTTCGGGTGTCAGCTTGAGTGAGGGCACGGCAGCGAAGGTCATGGTCAGCGGGCAACCATGTCCGGATTCCACTTGTGCTTGAAGGTAATAGCGCGCTGCTCTCGCGACGTGTGCGCCTGGCCCAGGGTTAGTCCAGGGCTGGGCGTGAAGGCCCGCTTCGAGTCCCAGTTGCATGAGCTTGTGATAAGCCTCGTGGTAACGCACCAGATCTACCCGGTGACCCTGCCGATCGTGACTTGCATACTGTGGTTTGAATTCATTGGCCAGGAATCCCCACTCGATCACTTCTGCACTGCCGCAGCGTGCCCCGTGGGTATCAATGTCGGATTCAGCCCACCCGGCACCGTGGCGATGCACGCCCTCACGGAGGGCGGTGTCGCCGCGATAGCTATTGATATCGACCAGGGAGTCGGACTGATTGAAGACGTCGTGGGTCTCGGCGAGGTGGTCGAGCCCGATGGCTGGGTGGTCCGTGGTCATGACATTCTCCAGGGTGTAGCTAGGTCGTGCTGGGATCATTTTTATTTATGCTGCCCAGTGTAACGCTACAGATGCGAATGACCACCGATGGGGTATGCGTTCGCTGCGGCCCTCGCGGTAACGATAGGCAGACCGCGTTAAGCATTTCTCAGTATCATGCTGAAAAAATCGAGAAGGGGAGAGACGATGTCGCTGGTTGCGCCGGTTACTTTGGTCGCTCGAGGTGTGCGATTGGAGCCTCTGACAGCGGGGCATGAAGACGGCCTGCGTGGCGCCGCTGCCGATGGAGAGCTATGGCGTCTCCGTCTCACTTCCGTGCCTGAGCCGGATGACACAGCCGCCTATATTGCGACGGCGCTTGAGGGCAGGTCTGCGGGGCACCGGTTTCCCTTCGCGGTCATCGATGAATCTTCTGGTGCTGTAATTGGTAGCACCAGTTATCACGACATTGTTGAGCCTATCCGCCGTGTTGAAATCGGGTACACCTGGTACGCGAAGCGGTTTCAGCGAACCCACGTCAACACCACTTGTAAGTACCTGCTACTCGAGCATGCGTTTGAGACACTGGACTGCAACGTCGTGGGTTGGCGAGTGGATAACTTCAATTTCGCCAGTCAGCGCGCAGTTGAACGGTTGGGTGCAAAAAAAGACGGGGTGATTCGCGGTCACGCACGCCGCCGCGATGGCACGATTCGCGATACTGTCATGTACAGCGTAACGCAGGGTGAGTGGCCCGAAGTGCGTGCCCACTTGCAATCGCTACTCGCGTACTAGCGGTTGTCGGTCGGGCGTCGATAAGCGGTGGCTCCCAGTTAGCGCCGCTGTTGCCACCAACGCTGCACGATATCGCCAACATCCAGATCATCGGGTCCATTACGCCACGCCTCTGCAATGGGTACATCGCTGCGCGCGGGTGGCGGATTTGGTGGATAAATTCTGAATCGGGCGGGCAGCGTGATGGCATCGCCGACACCCAATGCCTCGCCGCGTCGTAACGTGGCCAAAGTGTCGGCCAGTCCTTGCTCACCCTGTGGCATGAGTCGGCGTATGTAATCCTGATCTTTGGGGTTGGTGGTTCTCAGGCAGATAAAAGTGCCGCACTGGGACAGTACGGTCTCGGAGAGCTCGGTCGGCCGCTGCGTCACAACACACAAGCACACCCCGTACTTGCGCCCCTCTTTGGCGATACGCTCCATCTCGCGGCTGCTGCCAAACTGGCGAGCAGAGGTGGATTCGCTGGGGATGTATTGGTGAGCTTCCTCACACACCAACAGCAGCGGGAATTCGCGTCGTGCCGGGTTCCAGTAATTGAATTCGAAGGTCAGTCGCGCGATCTGGGCGGTCGCAGTAGGGCGCACATCATTGGGCACTGCACTGAGATCAATCACGGTGACTTGTCGCTTGGGTTCTCCCAAACCAATGAAGTCTCGCATGAGGCCCTCAAGGTCGCGCGATTGGGTGCGAACCTTGGGCTTTAGCAAAAAATCATAGCGGGAGTCGTTGAGCATCGACTGAAAGCGCAGCAAGAAGTCATTGAAGACACCAAATAGTGGGCCGTTGCGCCGACCAAAATCAAACTGCTGCTCGTTCATCTCACGGCAGCTTTCGTACAGCTCGTCCAGCGAGAAATACACAGGAGAGTCGACGGACAGACGATTGATACCGAGATCTTCGTTCGCCTTGCGTCGCAGCCGCAGCAAGGTCTCCTGGAGATAAGAAATGTGGAGCGAGGCATTCGGGTCATTGGCATCGACCAATAAGTCGACCAACTCTCGATAGGTCAGCAACCAGTACGGGATCTCCAGATTGCGGGCGTCAATATAACGCACGGTGTCCGCTGGAAACGCGCTTTGCATCTTGCCATCGGGGCCGCGCCAGACGTATTCGCCATGCAGGTCGAGTAACACCATGTGCGCCTTGGGAAGGTTTGCCAGCGTACGCTGGATGAGGCTGGTGACAGCCCAGGATTTACCGACACCAGACTGACCAAGGATCGCGATATGTCGACTGAAAAGCAGATTGGGGTTGGCGAACATATTGAGGTCGGTGTACTGGCTGAGTCGACCAAAATTCAGATTGTCTTGGCCCGATGCATCAAACACATTGGCTAGTGCTTCGACGCTAGCCAGTGTCACTTCACTGCCGAGCAAGGGGTACTGCCCAACACCTCTTGAGAAAACGTTGTGGCGGCTAATCTCTCCGATCGGCAGTAATGTGATCGATACCTGATCAGTCGATGTCTCAGAGGCCATTCGCGTGGCGGTAACCTGACAGAGCACCTTTCCACTACCTGCACCCACTGTGACATAACTGCCCACTTGACCGATCGATGGAGAGTCATCGTCACTTGCCTTCGCCCCAAGTTCGGGCAGCGCCGCTTCAGCGATAAAGTATCCTGCAGTGATCTCGGTTAGCCGACATGCCGGCGCGTTAGCCTCAGCCATGGATTGACTTCTCCTAGGTTTCTATTGCGAGGATACGCTTTAAGCAGCGGCGCGCCTACGCTCCTACCGAGCGCTTTTCTTTATGGGAATTCTCGCAACACAAGCCACTGTCCGCGGGCAGCGTGATAAGTTTTCACTTATCGGTAACCGATGTTGGTCAATGTTTTAAATATGCCGCCGCTCTCACTAAACGGATGACTCAATGCGATGTCGTCGTTGAATAGCGAGACGAGCATAACGACAAGAACGATAATAAGGATAAGAAGGAGAAGCTCGAAAAATGAGCGCGGAATTTTCTACTTTGCTGTACGAGGTCGCCGATGGTGTGGCTACCATCACACTCAATCGTCCCGATAAGCTCAACGCCTTTACCCCGCAGATGCGCGATGACTTAGTCGCTGCCTTTGATCTCACCGATTCAGACGATGCAGTGAGGGCGGTGATCGTCACCGGCGCCGGCAAAGCTTTTTGCGCGGGTGCGGATCTCTCTGAGGGCGCGGCGACGTTTGATTACGAAGCGCAAGAGGAAGCGGTGCCAGACCCTTATAAAGTGGACGGCGTCCACAGGGATGGCGGCGGCATCGTTACGCTGCGCATTTTTAATAGTCTCAAGCCAGTTATCGGCGCTATTAATGGGGCTGCGGTAGGCGTTGGCGCGACCATGCAATTGCCCATGGATTTTCGCATGGCCAGCAGCGACGCCCGGTTTGGTTTTGTCTTTGCACGGCGGGGCATTACCCCGGAGGCCGCGTCGAGTTGGTTTCTGCCACGATTGGTTGGTCTGCAAACCGCGTTGGAGTGGTGCTACACCGGCCGCGTTTTCTCCGCTGAAGAGGCGATGTCCGGTGGTCTGGTCCGGTCAGTGCACGAGCCCTCTGAACTCTTGTCTGCGGCTAGGGAGCTCGCGCGTGAAATCGCTGATAGCGCGGCGCCCGTGGCGGTGGCCACCACGCGGCACATGTTATGGCGATTGTCTGCCGCTGAGCACCCGATGATGGCGCACCGGGTCGACAGTCGGATTATTCAGTCCCGCGGGCAGTCCGAGGACGTGCGAGAGGGGGTGACATCGTTCCTTGAAAAGCGACCCGCTCACTATCCCGATCGTGTATCCACCGACATGCCAGATGGTTTTCCCTGGTGGCGTGAGCCACCGTTTGAATGAGTGGCGTGAGCCACCGTTTGAATGAGTGGCGTGAGCCACCGTTTGAATGAGTGACGCCACGCTCAGCGCTGTTGTGTATGATCCAAACAGTCCACCCTGAAAGGAACCTTGACCATGACCCCAATCCGTAAATTGCTTGCCTTGACCAGCCTGGCGCTGCTCCCGATCTCTGCTGTCGCAACGGCTGAAGATATCGTCCGTAACAAGATCCCCGGTTCAGATTTTCCTATCGCACAATCAGTCCAAGTGCCCGGTGCGTCGGAGCTGATTTTCGTCAGTGGCGCTGTCCCCAAACCCATTATTGAAAATGGTGACCCCAATGACGCCGCCACTTACGGTGATACCGAGGCGCAAACGGTCAGTGTGTTA
>JAZBOZ010000064.1:0-3116 GCA_036351405.1 Halieaceae bacterium
ATGGCAGTCTCACAGAAAATTAAATAACGTCAGTCCCGTCGTTTTGACGAAGGTCTGCTGCGCGGCCTGCAGGGCCACCAGCTGCAGCTCCAACTCCGAGATCGCCTCGGCATAATCCAGACCTTCCAGCTCGCCCAGCGTGCGCTCGAGCTGAATGTTGAAGGCCTCATTCAAGTTCGCCTGATCCTCAACGCGATTGAGGCGAACACCCACATCCGTTCGAATCAGGGAGATTTGCGCCAGATTTTGGTCGAGACTCTGGATGGATTGGTTAATCACAGTATCTGACTGTGCCAACGTAGCGCCTGACTCCGCACTCCTGAGTAGAGCGTCACGCAACTCAATCAACACCTCAAAAGCACTCTGGGTGCGCGAGGGTGGCGCACCCGTATTGGTGCTCAGGACATCAAAAGAGTCACCGTTAGCCGGTGTGCCATTGACGAAGACCTCGGCCCCGCCGAAGGCGATAGGATCGCCCTCCGCATAAGTGCCCGAGGCGATCACCGCCCCTGCGCCACCGGCATCCACAACCTCCCAGGTAATGGGGTCATCAGGCGCCAGCTGAATGAAGTTCAATTGGTAGTCCTGCGTGTCATCAAACGTGGCATTAGCAGTCGTTCGCCCAACAACACCGGTTCCCGTGTTGGCGACGTTCGCCTTCACTTCGTAATCGCCATTACCCGGCGCCGCAAAGAAGATCGCGTTCCCCGGCGTGTTGATCGGCAAGGTGATACCGGGCGCGATATTGAGTTCACGAACACCGCTGTCGCCCTCGTAAGTAACCGTATCGGGCGTGCCTGTGTTCAGCACAAACGGCGTCTCTTTACTCTCAAAGCCCGCAAAGATGAACTCGCCATCGGCGCTCTGTGTGTTGCCCAGCGACAACAACTGCTGCAGCAATCCGTCGATCTCCGTGGCAATCGTTGCCCGATCCTCAGGGCGCAGCACCGCCGAATTAGCCTGCAAGGCCAGTTCACGCGCCCGGTTCAAAACGATTTCCGTACCCGCCAGCGCCTGATCCTCGAAGGCCAGCGTTGAATCCGCCCGATTAGTATTGATTTGCAGAACTTCAAGGCGCTCAAGGTCTGTCCGCAAACCTTGAATCTGCGCCGATGCCACCGGGTCATCCGAGGGTTGGAGAATGGCGCGGCCAGTACCCAACTGCTCCTGCGTGCGGTTCAACAGCTGCTGTGCGTCCGCGACCGAACTGATCGAGGTGCGATAGATTTCTGCGGTGGAAATTCGACCAACCATTACTCTGTCGCCCTAATCAAAATATCGAAGACTTCGCTGGTCGTGCTGATGACCTGCGCCGCCGCCTGAAAACCCTGCTGGAAGCGAATCAAGTTGGCTGCTTCCTCTTCCAAATTCACCCCTGAGAGGTTGTCTTTACGCGCACTCGCTGACGTCAGCAGGGATTCCTCCGTAGCCGCCACTGAACGCGCTCGGCGTGTCTGTACAGCAATGGTGCTGGTGGTGTTGCTATACACGTCGAAGAAGTTGGCGCTGCCCTCGCCCGGAGGCAGGTTGGTGCCGAAAAGCAGTGATTCGTCTTGCAATCCCACCATGTTCAAAATATTGCGGTTATCACCTGGGGCACCGGCAATTTCTGCCGCCGCGATCTCAGCGGGGTCAGTCACAACAACACCAAAGTTTTCAGCCGCTTTCTCGGTGGGCGATACCGTCCACGCGTCACCCTGTACGCCGCCCGTAATGTCATAGTCCACGCCCTCAAGCGTAAACGTCGGGCCCGTTACCGTCTGGGCAGTGCCGGTGACCAAATTGACGATCTGCACATCTGTGCCGACGCCTTGCGTGATGCGATACGGCGAGCCCGTCAGCTTTGAGATATCAGAAATGGTGGCGCTCAGAGAACCCGTATTCACGGAGTTCACCGTGATCGTCGGGTTCAGTGCTGCCGAATCAAAAAATTCAACGCCCGTGTTGTCGTTGAGCGTGAACCCGGCGCTGTGCACGGCGTTAAATGCAGAGGTAACACCCGCTGCGAGCACGCCGATATTGCGGCGCGCCGTATCCAGAATATCGGTACCAGCGTCGATCGCAGCACCCAACGTGCCTTCGCTCAAGAAGCTGGTGATGTTTGATCCGCCCGAACCGCTGGCACCCGCACTCAGAAATACATCGAGGCGGTTGGCCACTAGCGGGTTTGGCTGAACTGTCAGCTCCTCTGCATTTGCGCCAATCACCAATGGCTGGCCGCGTCCAATAAAGACGTTAATCGAGCCATCATCCTGTGGCACCGTGGTGACTTTCACGAGCTCGGCGAGTTCGGTGATGGTTTGGTCGCGCAAGTCCAGCAAATCACTTGCCGCACTGCCACCGGTCTGCGCCTCTTGCAGCGAGATCTGCTCGTTGAGGGCGGCAATCGACTCGGCAAACTGGCTGACATCACCCGCCGCCGCTTGAATGCGCACGTTCAATTCGGTCTGGAACTCGGAAAGGCGAGTATCAAAATATTGGAATCGCTCAGCCAAAGTTTGGGCCTCAGCCAGCACAACCTGACGTTCTGGGAGCGTGGTGGGGCTATTGGCGACGGCCTCCATACTGGCGAAGAAAGTCCCGAGGGCCGGACCGATACCCGTAGCCGGGTCAGCAAACAACTCATCCACACGGGACGCGGTATCAGCAAGACTGTCAAAGAAGGCAAATGACGAAGTCCGGTTCTGCACGTCCTGGGTCAGGAACTGGTCGTAAGCGCGCTCCACGCTGTCAATCGACACACCGGTACCGAGGTAAAAGCTACCCAGGCGCTCGGGGGTATTCGCCGTGAAGTTAGCCGTCTGCCGGGAGTACCCGGGCGTGTTGACGTTGGCAATGTTCTGCCCGGTGGTCGCAATCGCCTGCTGCAGCGATTTTAAAGCGGATGTCCCAACGCTAAAAACATCAGACATGGCTTACACCTTCTCGTCCAATCTGATGGAGTTAGCGACCGAAATCGGTGCAGCTTGACCCATTTGGGTCAAAGGGTAGGCTTTCATCATTGACGCCGCGCCTGATGGCAATGAGCCATTCTCAGGTTGCGCGCCCTCATTGGGGACGTAACCGCGCGCCTGCATCTGTTCCACCAGCGCCCTGGCAAGACCTATCCCGCCCTG
>JAZBOZ010000065.1:0-3738 GCA_036351405.1 Halieaceae bacterium
CACTCAATGACAATTTCACGCTCTACCTGACCGCCGGCTATCTCAACACTGAAGCCACAGGTATCGAGGAGATTTGCGGTCTTGAAGACCCCACCGGCTGTGAGGGGCGCCGCCTGTTCTGGGCACCGGAAGTCACCGCTGCTGGCCGCCTGAACGCCAATTTCCCCATGAGCGATGGCGCGGTCACCGGCAGCTTCGAGATGTACTACGAGAGTGAGCGGGGTGGCGGCTGGGAAGACAATCCCGAGGGTTACATCGATGCCTACGCGATCGCCAATCTGCGCGTTGGTTATGAATCGAACGACAACTGGTATGTCCGCGCCTACGCCGAGAACCTGTTCGATGAATTCACCTGGGATGGCTACAACGCCAACGGTGGCATCATCCCGTCGCATTTCTTCGGGCCAATGCGACCGCTGACTTTGGGTGTGATGGTCGGTATGAGTTGGGACTAACTCGACTCTGCCTTGTTCACAAACCCCGCTTCGGCGGGGTTTTTTTTGGCTGTCTCATTTGTCGAGTGGTTGCGACCACCCCCACCGCGCTACCCAAGCCACCCCCTCAGGGTGATTTGCGCAGACCTCGGATGTGAAAGTATTGCCGCCTATTCGACCGACTTGCCGGAGACGCCATCGTGACTGCCAAACTTGATACTGCGACATTGCAGCGACTCGACCGGGAGCATCACCTGCATCCCTTCACCGATTTCCATGATTACGCGGCTCACGGCGGGCGTATCGTCAATCGGGCAGAGCACGTCTATATCTACGACTCCGATGGCAACAAGATTCAGGATGCAATGTCTGGTCTGTGGTGCTGCAACCTCGGCTACAGCCAGGATGCGATCAAGCAGGCAGTGGCTAACCAGCTGAATGAGCTGCCGTTCTATAACAATTTTTTCCGCTGCTCAAACCAGCCCGCGGTTGAACTCGCGACCAAATTAGCCGAGTTGACGCCGGAGCGCTTCCAGCATGTGTTTTTCACCAACTCAGGCAGTGAAGCCAACGATACCCAGATCAAGTTGGTACACCGCTACTTCGACATGCTGGGCAAGCCCAACAAGAAGCACATCATCAGCCGCAAGAATGCATACCACGGCAGTACCATTGCAGCGAGCTCGCTCGGCGGTATGTCTGCAATGCACCAGCAGACCATGGGTCTCAACTACATCCACCACATCAACCAGCCCCACTGGTTTGAGAATGGTGGCGATATGGACCCGAACGAGTACGGCCTGCAGGCGGCACGTGAACTGGAAGCCAAGATCGATGAACTCGGCGAAGAAAATGTCGCGGCCTTCATCGCCGAGCCGATCCAGGGTGCTGGCGGCGTGATCATTCCGCCCGACAGCTACTGGCCCGAAGTGCAGCGCATTCTCGACGAGCGCGACATTTTGTTCATTTCCGATGAAGTGATCTGCGGCTTCGGCCGAACCGGAGAGTGGTTCGGCTTTGAGACCTACGGCACCAAGCCCGATCTCGTCACTTTCGCCAAAGCGGTCACCAACGGCTACATGCCATTGGGTGGCTCGCTGATCAGTGACAAAGTCGCCGACGTCCTGCTATCCAAAGGCGGCGAATTCGCGCACGGCCTCACTTACTCAGGGCATCCCGCATCTTGCGCGGCGGGCCTCGCGACCATGGATATTCTCGAGAATACGCCGATCATCGCCGAAGCACAGTCCACACTGGCACCCTACTTCGCCGATAAACTGGCAACACTGAAAGATCACCCGATCGTCGGCCAAGTACGCGCCAAGGGTCTGGTGGCTGCGGTTGAGCTGGTACGAGACAAGTCGAGCCGCGAGCGTCTGGCGCCCGATTCAGCGGGTGCCGTGTACTGCCGCGATCAGGCAATCAACCACGGCTTGATGGTGCGCCAGACCGGTGATGCCATGATCATGGCGCCGCCTTTCGTCACCAGCCTGGGCGAAGTCGATCAGCTGATTAACACCCTCGCAGCGGCCTTGGACCTCACAGCCAAGCACTACGGTATCAGCGGTCACTGATCCGTTCCCGCCATCGTGCCGTAACTCGGCACGATGGAAATGCAAATTCTCAAATCCGTACGCGGCCTCGCGCTCACCGAGCGAGTCTGGTTCAACGCGCTGTGGTTCCAGAGCACCTGGTTCTGTTGCGTGCTGGGCCGCGATAGCTGGCTGCCGCTGACACTGGTGATGCTGGGGCTACATTTTGCCCTCGTTGCGCATCCTCTGGTCGAAGCGCGGCGGTTGGCGCCGATTGCTCTGGCAGGGATCGTGGTGGACAGCGCACTCAGCGCTGTCGGCATCTTTGATTTTGGACCCGGCGTGATCATTCCGCCCTGGCTCGCGTTGTTGTGGGTAGCCTTTGCCACCACACTCAATCGCAGTCTCGCCTTCCTCGGACGGTATGGCTGGGTGGCCGCTGCCGTGGGCGGCATTGCGGTACCCTTTAACTATGCCGTTGGTGCCAAGTTGGGTGCGGTCGCTTTCGGCCTGTCTCCGATGCTCACCGCAGTGGTACTGGTTGCCGTCTGGGCGATGTTGTTACCTAATCTTTATCGGCTGGCACGCCAGCCAATAGCGGAGGTTCCCGGTTCATGAAGTCACTGTGGTTCGCGCTGCTCGCGCTATGTTGTTTAGGTATTCAATCCGCCGCAGCCGAAAACGTCGGTGCGGCCGTATCTGCCGCATCGGATAGCCCAGCGTTACGCAAAGTGGGCGAAGCCAAGCTCACAGTGATGTTTTGGGATGTTTACGAATCCTCACTGTATACACAGACCGGCCAGTACGCGCCCAACGATCGACCGTTGCGACTCGATATCCGCTATCTGCGAAATATTCGCGGTGAAGATTTGATCAAGCAAACCCGTAAAGAGTGGCGCGCGCAGGGACTTAACCACCCCCAGCAGGAAGCATGGCTTGAGCGCCTTGCGGCCCTATGGCCAGACGTCAGCGAAAACGACGTCATCTCACTTTTGGTCGACGAGCAGAATGTGGCGCACTTTAGCCTCAACGGGAAGCCTCTGGGCACGGTTGAGGACCCGGCGTTTACGCAACAGTTTGCAGCGATCTGGCTCTCACCCGATACGACTCGCCCCGAGCTCAGAGCAAAATTGATCGGTCAGGGCTGACACGCGCTCTCATTTAGCCGCCTCTGCCTGAGCCAAACGAGACACTAACCGGGCGAAACCCTCGGAGGCCGTAAGCTCATCGGCCGGCATCATCAGCGCCGCCATGGTGCGCCGGCGCAGCAAATCCTCAGGCTTCACCACCATCTCACGGGTCAACAGCACATCGAGCTCGGCGCTGATTAACGCGACCCCCGAAAACAAGGGCGCCAATCCACCAGGATCAGCCTTGAGGCTTTCGAGCACCAGGAAGGCGTCATTGCCATAACGACGCCACAACAGTTGAGTGAGCGGCACATCACTCCCCGGGGGCGTGTACTCATCCAGCGATAGCTGACTGGCTGCGGCAATGAAGGCGGCACGCTTGGACAGTGGCGGCTCACCATACCAAACCCGCTCGGCATCCCCCGGTCCAATACCCAGCGCTCCGACCAGGCTGACGATCTCCTCCCCGACATTGAGACAGTCGGTAAGTTTGCCGCCGAAAATACTGAGATAGCGGCGGGATTGATCGACTTCAATTTCATGCTTACGCGACAACTGCACCCAATCACGCCCCGCTGCATCACCGGCCACCGCCAGCGGCCGCACACCCACTCGTTCTGCGATCACATCATCGCGGGTTAA
>JAZBOZ010000066.1:0-4764 GCA_036351405.1 Halieaceae bacterium
GCCATACCGGCAGCAAATTCTTCCAGCACCTGGCTCAGGTGTCGGCAGCTGGGTGTCACAAACAGCTGGGGCTGTTCTGTCGTGATGTCATAGGGTTGGTTGACGGCATCGACCGTGAGCGGGATTTTTTTGACCCGCTGGTCATCCAGGCAATGTCGGCTTTCACCCAGAGACGACAACAAACCCGCACCGAACAATCGGTAGTCATCGACTGAACCCACTAAGCCATACTCCACGGTCCACCAATGGAGTCGCGTGAGCAGCGCGGCCTCGGAGGGTTCAACATCCATCGCCGCCAGTTGATTGAGATGGGCTTCAGCCTCCTCGATCTCCTGTGCCGTCGCCTCCGGTGACTCCTTGATGATGGAGAGTCTGCGAACCGCCTCGTATAGGTCATGGTCATGCTGGTTGGCGATGGCTCGCATGCCGACCTCACCGAAACGCTGTAAAAACTCGGCGTAATCAATATCAACAAGGAACGGAGCGTGACCGGCCGACTCGTGAACAATATCCGGGGCCGGCGTGTACAGCACGTGTTCCAGCGAGCGCATATCGAGGGCGATAACCAGGATGCGTCGCGCTTGAAATTCCATAAAGATTGCCGGCGGGATAAATCCGTCGACGACGACCGCCTGCCAGCCCAGCTGCTGCAGACACTGGTTCATCTCGTCGATCGAGGGAATGTGATCGGTCGATATACCTGTCCGGGTCAGCCCTTCGAGGTATACCGGGTGGGCGGTTTCCGACAGTTGCGCGCGCAGCCTACGCATCAAAAAGCGCCACACCGCATGATCCCTAGCGGTGTACTGGGAGGCATGATCCTGTTCCGCAACGAAGGGCTGTAAGTGGCTGGGCAGACTGGCGATGATTTCGCGCTGGGTCATCGACACCGGCATGATAGATACCTCGAAAGATTTTTCCCCTATTGATCGACATTGGGGGAGTTAAAGGCAGAAAATACCCCAACTTCAGCATTAGGTTGCTGCATGCGCCAAGCTTACGGCAACCCGACACAGGATATAAGGAATCTGCACATGGCTGATCTGTTTGAAAACCCCATGGGTCTCGATGGCTTTGAGTTTATCGAGTTTGCCTCGACCGAACGTGGAGTCCTGGAGCCCGTGTTCGAATCGTTGGGTTTCACGCTGGTTGCAAAGCATCGTTCAAAAGAGGTGGATCTCTGGCGGCAGGGCAATATCAACCTGATTGCCAATTACGAGCGAAAGTCGCCGGCGTGGTACTACGCCGAGGAACACGGCCCCTCAGCATGCGGCATGGCGTTCCGTGTCCGTGACGCAAAGGCCGCCTATGCGCGCGCCTTGGAGCTCGGGGCACAGCCGGTCGATGTCCCCTGTGGTCCGATGGAACTGAAGCTGCCTGCGATCCGCGGGATTGGTGGTGCGACCCTGTATCTGATCGATCGCTATGAAGACGGATCATCGATCTACGATATTGATTTCAACTGGCTTGAAGGTGTCGATCGTCATCCCGAAGGTTGCGGTTTCGAGGTCATCGATCACTTGACTCACAACGTCTACAAAGGTCGTATGGATTATTGGGCGGGTTATTACGAGAAGCTGTTTAACTTCCGTGAAATTCGCTATTTCGATATTAAAGGTGAATACACCGGGTTGACCTCAAGAGCGATGACCGCGCCGGACGGCAAGATTCGTATTCCGCTGAACGAAGAGGGCGGTGGTGGCGGACAGATCGAGGAGTATCTGCTCAAGTACAACGGGGAAGGTATTCAGCACATCGCGCTGATTTGTGATGACCTGCCTGCTTGCCTCGACCGACTCAAGGCCTGTGGTACGCAATTCATGACGCCGCCGCCTGACACTTATTACGAAATGCTGGAAGAACGTTTGCCCAATCACGGCGAGGACGTTGGCGAACTCAAGTCGCGAGGCATTTTGCTGGATGGCACCACCGAAGGTGATAACCCGCGCCTCTTATTGCAGATTTTTTCAGAGAATGTCATTGGGCCTATTTTCTTTGAGTTCATACAGCGCAAGGGTGATGAAGGCTTCGGCGAGGGAAATTTCAAAGCGCTGTTCGAATCGATGGAGCGTGATCAGATCCGTCGCGGTGTTTTGAACGTCGATGAGGCTGATCAAGCATGAGTGCGCCGATTGCGCTGCAAGGAGTCCATCACGTCGCCTATCGCTGCCGGGATGCCAAGGAAACCGTCGAGTTTTATCAGCAGCATCTCGATATGCGGTTTGTGCTCGCCATTGCCGAAGATCAGGTGCCTTCTACCAAGGCGCCGGATCCCTATATGCATGTTTTCCTCGATGCGGGGCAGGGCAATATTCTCGCCTTTTTTGAGCTGCCCAACTCGCCGGAGATGGATCGTGACCCCAACACGCCAGATTGGGTACAGCATCTGGCGATCCGCGTGGCTGATTACGATGCGCTTTGCACTGCGCAAGCCCGATTGAGCGCAGCGGGCATCGACGTCCTCGGCCCCGTCAACCACGGCATCTTTCAGTCGATCTATTTCCGCGATCCCAACGGGCATCGAGTGGAGCTGGCTGCAGATACCTGTTCCGATGAGGAAATGGCCGAACTGGAGCGCGTCGCACCGCTGATGCTCGAGGAGTGGAGTCGCACGAAAAAGGCACCGAGACACGCCGCGTGGCTACACGAGAAAGAATTCAATCCTGACGCATGACGGCCTACACGCTCAATGAGACGCATGACCCGGCACGACGCAGTTGGGTTGATAGCGCCAACGATGGCAAGACGGACTTTCCGATACAAAACCTGCCCTATGGAATTTTTCGTCGCCGAGGTGGCGATGACCCGTGGCATGCTGGGGTCGCGATAGGGGATCAAATACTGGACCTTCGCTGCGCCGCCGCATCGGGGCTAATTCAGGGCCGCGCAGCCACTGCCCTGGCCGCCTGCCAAGGTGAAACGCTCAACCCATTGATGGCACTCGATAGTCGTCACTGGAGCGCCTTGAGGGCCACGTTATCCGGGTGGTTAGTCAGCGGTGCAGAGGTTCAACCCCAAGTCTCCGAGTGGCTCGTTCCCATGTCGCAGGTCGAGTACGCATTACCTGCTGCAATCGGCGATTACACCGACTTTTACACCTCGATTTATCACGCGACGAATATCGGGAAGTTGTTCCGGCCCGATAATCCGCTACTACCCAACTACCACTGGGTGCCCATCGGTTATCACGGTCGTAGCTCATCGATTGCGGTATCCGGGCAACAGTTCCATCGGCCGCAGGGGCAAACCAAACCGGCCGACAGCGACATGCCGATATTCGGCCCTTCCCAACGACTCGACTATGAGCTCGAAGTTGGCATCTTCATCGGGCAGGGCAATTCACTCGGGCAACCCATCCCGCTCGATGCCGCCGAGCAGCATGTGTTTGGCTTGTGCCTGCTCAACGATTGGTCCGCGCGTGATCTACAGGCTTGGGAATACCAGCCGCTCGGCCCCTTCCTGGCGAAAAATTTTGCGAGCACTGTATCACCGTGGGTGGTCACGCTTGAGGCACTGGCACCTTATCGATTGCCGTGGCAGCGCGATGCAGAAGCGCCCCAACCGCTTGAGTATCTGGAGAGTCAGGCTAATCGTGCCAGTGGCGCTTTCGACCTCCAGTTGGAGGTTCTGCTACAAACCCAAGCTATGCGCAGCGAGGGTCTTCCCGCAGAGCGTTTATCGCTGACCAATTTCCGTCACTCGTATTGGAGTGTGGGTCAGCTGGTGACTCATCACAGCGTCAACGGCTGCAATCTTCGGCCGGGAGATTTATTGGGCAGTGGCACGCAGTCTGGGCCTCATTTAAGCGAGGCGGGCGCGCTCATCGAACTCACGCAAGGTGGCGAGCAACCGGTGACACTAAAGAATGGTGAACAGCGCCGGTTCCTGCAAGATGGCGACCGAGTCATCTTGCGCGGATGGTGCGAAGGAGCAGTGAGGATCGGCTTTGGTGAGGTCTCAGGCGAGGTGTTGCCCGTCGTAGTCGATCACGTAACAGCGAGTTAATCGATCGCCGATATTGCGCGGTGCTTGGCTGGAAACGGTCATGAGGTTAACCTCTGGCTGCGAAATGCGGATCGCCGTTGCGCGTTCTGTGACCGGAGTACTACTCAGAGAGTTTGAATTCATGAACCCAAAAAATCTCGTTGGGGCTGCGTTGTTGGCCCTTTCGCTGGCTGCTTGCGGCCAAAAAGAAGCCACTACCGATACCGGCGAGGCGCCGCCCGCAAAGCCCTTGGTTTCCGGCATTGACGTATCGCAACTCGATAGCCAAATTCATCCGGGCGACGATTTTTTTGGCCATGTGAATGGCAAATGGCTGGAGAGCACCGAGATCCCGGCCGATAAGTCGCGCTATGGCACGTTCGACATGCTGCGTGACGCGGCGCGGGACGATGTCCGGGCCATCATTGAAGCTGCCGCTGCGGGCGAGTTTGCGGCGGGCAGCGATGAGCAACGGATTGGCGATCTGTACGCGTCTTACATGGATATGGAGACTCGCAATGCACGGGGTGTCGAACCGCTGGCTCCGGAGTTCGCAGCGATTGATGCGATTGCCAGCTACGATGATCTCGCCGCCTATTTCGGTGCAGCGGTCAGACGCGGTTACAGTGTGCCGCTGGGTGGTTATCAATATCCGGATTTCAAGGATCCGAATGTCTACGCCCTGTATTTGTCGCAGAGCGGACTCGGGCTACCTGATCGCGAGTACTATCTGAAGGACGACGAGCGCTCAGAGGAGATCCGAGCGGCTTATCTTGAGCA
>JAZBOZ010000067.1:0-2876 GCA_036351405.1 Halieaceae bacterium
GTGATTGTGAGTGCGAGCCCCGGGAAGATCAGTAGCCACGGATACTCTTCCATCGTTTCAGCACCGTAGCTGATCAGTAGCCCCCACGAGGTCTGCGGAGGCTGGATGCCGAGTCCCAGAAAACTCAGGAATGCCTCTAGCAACATCACGCTCGGGATCGTGAGTGTGGTGTAGACGATGATAGGACCGAGTGCGTTGGGCACCACATGCCGCCGTAGAATCACTCCCGGAGACAGGCCAAGGGAAATCGCCGCTTCAACGAATTCCTGCTGACGCAATGACTGCACCTGTGACCGCATGATTCGGGCCATGGTCAGCCACTCGACGGCACCGATGGCGAGAAATAGCAGCAATACGTTACGCCCGAACACCACCATCAGCAACACAATGAAAATCATGAACGGCAGGGCATAGAGAATGTCCACCAGTCGCATCATGACTGCATCGACACGTCCGCCCACATAACCGGCGACCGCGCCGTAGGTGACACCAATCAGCAGAGCGACCGCGGTGGCAACAAAACCCACTGCGAGTGAAATACGCCCGCCGTACATGATCTGTGTCAGCAGATCACGGCCGAACACGTCGGTGCCCAACCAGTGGGCGGCAGAGGGGGGTGTTGCACCCAGGTCGAGATCCTGCGCCTCGTAGCTGTAGGGCGCGATCCAGGGCGTCAGCAGCGCGACGATGATCAGCAGCAGCAAGATGACGCCACCGATCACCGCAAGATGGTTTTTGCGCAACCGTAACCAGGCGTCGTGCCAGAGGGAAGAACCTTTCTCTGCGTTGTCCATGGCGGTCATGACATCGTTGATACCGCTCATGACTGGCCTCCTTTGAATTGATCACGCAGACGAGGGTTTAACCAGGCTGCCAGCACATCGCTGACGAGGTTGAACAACACGATGAGTGTAGACAGGAAGACGGTGGTGCCGAGGATCATGGTGTAGTCCCGGTTGAAAGCGGCCTGCACGTAGAAGCGCCCAAGACCTGGTATCTGGAAGATGGTTTCCACCACGAATGACCCGGCGAGCAGGCCGGCAAATGCCGGGCCTAGAAAGGCGATAACGGGAATCAAGCCGCCGCGCAGCGCGTGTTTAACCACGACGACGGGCTCGGAAAGCCCCTTGGCACGTGCCGTACGGATATAGTCCTGCGACAGCACTTCGAGCATGCCCGCTCGGCTCAAGCGCGCAATGTAAGCCGCATAGGCTGAACCCAGTGTGATGGAGGGCAGGATCTTGTCGCCGGGGATATCTCCCCAACCTGATATCGGTAGCCACTCCAGATAGATACCGAATACCAGCACCAAAAGCGGGCCGAGCAGGAACGAGGGCATGCATATACCGATCATGGCCAGCGCCATCGGCACGTAGTCTTGGGGCGTATTGGGTTTAAGTGAGGCAATGACGCCCGCCAGAACGCCGATAACCAGTGCAATGCACAGTGCGTAGAAACCCAGTTCTGCAGTGACAGGCAGGCCGGAGAACAGTATCTCGTTGACGCTGCGTCCCGGATATTTGAAGGAGGGGCCGAAGTCGCCCTGCGCCAAATCAGCCAGATACGCAAAGTATTGCTCATGCAGGGGTAAGTCGAGTCGATACTGCGCTTCGAGGGCGCGCTTCACCTCGGGCAGTACGGCTTTCTCATCGTCGAAGGGGCCTCCGGGTGCGGTCCGCACCAGAAAGAACGTGACCGTAATCACCGTGAGGATGACCGGTATCGCCTGTAGCAGCCGGGAAAGAATAAATCGCAGCATGTTATTGCAGCTCCTCAGGGAGGCGACGTCCCGGGTGAAGGGATACGTATTTCAAGTTGAGGGAATCCATGAGGTTGGGCGTCATGCCCTGGACGCTCGGGTGCACCAGGTGCCGGGTGGAGTAGGTGTAGATAGGGATGATGGGCATTTGCTCCATGAGCATGGTTTCCGCGCGCTTGAAGATCGCAAAGCGCTCTTCGCGTGTTTTAGCTCTCGGTGCTTGCTGAAGGATTAAGTCGTCATAGACCGGATCAGAGTAACCCGTATTGTTATTGCCGCCGCCGGTGATGTAGAGGTCGAGGAAGTTGTTCGGATCCACGTAATCGCCGATCCAACCGCGCCGCGCGACTTGGAAGTCCATTTGTGACACCGAGTTCAGATAGACCTTCCATTCCTGGTTGGCGATGGTCACATCGATGTTGAGATGTTTCTTCCACATTTGCTGGATGGCCACCGCGATTTTGCGGTGGGCTTCGTTGGTGTTGTAGATGATCTCGATGCCCGGCCAGCCGTCACCGTTGGGATAGCCTGCCTCCGCGAGCAGCGCGCGGGCTTTTTCGGGATCAAAATCGAAAAGCTTGGGCGGTTGATAGCCCAGCGTGCCCGGGGGGGTAATGCTGTAGGCCGGCGTGAACACATCCTGTAGTACCGTACGGACCAGCTGCTCCCGATCAACCGCCATGGACAATGCCTGACGCACGCGGACATCGTCGGTGGGCGCCCGCTGGGTGTTCACGAGGTAGAAATAGGTACCGAGATACGGGTCCTGCATGTAGGGGGAGTCGGGCAAATCCCGATACACGGGCACTTTGTCCAGCGGGACTTCTTCTGTGCGATGCAGCTGCTCGACCCGGAACATCCGCTCTTCGCTGACGGCGTTTTCGGTCGGGTAGAAAACCACGCCATTGAGACTCACGTTTTCCTTATCCCAGTAGGTATCGCTCTTCGACATCACGATACGACGGTTGATCGACCACTCATCGAGATTGAAGGGACCGTTGTTCACAATGTTGCCTACCCGTGTCCAGGGGGTGAACCGGTCGGTCATTTCGCCGAATTTGAGCAGCGTTTCCGGATGCACCGCGAAGGTGCTGTAGTGGTCCATCAATTGCAGGAA
>JAZBOZ010000068.1:0-20635 GCA_036351405.1 Halieaceae bacterium
ACATGCTGCTGACTGTGTGCTGTATAGATAAGCTAGTGAAGCAGCTATTAAGCTTATACGCTTAAACGGCATCTTTGACCCCGCTGCCTTGCCCGCTCAAGCTGATCAACATCCGATGATCATCCAGCATCGTCTTGAGGCCATTGGCCACGCTGAACTTGTCCATGATCTTGATCAGCATCACCTGACCCGCCTCGGGGAGGGTTGCCATCCGTTCGAACTGGTCCGTGAGGATCCCGGTCAGCCCCTCAGCCTCTTTGTCGACGATCAGTCGGTCTGCCTCTCTACCTATGATCATTGATCTGTTGGGTCAGGCTGGCCTCGTGGATGGAGCGCCGCTCTTGCCTTTTCTATTTGTTCCTCAAACCGGGTGAGCTCCTGGTCCCAATACATCAACTCAGACTCTTTCGAAAAGATAATCCACGTGTTGAATAGCAAGTACGATACGACTGCGACACTGAGGATTTGCTGAAGAGCCTGCTGAATAGGGCTTGGAGCAGGCCTATAAACAGCAACAAATAGTGCTTTAGGCAATCGAAGCCCAATGCTTGGATATCCACTTATCAGTATTCCAGTGGCCATTGGCATCACTACTAGCAAGTGAAGAATAATGAAAACAAATCTAGGGCGAGATTCAGCATAAAACCCATAGTAGATAGTCAGAGCGGTGCAAGTAATGGCAACGGTCAGAAACAACAACTTTGCTGTGCTTGTTAGCTGAACTGATTGAACGTTTTGCTCCATGAACGGCTATCTCCTGAGACATATTGCTCGCATCACACCTGATTCGTAGCCGGTAGCCAATAAGTATTGCCTTTAGATCGCTGGCGACGCTGAACTTGCCCATGATCGTGACCAGTGACAGGCCCGCTTACGCTCGCGCGCAGCCCGGTCCAGTGCTGCGCATAATACATATTATGTTAAATAATGGATTTGGGTTATGGGTGGGCAATCCTGGGGCTCGCGTTTGGCGTTACGATGAGCACTGCCCCTCGTCGATATCCGGGCCGATTGAATGCGCGGCGTGTGACTGGGCCGCTGTCAGAGCAGCGACTCGGCTATAGCAGCTTCTTGCTGCTGTTGCCTGAAACTCAAAGATGGACGAGTTCGCGCACCGTCGTGCGATGCAGTAACCGTGCGTGGCCCTCATAACCGCCGGTCGCACGATGGAGTACCGCCCGGTTATCCCAGATCACGAACAGACCTTCCGCCCATCGTTGTCGATGGATGAATGTTTCCTGAGTTTGATGCGCGTGCAACTGCAGCAAAATATCCATGGCTTCGTCATCGGGCATGCCATCAATGCCTATCACGTAACCAATACAGCCAAAGATACGTTCCTCACCCGTGTCAGGATGCGAGGATAACAATGGATGAAGCATAGTGGCCTGCGCTGAAGCGTCGGGTCGAATGTCCATACTGCGATCGCTGGCCCGATCGGCCTCCCCGTACAGCCCTTCGGGAGCGTACGGCAATTTGGCGGAGTGAATCGCATTGCGGCCAGTGATGGCTTTCCTTAACGCCTCAGGCAGGTTTGCAGCGGCGGCCACCTGGTCAGCGTAAAGCGTATCCCCGCCCACTGGCGGGATTTTGATGCCATAGAGACACGTGGCGGCGGGGGGTTGTTCCTGAAAACTCCAGTCGGTGTGCCAGCTCTCGGCGAAGATCGGCGCCTTTTCATCCGCCTCCCGTCGCACGGCGATAATGTGTTCTCGCCCCGGAATGGGCGCGATGAAAGGATCATCACCGAAGGGTCCGAAACATTGGGATGCGCGCTCAAGGTCGTCATCGTCCATTGCCTGAGACGGGAATGCTAAGACGCGGTGCTGCAGCAGCGTTTTAGCCAGCTCCAATCGTTCCTCGTTTGACAGCGGCTCGCGGAGCGACAAGCCATGAATCGCGGCGCCACATGCATCTTCGGCGGGTTCTACGTGGAAGCCCATATGCTTGCCCTTCTTCATGTTTTTATTGGACGTGGATGTGCGAGCTCTGGCTCTGTTGGTGTCGCAGATACTGGCGCTATCACAGGGATAGCGCCAACGGTCGCCAGCGGTTTAGCGGCCCTTCCAGTTCGGCGCGCGTTTCTCAGCGAAAGCGGTAGCACCTTCAATGGCATCTTCACTGCGAAAGACCGGGTCAACCAGCGCTTGCTGTTTGGCGAAGCGCTCTTCAGAAGACCAGTCACGCGATGCCATGATGATCTGCTTGCTGACTTTGACTGCCAGCGGCCCATTAGCCGCAATCCGCGCTGCGAGGGCTTTGGCCGCTGTCACCGCCCCGCCCTCTGCACAAATCTCATTGATGAGACCCAAATCACGCGCTCGCGAAGCATCGAGGAAGTCGCCGGTCAACGCCAGCTCCATCGCCACGCGCGGCGGAATCTGCTCGGGTAAGCGCATCAATCCGCCGGCTGCGGCTACCAGTCCGCGTTTGACTTCCGGGATCCCAAACTTGGCTGTTTCGGCGGCCACCACCAGGTCACAGGCGATAGCAATCTCGCAGCCACCCGCCAACGCGTAACCTTCTACCGCGGCGATGAGCGGTTTAGCCGGCGCTTTCTCGGTGAGGCCTGCAAACCCCCTGCCTTCGACAAATGGCGTTTCACCGCTGACAAAAGCTTTCAGATCCATGCCCGCACAGAAACTGCCGCCCGCGCCGGTGATGATGCCTACCCGCAGCGAGTCATCGTTATCAAGCTGATCGAGAGCGGTTGCCATGGCTTCTGCGACCGCTTTGTTGACGGCGTTTTTTGCCTTGGGACGGTTGATGGTGATTGTGAGAACACCATCGCTTGCCTCTGTCAGTACTACCGATTCTTCACTCATGGTCTGTTCTCCTCGGGCTTAGCGCGGCTGCATGCGAATACCGCCGTCCATGCGGATGCATTCACCGTTAATGTAGTCATTTTCGATAATCGAGCACGCTAGTTGTGCGATTTCCTCGGGTTTGCCCAATCGCTTCGGGTACAGCACCGAGTTCGAGAGTGACTCGACGAATTCAGGGGTCAAGCCGGCGAATAACGGTGTATTGATCAACCCCGGCACGATGGTGTTCACGCGCACACCAAAGGTTGAGAGGTCTCGTGCAATAGGGAGTGTCATACCGACAACACCACCCTTGGAAGCACTGTAGGCCGCCTGCCCCATTTGCCCCTCGTAGGCTGCGATCGAGGCCGTATTAATGATGACCCCCCTGCCCTGATCCTCGTTGAACGGATCGTTTTTGGTCATGATCTCAGCGCAGAGGCGCAGCACGTTGAAGCTGCCTGTCAAGTTGACTGCAATCACCTTGTTCCAAAGGTCCAGTGGGAATGGACCATCTTTGCCGACGGTTTTCGCGGCGTTGCCGATACCGGCGCAGTTGACGTTGATGTGAACCGTGCCGAACTTTTCCACGCCTATCGCCAAGCCTTTTTTGACGGAATCTTCGTCCACGACGTTGACGGGCACGAAAACACAGTTGTCGGCCCCGAGCTCTTCAACCATGGCTGCACCCGCCGCTTCATTGAGGTCAAAAATAATGGTTTTGCCTCCTTTCGCTGCGATACCTCGTGCTACGGCCTGGCCGATACCCGATGCACCACCGGTAATGACGGCAACCTTTCCGTGAATATCCATGCTTGGTCTACTCCGATGTCAGTTATCTTCTAGGGTTAATCTCTCGGTAGCTTTGCCACCGGTGTGCTCTAGCGCACTATCGCGTGTCTTCACGCCTTAGCTCATGCTAACTTGATCACGTTGCGCTCTTGGGTTGGTTGGACTTCGACCTGAAGCCCCATTGGATCCCCTTCGGTGATCGCCTTCAAAGTGATCGTGTCCTCGGGGTTCACGTTGGCGACGAACCGCGCGTTGTCCGCTTTCAACCTGCCGATGGCTATCACCTGAGCACCGCCTGATTTGACCGGCTTGATGGTATAGGTCTCGATGCTGGCCAGCCCTTCCGGGTGGGTCGCGGTTGATACCTTCTCAGGCTGTCCGGTGTCCCGCTCAGGTGCGATGGCCATACTTTGGGGCGTCGCTGAGTAAATGCCGACCGCATGTTTTGACAAATAGCCGCCGTTGGCGCCGACGAGGATTTTTGCCTCGCGGTTCGCTCTACATCGCCGAGTTGCTTCTGCGATCGCATGCAATGAATAGTTGTTGCCTGGCCCACCAAAGAACGGCAGGCCGCCGGTCAGTGTGAGTGGTCTTGGGTCTCCTGCTTCGATCTCCAAAGCCTCGAGTGCCGCAAACACAGCGATCGGGAAACAGCTGTATAGATCAAAGGCTGCCAGGTCCGCCGTGGTAATGCCTGCAGCGGCCAGCGCCTGTTGATAGGCCCACGCCATGGCGGGAGAGCGATCGAGATCCGGGCGCTCAAGGGTCGGTAGCTCAGCTGCATGGGCGTGGCCGTGGAGGAACACAGAATGCCCTTCGAGCCCCAGTGCGCGCGCCATTCCCAGCGAAGTGACGACGACGGCGGCACTCTGGTTAACCCAATCTCTGGCGACCATAGCTTTAAGATAGGGCTCGGCAATTAAGCGATTGCTGTCTGATTCTGTTGCAATATCGGCTGCCGAGAGGGGCTTCTGGCTCATTGAAAGGGGGTTCTTGGCCGCAACCTCAGCGAAACGAGCGAACAAATCACCCATCTGGCTACGATAGTCGTCGCGTGATGCACCCAGCCTGCCCCGCCGCGCGTTCTCAAATAGGGGGTAGATATCGATCGGCGCTAGCGCTCCGTGACGAGCCAGTTCTCCGTCGAATAGCAACTCGATACCCTGCCCTCTGTCCTCCAGTGAGCCATCGGGGGATTCGGACCAGTCAGGTGCTTGCCCTTCCGCGCCTTGCATTGCCCGCTGGGTGGCAATGGCCTCTGCACCGCAAACCACAGCCGCTCGGAGCTCTCCATTCGCGATGCGCTGGCAGAACTCCGCCACCAGTCGTTGCGGCTCGTCACCGCAGGCTTTGGACAATATGGCGTGTTCCGGCTTGCAACCCGTTCGCTGAGCGACGGAACGGGGCTGGTTACTGCTATCACCAAATGGTGCGAATAATGATTTGAATGACTCGGGCACGGAGTCGGCGAAGGTTCGCACGAAAGCAATCGCATCAACGGCCTCTCGCAAGTCATCTGCGCTGCCCGTGTCGGCGAGTGCGAGTTGTACGGCAGCCGAGGCTAATTCGTGTGGTGATCGAGCTTGATAATCCGGGGTGGCTATTCTCTCGGTGACCTGCCCTGCGCCCAGGATTACCGGGGTGCTATCTGGAAGCGGCATTTGAGTACCCGGCTATGACGACTACAGGGACGCGAAGCCCTTCAGTCTGGAACGGTTTTTATTGGGAGGGGGAAGCGGGCTCGGCTGAGCCCGCTGATACTTTGGGTTAGGGTGCGCTGGCCGGGTCGATGCTGGTCACTTCGCCCGTATCCTTGTCAACGATGCACTCTGCCACGAAACGGCTGTCGCTGACCCCTGAAACAAACAACTGGATCGTATAGTCGCCGCGCTTCTTGATCCGCTTCAACTTGGTGATAGCACCATCACCATAGGTTTCTTCGGCCTTGGTGGTACAAGCTGTGAGCGCCTCGTTCTTGTCGATTGAAGCCATTGCCGGGCCGGCCATGGCAACAGCGATGCCCAGCGCGAGTGCTCGGGCCACTCGGGTGGCTTTAACTTGGTGCATGAAAACACTCCTGATCATTGTTGTTAGATTGCTGCCGCCTACTATACGGCAGAAGGAGCCCTCGGGTTAAGTACCGATTTACAAATCGGTAGGAGCCCTCTGATGCAGTTTTAGCGCCAAATGCCCCCGCTGGCAACCGTGATTTCGCGCGGCCTATGGGTGACTTGGGGAATCATTTGTGGTTTCGATGTTCTAATAACCCAGTATTGATTGCTGTATTACTCGTGATTGTGGCGCTCCCAACCGATTTGTGCGCCGCACGCCTTATCCTCGTGCGCGGGGCAGGATTCGACCCGGTAGCGTGGCCTGCGGTGAGCACCTGAAATTTGGCCTTACCAGAACAGATCATGGACGCTATTGGGTAGGGACTTGGAATAGGCCAAAATGGCGCGTTGACCGGCTAAGGGCAAACGCTCCGCCGGCGCTTATATTTCGGATACCACAGGAGTTGCCATGCAACTGACATCGCTGCGTCGTCAAACTTGGGCAGCCTTGGCCCTGATTCCTCTGTTACTGGTGCTGGGGCGTCCATCGCTCGCGCTTGTGCCAGAGGCATCTCAGGCCGAGACACTCAAAGAGATGATTGAAGTTCTGGAATCTCGTCACTACGCGAAAAAGCGGTACGACGATGCGCTGTCAGCCAGTCATTTACACGCCTACATCGATAACCTCGACCCGCAGCGGATGTTTTTTAATGCTGCAGATGTGCAGCGGTTCAGTGAGTGGGAAAGCCAACTGGATGATCTCGGCCGCGACGGCGACCTCTCCCCGGCGTTCGCTATTTTTAATGCGTACGAGCAGTCGTTGACAGCACGTCTGGAAAAAATTCTTGAGGACCTACCGGCGATGGTCGCGGGCTTCGACTTCACGCGGGAAGAGTATTTGCCACTGGGCGATGAGGAAATTCCCTGGGCCGAGACCGACGCCGAGTTGGACGATCGTTGGCGCAAACGCCTTAAGAATCAGGTTCTGAGCCTCAAATTGGCGGATAAGCCAATGGATGAGATCAGCGAGACGCTCGAGCGCCGTTATCGCAATCGATTGAATCGAATTGCACAATACAACGCGCAGGACGTCTTTCAGGTTTACGCCAACTCTTTGACGGAGCTTTACGACCCGCACACGAGCTATTTCTCTCCGCGTCGCGCTGAAAATTTTGACATCAACATGAGTCTTTCATTTGATGGTATTGGAGCCGTGCTGCAGGCAGACGACGAATTTACCAAGGTGGTTCGTCTTGTACCTGCGGGCCCTGCAGAGAAACAGGGACAGCTAAATCCTTCCGATCTCATCGTGGGCGTTGGTCAGGGTGATGACGGTGAATTGCAGGATGTCATCGGTTGGCGCCTGGACGAGGTGGTTGATCTGATTCGCGGACCGCGAGGCACTACCGTGCGCCTCGAGGTCATGCCGGGTCGTGGCAAGACCGATGCCAGAAGAATCATTGCGATTCAGCGCAACCAGGTAAAGCTTGAGGAGCAAGCCGCCAAAGGTGAGCTCATTGAGGTCGATGACCCTAACGGACGTGCCCGTCGCATTGGCGTGATTGATATTCCCGCTTTCTACATCGATTTCGCGGCGCTCCGAAGGGGGGATCCTAACTACAAGTCCACGACCCGTGACGTAGCGCGGATCATCGAGGAGCTCGAAGAGCAAGGTGCCGAGGGACTGGTGATTGACCTCCGTAGCAACGGGGGTGGTTCTTTGCAGGAGGCCAATGAGCTGACTGGCTTGTTCATCGAATACGGTCCCACCGTGCAAATTCGCAGTGCTCAGCGGCGTGTTTGGCGTGATGGTAAGCGGCGGCGGTCAGCGTTCTACGACGGCCCGGTGGCTGTGGTCATGAATCGTTTGAGCGCCTCGGCCTCTGAGATTTTCGCGGGCGCTTTGCAGGACTATGGCCGCGCTTTGATCGTTGGGGACCGGTCTTTCGGCAAAGGCACCGTGCAAACCTTGCTTGATCTGCCCGAGGGGCAGCTCAAGGTCACCGAGAGCAAGTTCTACCGGATTTCCGGTGATAGTACCCAGCATCGTGGTGTCATGCCGGACATCACCTTCCCGTCGCTGTTCGATCATGAGGAAATCGGTGAGAGCTCTCTCGATAATGCATTAAGCTGGGATCAGATTTCTCCGGTGCGACACGAGGAATACGATCGGTTCGACAGCTTGCTGCCAACGCTGGCGCGCAAGCACCAGGAACGGGTGATTTCCGATCCGGACTATGTCTATCTGCTGGACCAGGTAGAAATGGCCAAGAAAACCCGCGGTATGAAGCAGCTGCCGCTGTCTGAGGCTGAGCGGCGTGCCATGCGGGATGAGCAAGAGGCTCTGGCGCTGAACATCGAGAATAAGCGGCGTGTCGCCAAGGGGCTTGAGCCCTTGGATAGCCTGTTGGACAACAGCGACGACGAGACGTCTATGGCGGCAACTGATGACGTCGACATCGACGCCGACGCTGCTGTAGATGCTGCAGATGAAGCCAGCCTGAATAATGCAGAGGACGGCGAAGCAGTCGTTGCGAACGATGAGGGTCAAGACGAGGAAGACGCCGATATCTTGTTGGTGGAAACCGGGCGCATCCTCGCTGACGCGCTGCTGCTGGAACCCACCCAAGTCGCGTCCAACCCTCGGAAGACCGCCAATAGCGGTACCTGATCGCCTGTGGTTCGCCCTCTCCAGCGGGGGGCCTTACGCGGGAGCCTAAGATTTAGCGCGTGAGCCCATCCACTAGGGGCAGTACTTGGACGTGATGCCCCGGTGTCTAATCGGGGCTATTTCGCTTAAAACCTCATCCACCAAGACGGTGCTGGTCATCCATGTAAGGACGCAGGGCGACTGGCACGATGACACTGCCGTCAGCCTGCTGATAGTTCTCGAGAATCGCGACTAACGTCCGACCCACGGCAAGGCCCGAACCATTGAGTGTGTGCACAGGCTCGGGTTTGCCTGTCTCTGGATTGCGCCATCTCGCCTGCATGCGGCGAGCCTGGTAATCCCTGAAGTTGGAGCAACTGGAGATTTCCCGGTACGCATTTTGACCGGGTAGCCACACCTCCAAGTCGTAGGTGCGAGCCGCTGAGAAGCCCAAATCCCCGCCACAAAGCATCACTTTTCGATACGGCAAATCGAGCTTTTGAAGAATGGCTTCGGCATGTCCGGTTAACGCCTCCAGCGCGTCCTCTGATTGCACGGGACGTACCACCTGAACTAGCTCGACCTTTTCGAACTGGTGCTGTCGGATCAAGCCGCGAGTATCACGCCCATAGCTGCCCGCTTCGCTGCGGAAACAGGGGGTATGAGCCACGAAACGCAGACCCTGCTCGCCCAGCTCCTCGTTTTCAAGGATTCGGTCGCGTATCAGATTGGTGACGGGCACTTCTGCCGTGGGTATCAAGAAATAGTCTTGGTCACCCTCGAGTCGGAACAGATCTTCAGCGAATTTGGGCAGCTGTCCCGTTCCTTCCAGCGATGCTCGGTTCACGATGTAAGGGACATAAACCTCGGTATAACCGTGCAGGGCTGTGTGCTCATCGAGCATGAACTGGATGAGTGCCCGGTGCAGCTGAGCCAGACCGCCGTACATGACGGCGAAACGTGAGCCGGTTATTTTGCCAGCCGCTTCTGTGTCCAAAAGCGACAGGGACTCCGCGATATCGACGTGGTCCTTTACGTCAAAGTCGAAGGTTTTCGGGGCGCTCCAGCGAGTGACTTCGACATTGTCATCCTCGCTGCTGCCGGCAGGCACGGCTTCATCGGGCAAATTGGGCGTTGCCATCAGTAAGGCCTCGAGCGCCTCCTGAACGGTTTTGGCCTCTGCGGTTGCTGCGTCAATCTCGGCGGCGATACGCTCAAGGGTCTTATTGACCTCGGCTTTTGCCTCCTCGACCGGTGTGCCCTGAGCGACTAGCTCACCAATTTTTTTCGAGGCTGCCTTGCGTTCAGCCTGCAACGACTGGGCGTGCATATCGGCTTGTTTACGGCGCGCATCGAGCTCGGTGAAGGCGGCAGAGTCAAACTTAAACCCTTTGACGGCGAGTCGCTCTGCGACCGCGGTGGGGTCCTGCCTGACGACTTTGATATCGAGCATGCTGTTGCTTTCCTGTGGTGATCGATTGCGGCGCGCATCATAGCGCGAAGCACGCAGGGAATTCGACGCTTCAGAGCAACGTGCGCGCCGACCAAACGCCGATCGCAACACCCACAAGGCAGCAAAGCAGACTGGCGAGCGCGTAGCTGGTGGCTGATTGCGCGGCACCACGCTCGATCAAGTGCAGTAGTTCAAGCGAGAATGTTGAAAACGTCGTGAAAGCGCCAAAAAAGCCAATGACAACAAGGCTGCGAAAGTCAGTATGGATGATGCCGCGCTCCAGCAGCACGAAGACCACGCCAATGCCCAATGAGCCCAACACATTGACGCTTAGGGTGGCCAGTGGCCAGTTGTGCACAACGTGTAACCTAAGCTGCAGGCCCACCTGATAGCGCGCCAGCGCCCCTAGCGCGCCGCCAATGGCGACCAACAGGTATTGGTTCATCGGCTACCGCCGTCCTGTAATCCGACGCCCGCCTCGTAAGCCTCCCTGCCCTCGAGCCATTCGACACCCTCGGGCGGTTCGAAATCGAAGGCACTCTTAGCGGGTGTCTTACCCGGAGTGAGCTCAAGTTCGATCTCGATAGTTTGTGCGAGACCATCGGTAAAAACCAGCGACAAGCGCTCGGATGCCGGGGCGGTGATGAGTAGACGCTCGAAAAGCTCCGTGTCGCCCCGCGGGATCAGTGATGTGGCGCCTTGTTCAGTCGTGATGATGTAGCGTCTCTCAAGCGCTGCTCGGTCTGCGCCGAGCAGTTGCAGCGGCGATGATTCATCGGCGGGAGCTGGCCGGCGTAAGACCGTCTCCAGATCTCGATCATACTGCCAGAGCACCCCCCCCGTGATCACCAACACCTGCTGATCCGGTGTTTTGACTTCCCATCTGAACGAATCTGGCCGCAACACCGCAAAGTCACCTTCGCTAGTGGCTAGCAATGCGCCGTTTTGATCGAAAACCCGCTGTGTAAATTGCCCTTCAAAGCCCGGTTGCGCCGCGAGGTCATCGAGCACGTCGGCGCTGGCCGACAAGGGGATACAAACGCTCAAACTGAGGGCCCCAAGTGCCGACCAAAACAATCGCTTTATGACGGTTACCACGTTATGCCTCCGGTGGGGGCGGCGCGAGGACTTCTCGCTGTCCGTTGCTGCCCATTGCCGATACCACGCCGGCGACTTCCATCGCTTCGATCAGTCGCGCGGCACGGTTGTATCCAATGCGCAGCTTGCGCTGCACGCTGGAAATTGACGCGCGCCGGCTCTGGCACACGTAATGCACGGCTTCGTCGTAGAGTGCATCCGCCTCCGGATCCTCGTCGCTTTGCGCGGCGTTTTGCAGCTCGCCCGCAGTTACCGGCGTTTGGCCACCCTCGTCGAGCAAGCCGTCGAGATATTGTGGTTCGCCGCGACGCTTCCAGTCGGCAACGACACGGTGAACTTCATCATCCGAGCAGAACGCGCCGTGAACCCGCATCGGCACGTTGGAGCCGCTAGGCAGATAAAGCATGTCGCCGTAACCCAGCAACTGCTCCGCGCCGCCCTGATCCAAAATTGTGCGCGAGTCGATCTTCGAACTGACGGAAAAAGCGATGCGGCTCGGGATATTGGCTTTGATCAAGCCCGTGATGACATCGACTGAGGGTCGCTGTGTTGCCAAAACCAAGTGAATGCCCGCCGCCCTCGCCTTCTGGGCAATGCGGGCAATCAGTTCTTCCACCTTTTTGCCGACAATCATCATCATGTCGGCGAACTCATCGATCACAACCACAATGCTCGGCAGTTTCTCGAGATGAGGCGGCGTCTGCTCTTCTTCGAGCAACGCGAGCGCTGGATCGGGTACCCAGGTCGGGTCTATGAGTGGTTCACCTGCTTTCTCGGCATCGGCGACCTTGCGGTTGTAGCCCGCTAGATTGCGGACACCCAGCATGGACATCAGTTTGTAGCGCCGCTCCATTTCAGCGACACACCAACGCAGCCCGTTGGCGGCATCCTTCATGTCGGTAATGACAGGGGTCAGGAGATGGGGGATGCCATCGTATACAGACAGCTCCAGCATTTTGGGATCGACAAGGATCAAACGGACGTCGTCGGGTGACGCTTTGTATAGCAAGCTCACCAGCATGCAGTTTACGCCCACGGATTTGCCCGACCCGGTCGTACCCGCCACGAGCACGTGGGGCATTTTTGCGAGGTCTGCGACGATGGGTGTACCGGCGATGTCATGTCCCAGCGCCAATGTGAGCGGAGATTTTGCATCGTCGAAGACCCTTGAAGAAATGACCTCACGGAAATTCACGGTTTGACGGTCAGCGTTGGGTATCTCAATCCCCACAACACTTTTGCCCGGGATGACCTCTACGACACGCACCGAGATCACGGCTAACGACCGGGCGAGATCTTTGGCGAGGTTGGAGATGCGAGCCACTTTGACGCCTGCCGCTGGCTGTAGCTCAAAGCGTGTGACCACCGGGCCCGGGTAGACTGCGACTACCTCAGCGGTCACGTTAAAGTCAGCGAGCTTCAACTCCAGCAGTTTGGACAATGACGCGAGCTCTTCTTTCGAAAAACCTCGCGACCCGCTATCAATGGGTGGATCCAAAAGATCCAGCGGCGGAAATTCACCGCTGACCGGTAAGTCAAACAGCGGTTTTTGCTTCTCTTTTTCGACGCGCTTGCTGGTTTCTATCTCAGGCTTGAGGGCTTTGATTTTGGGCGGTTTGCGTTTCTTCTCCTTTTCGACGTACTCCGTCAGTTGCGCCTTGCGCGCCTCCAACTGCTTCTCGCGAGCACGCCGATCGGCCACCCGGTCTCTAAGGTTGAGTAAGGCCTCGCGGCTGCGAACCCAGCCATCAATGGTTCGGCGTCCGAGCCATTCGCTGACCGCGAGCCAGCTGATATCCGCGAAAACCGTTAATCCGAGCAGGAATACGGCAACCAATATCAGCCGAGCCCCCACCGGGCTAAATGCTGCATCAAAACCGTGGCTGACCGTCGCTCCCAGTATGCCCCCACTGCCCTGCGGCAAGCCGGATTGCCCCAGATCATTGAGCGCAGCCAGCGCAGTGCTCGCTAGGGTGAGTAGCACCAGACCCACGCTGCGCAGCGCTAGCAGGGTCCAGTCGACAGGTTGATGGTCATCTGCGGACACCAGAATTTTGCCCGCGCGCCAAGCAAGCAGCACCGGCAGTAGATAGGCGGCGTAACCGAGCAGGGAGAAAAAAACATCTGCGATGAACGCGCCGGTAACACCGGTGAGGTTCTCTACCCGCTGGGTACCCACACTCGATGACCAACCCGGGTCGCTGGTGCTGTAACTGAGCAGGGCAAGCAGCAAAAACAGGCAGCCGGCGCCAACGGCGATGAACAGCGCGTCTCTCAGGCGGCGTCGGTGCGCTTCTGGCGCGTGTGCGGCAGTGTTGGTGGTTTTTTTGCTCGCTGTTTTCGCCACGCTGCTATCACCAAAAAATGACAGGAGACTGTATCACAGGAGTGGCTGTGATTGGTTATTCGGTCGAAAATTCATGGGGTTATGCGTATTAGCTAGAACTGGCATTGAACATCGCAAGCGGGCGACGACGGCCTTTCCGAGTGCCCATGATTGCGCTAGCCTTCGCTCCCCCAATGCCAACCTGCACACAGGATCCCCGCAATGTCTGATAACGCTCACCATCGATTGATCATCCTCGGCTCAGGACCTGCTGGTTATACCGCCGCGATTTATGCAGCCCGCGCCAATCTGAATCCTGTGGTGATCACTGGTATGCAGCAAGGTGGGCAACTGACAACAACAACCGAAGTCGAAAATTGGCCGGGTGGCGAAGCGGATTTGCAGGGCCCACAGCTGATGCAGCAAATGCAGGAGCACGTCGAGCGGTTTGAAGCGAGCATTGTGTTTGATCATATTGAAAAGGTGGATCTCTCCCAGCGTCCGTTTCGACTGGGTGGTAGTGGGGAATACACCTGTGATGCCTTGATCATTGCTACGGGGGCTTCTGCACAATACCTGGGGCTTGAGAGTGAGACGAAGTACATGGGCAAGGGCGTGAGCGCCTGCGCCACCTGCGACGGTTTCTTTTACCGCAACAAGCCCGTGGCGGTCATCGGCGGGGGTAACACCGCCGTTGAAGAGGCGCTCTACCTGAGCAACCTGTGCAGTGAAGTTCACCTCGTCCATCGCCGTGACAGCCTGCGGGCCGAGAAAGTACTGCAGGATCGCCTGTTTGCCAGAGCGGAAGAAGGTCGTGTGAAATTGCACTGGAATCGAACGCTCGATGAGGTTTTAGGTGATGGCCGCGGTGTGACTGGCGCGCGCGTGCTTTCCACGGTTGGCGGAGAGCCATTGGAGTTGTCGGTGGATGGGGTGTTTGTGGCGATTGGCCACAAACCCAACACCGACATGTTTGTCGGGCAGCTGGACATGGAAGGGGGCTATATCAAAGTGCACTCGGGCACCCAGGGTGATGCCACTACAACGAGTGTGCCGGGTGTTTTCGCCGCCGGCGATGTCGCAGACCACATCTATCGTCAGGCCATTACCTCTGCCGGTTTTGGGTGCATGGCCGCGCTGGATGCTGAGCGTTATCTAGACGCGCTGGAGCAGAACTGACCGAGTGATCGAATTCCCCGCCACTGATCTTGCCCTGGAAGATCCCAACGGTCTGCTCGCTGTCGGTGGGGATTTGGAACCTGAAACGCTGGTCAGTGCCTATCGGCGGGGTATTTTCCCCTGGTTTGATGACAGCCAGCCCATCCTTTGGTGGACGCCCTCCCCCCGCGCAGTGCTGTTCCCGGAGCACATTCATCTGTCCAAAAGCCTGCGCAAGACCCTGCGGCGATCAGCCTGGCGGGTAGCCTGCGATCAGGCCTTTCCGTCAGTGATCGCCGCCTGCACGGCGCCCAGATCCGGGCAACAGGGCACGTGGATTACCGAGGATATGCAGGCTGCCTACACGCGCCTGCACGAACTTGGCGTCGCTCACTCCATTGAGGTTTATGCCGGGGATGATCTGATTGGCGGGCTCTATGGATTGCGGCTTGGTCGGATCTTTTTTGGGGAGTCCATGTTTTCAAGGCGCTCCGACGCTTCGAAAGTGGCATTGGTTGCTCTGTGCTGGCTGGGCGGCGGTGGGCGCCTCGATATGATCGACTGCCAGATGGAGACCGGGCACTTGCTTAGCATGGGTGCCTGCTCGCTGCCTCGCCCCGACTTTGAAAAACGACTCGGTGACGCTATAAACGACGTTGATGTGGATTTGGCGTTGCTATCGCGGTTGCCCCGATCACTGGATCGTCAACTAGACCGCGTATTGCCTGAAGATGTGGGGGATTTGTTGTGACGGCTTCGTTGCGTGAGATCAAGGTGTATACGACCTTTCCTCATCGCTGTAGCTATTTGCCGGGCGAGGAAGCGACCACGCTTTTTGTCGACCCCAGGCAGAGAATCAGCCCGCAACTCTACACCCAGCTGTCGCAAATGGGGTTTCGCCGGTCCGGAGATCATGTCTACCGGCCACACTGCGCCCAATGCAGCGCCTGCCTCGCCTCTCGCGTCAGTGTGTCGGGCTTCATGCCCTCGCGCAGCCAGCGCCGCGTTCGCAAGCGCAACAGCGACTTACGCGTTGTCACGACCCCGGACATCGAGGATCAGGAAGCGTATGACCTCTATCGACGGTATATCGAGGGCAAGCATCCCGATGGCGATATGTTTCCTCCGGATCGCGAACAATACAGTGCGTTTCTCAACGATGGTCTCGGCTGCACTCGATACTTCCGCTTCTACGAGGGCGATCGTTTGCTGGCCGTGACCGTAGCCGATGAAATGCTGGATGGCCTTGCTGCTGTTTACACCTTCTATGATCCCGATGCTGAGCATCGGAGCTTGGGGACTTACGCGGTGCTGTTTCAAATTGCAGAGGCGGCACGACGCTCACTTGACTACGTCTACCTCGGTTACTGGATTCGGGATTGCGCCAAGATGAATTACAAGACGCGGTTTCAGCCACTCGAACTGCTGATCGAGGGTGAATGGCATCGGGTGCGCGGGGACGGAAGTCCTGTCAGTCGATCTGAGACGATGATCCACCGAGAATCGTAACCGGGACCCTCGTCAATCTTTGGTGCTTTCTCCCCGCCTCGCTTTCGGGTAAAGTTCGCGCCAAATTTTCAAGAGATCGGCGCTGAATGGCCAAAGAAGATCAGATCGAGATGGAAGGGGAAATCGTTGAGACCCTTCCCAACACTACTTTCCGCGTGAAACTCGAAAACGGACATGTGGTGACTGCCCACATTTCGGGCAAGATGCGCAAGAACTACATCCGTATTTTGACGGGTGACAAAGTGCGCGTTGAGGTCACCCCCTACGATCTGACTAAGGGGCGTATCACTTACCGCGAGCGGTAAACACTCGAGAAAAACGGGAGTAGCCTGGGGCTACTCCCGCACTGTCAAGCCTTCGATTACGCGGTTGCATCCGCCTTCTCTGCCGATGCCGAATCCGCGACCACTTCCAGATCTGAACCGTCCGCTGCGAGATGAACACTTGCGGTGCCGCCTTTCTTCAGGCTGCCAAACAGGACCATGTCGGCCAACGGCTTTTTGATGTGCTCCTGAATCACACGAGCCATGGGCCGCGCACCCATATTCCGGTCGTAGCCCTTCTCAACCAGCCAGAGTCTTGCATCTTCGTCGACATCGAGCGTGACGCCCTTCTCGTCGAGTTGCCCCTGCAGTTCCGTCAGGAACTTGTCGACAACAGTGAGAATGACGTCCTCGGCGAGTGGCTCAAACGGCACGATGGCATCAAGCCGGTTACGGAACTCGGGGGTAAACGTACGGTTAATCGCTTCGAAGGCGTCTGTACTGTGGTCCTGAAGCGTGAAGCCGATCGACCGACGGCTCACGTTCTCAGCACCTGCGTTGGTTGTCATGACCAGAATCACATTGCGGAAGTCGGCTTTGCGGCCGTTATTGTCGGTCAACGAGCCGTGATCCATCACTTGCAGTAGCAGATTGAAGACCTCGGGGTGCGCCTTCTCGATTTCATCGAGCAGCACAACCGAGTGAGGGTGCTTGGTCACTGCATCAGTGAGCAACCCCCCTTGATCAAAGCCCACATAGCCAGGTGGTGCACCAATCAGGCGAGATACCGTGTGCCGCTCCATGTACTCAGACATGTCGAAGCGAAGTAACTCAAGGCCAAGTTGCATCGCCAGCTGCTTGGTCACTTCGGTCTTACCCACGCCGGTAGGCCCGGCCAGCAGGAAGCTGCCAATCGGCTTGTCGCCAGAGCGCAGGCCCGCGCGCGCAAGTTTGATCGCGCTTACCAGTTGCGAAACGGCCTTGTCCTGACCAAACACCACCATCTGCAGGTTACTCTCGAGTTTTTCGAGCAGCTCTTTATCGTCTGCAGACACGGTTTTTGGCGGAATCCGGGCAATCTTCGCAATAACCGCCTCGATATCGCTGGGGCCAATCACTTTTTTGCGCTTACTCTGGGGCTGCAGCTGCTGGAAAGCGCCCGCTTCGTCGATGACGTCGATGGCTTTGTCAGGCAGGAACCGGTCGGTGATATAGCGCGCTGCCATTTCTGTTGCGGTGCGCAGTGCCCGATCCGTGTAGCGCAGGCCGTGGTGACTTTCGAAGCGGCTTTTGAGGCCTTTCAAAATCTTGTATGCGTCGTCGACTGAAGGTTCGAGCACATCAATTTTCTGGAAACGCCGGCTCAGCGCCTTATCCTTGTCGAAGATGCCCCGGTACTCCGCAAACGTCGTGGAGCCAATGCAACGCATCTTGCCAGAGCTCAATAGCGGTTTGAGCAGATTGCTGGCATCCATGACGCCACCCGATGCGGCACCGGCTCCGATGATGGTGTGAATCTCGTCAATAAACAGGATGGCGCCCTCACGCTGCTTGAGGTCAGCGAGCAGCCCTTTTAACCGCTTCTCGAAATCGCCCCGGTACTTGGTCCCCGCAAGCAGTGCGCCCAAGTCGAGCGAGTACACCACCGCGTTTTTGAGCATTTCTGGTACGCGACCGTCGACAATCATTTTTGCCAGGCCTTCGGCGATCGCGGTTTTACCAACGCCGGATTCACCCACCAACAGCGGGTTGTTCTTGCGTCTTCGCGCGAGGATCTGCGCCACTCGCTCCACCTCGTCAATACGACCGATCAACGGATCGATGTGGCCTTCGGCGGCTTCCTCATTGAGGTTGGTGGTGTACTTGTCCAGCGGGCTTTCCTGCGCTTCATCGTCCCCTTCGGCCGCGCCTTCGCCGGGCATATCGCCAGACTCATCGCCTTCTTCGTCATTCTTGGCAATGCCATGGGTGATGAAATTCACCACGTCGAGTCGCGAGACATCCTGAGTTTTCAGGAAATACACAGCCTGAGACTCCTGCTCGGAGAAAATGGCCACCAAAATGTTGGCGCCGGTCACCTCGCGTTTGCCGGAGCTTTGCACGTGAAAAACCGCGCGCTGGAGCACACGCTGGAAGCCGAGCGTGGGCTGGGTATCCTGCGATTCATTGTCGTCTGCAAGCAGTGGTGTGGTGGCGTCAATGAATTCAATCAAATCACCGCGCAACCCCTCGAGATCTACCTCACAGGCTTTTAGGACCTCAACTGCGGTCGGATCATCCAGCAGCGCAAGCAGCAGGTGCTCGACTGTGATGTATTCATGGCGTCGGCTGCGCGCCATGCGGAAGGTCTCGTTGAGTACCTGTTCCAGTTCTCGGCTCAGCATCGCTTTACTCCTCGTCCTGTGACGGCTCTACCTCACACAATAGCGGATGTCCGTTGTCTCTGGCGTGCTGATTGACCTGCTCGGCCTTGGTTTCAGCGATATCACGTGGATATATGCCACAAACGCCTTTGCCCTTGGTATGGACGGTCAGCATGATTTGGGTGGCCTTCTCTCGATTCATTGCGAAGAAGCGTTCGAGAATTTCGACCACGAATTCCATCGGAGTATAGTCGTCGTTGAGCAAAACAACTTTGTACAGCGGCGGGCGCTTCAGTTTGGGCTTGGCGGGAGCAACAGCTACACCGGACGCATCATCGTCGCGGTCCGGCTGATCGTCAGCGCTGGCGCGGGTGATTGAGGGTGTCAACTCGAGCATGGTTTGCCACTTGTGAAAACTGATCGTTCATTATAAATCAAAGCCCACACGCCTGTTGTCGGGTGAATGTGTTCAGGGGGAGCGCAATGAACATTGTTAACGATCTCAGGCAGCTGCTGGGCGAAGGCGCCGTGCTCGATGCAGCTGAAGTCTCTGAGCGGGCCTCGGGGATCTGGGACCCTACCCCCCAAAGCGCTTTGGCGCTCGTTCGGCCAGTTTCCACCGAGGAGGTCAGTCGTGTCATGGCCTACTGTCATGAGCGGGGCATCTCGGTGGTGACCCAGGGCGGGCTGACCGGCTTGGTGCGCGGGCAAATCGCCACGGCCAACCAGTTGGTGCTATCGCTGGAGCGTATGCGAGTCATTGAGCAGATCGATCCGATTCAGCGCGTGGCGACGGTTCAGGCCGGCGTCACGCTGCAGGCATTGCAAGAGGCGGTCGCCCCTGCGGGACTGCTATTTCCACTGGATCTGGGGGCGCGGGGTTCGGCGACACTCGGTGGCAACGCGGCAACCAATGCGGGGGGCAATCGCGTCATCCGCTACGGCATGATGCGGGATATGGTGCTTGGGCTCGAGGTGGTGTTGGCGGATGGCACGATCGTGGATGCCCTCCACCCCCTGATAAAAAACAACACCGGGTATGACCTAAAGCAATGGTTCGTCGGCAGTGAGGGCACGCTGGGGGTAATCACCCGATTGCAGCTGCGATTGAGAGAAGCGCCTGCGAGTCACGACGTGGCGATGGTCGCTGCGCCCGATTTTTCTGCTGTGACTGGGCTGCTGCGTCATATGGACCGATCCCTGGGCGGCACCTTGTCGGCTTTTGAGGTGATGTGGCCCGAATTTTACGCGCTCGTGACCACGCCCCCGGCTAAAAACGCCCCGCCGCTCCCCCCAGACCTTGGTTTCAAAGTACTGGTTGAATCACTCGGTGGTGACCGTGAGGCGGATAATGCGCGCTTCTTGGCAGCGCTTGAGGGCGCGCTTGATGAGGGCCTGATATCCGACGCCGTAGTCGCGCAGACTGACAGGGAACGTAGCGGACTGTGGGCGATTCGCGATGACGTTGAGCAGGTTGGGCGTGATGGTGAGTCGGCGATCTTTGATGTGTCCTTGCCCATCACTGCAATGGAGGTTTACATCCATCGGATCCGAGCAGGTTTGGAGGCATCGCTCACGACACATCAGCTGTTTGTTTTCGGTCACTTGGGTGATGGCAACCTACACGTTGTGGTGCAAGTGCCACGAGGTCAGCTGGCAAGCCTACGCCCGATTATCGAAGCACATGTTTACGAGCCGCTGATTGACTGCCGGGGATCCGTCTCTGCGGAGCACGGTATTGGCCTCGAAAAACGGGAATGGCTGCCGGTATCTCGCAATAAGGCCGAGCTCGCGCTAATGCGGGCCATGAAGTCGACGTTAGACCCGAAGGGGATATTGAATCCGGGCAAGATTTTTGAGGCTTGACGGCGCAGCTCCGCTCGCATCTTTCACGCATCTTTCACGCAAAAAAAGGCCCGCAATCAGCGGGCCTCGGTGTGAGCATCAGAGTGATCGCAGCTTACATCTTGCTAATGACGGCCTTGCCGAACTCTGAGCATGACACCAGCGTGGCGCCTTCCATCAGTCGTTCGAAGTCATAGGTGACGGTTTTCGCCTGAATCGCGCCGTTCATGCCATCGATGATGAGATCAGCGGCTTCGTTCCAGCCAAGGTGACGCAGCATCATCTCAGCGGAAAGAATCAGCGAGCCCGGGTTGACCTTGTCC
>JAZBOZ010000069.1:0-2032 GCA_036351405.1 Halieaceae bacterium
GAGCGCCGGGGCATGGAAATGCCGCCCGAGGAAGTCTTGATCCGCGAGACACTGGATCGCCTCATTTTGGAGAGCATTCAGCTGCAGTTGGCCGATCGTTACGGGGTCCGCATTGCCGATGCGCAACTTGATGCGGCGATGCAACGGCTCGCGGCACAGAACGGCCTGACATTGGAGCAGTTCCGCGGCGCATTGGAGTCGCAGGGTCAGAGCTACGTGATGATGCGGGAAAACATGCGCCAGGAGCTCGCGATCCAGCGGGTTCAACAGGGTAACGTGATGCGCAACATCAGCCTGTCTGACCAGGAAATTGACAATTTCATGGCAACCGAGGAAGGGGAAGCCATGACACAGCCTGAGTACCGCGTGTCACAAGCGTTGCTGGAAGTGAAAAGCACCGATAGCGACGCGGTGATCGCAAAAAAAGAAGCCTTTGTGGACGGTGTATTGGCTTCAATACTGGCTGGGAAGCCCTTCACGGAAGCGGTTTCGGTCACGGAGCCTTATACGTTCTCGGGGGGAGATCTTGGCTGGCGCAGGCTGGGTGAGATTCCCAGCATGTTCGCTGACATTGTCCCGACCCTGAAAGCCGGTGAAACAGGCAAGGTACGGAGCGGCAGTGGTTTTCACCTCGTTTATGTGGAGGACGCGCGTGGGCGCGAGCAGTTTATCCGCCAGACCGAGGTCAGACACATACTCATCAAGCCCAGCGAGGTCCTGAGCGAGGATGAAGCGCGCCAGCTGGCAGGCGAGTTGCGCGAGCGAATTCTCGCTGGCGAGGATTTTGCCCTACTCGCCAAGGAGTACTCGGATGACATCGGCAGTGCCTCTGAAGGGGGTGATCTGGGGTGGACGAATCCCGGCGTCATGGTCCCTGAATTTGAAAGTGCGATGGCTGAGGCGGAGCTCAATACCATCACCGAGCCTTTCCAAAGCGAATTTGGTTGGCACATCCTTGAAGTCACAGGCCGTCGTGAGAAAGATTTCTCGGATGAAATGCGCCGCAATCAGGTGGCCAACTACCTTCGCGAACAAAAATACCAGGAAGAGCTCGACGCCTGGCTGCGTAAGATTCGTGAAGAAGCTTTTGTGGACATCAAGTAAGGGTCCTTCATGAGCACGGGTTGGGCCAGATATAGCCTTGAAGCGCAGTGACAACAGCCTGTCCTAAAATCTTGCTTACGGCGGGCGAGCCGGCTGGAATCGGGCCCGACCTCGTTCTTGAAGCGGCACTGTCGTCGTGGCCGGCGCACTTGGTGTGCGTCGCTGACCGCCAGTTACTGGAGCAGCGGGCCAGACAGCTGGGAATTAGCGTGGCCCTCACGCCCTACACCAGCGCCCAGCCCAGCCGGCCCCATATACCCGGCACACTGCCTCTGGTGCATGTACCACTCGGAGCGCCCGTGCAACCCGGTAAACTTGATGTTGCGAATGCCAGCTATGTGCTCGCGACACTCGGTTTCGCCGCGGAAAACTGCCTCGCTGGCGAGTTTGCCGCGATGGTCACCGCCCCGGTGCAAAAATCAGTCATCGCCGACAGCGGCGTCGCATTTAGCGGGCACACCGAATTTCTGGCAGAGCAAACAGGCAGTGACTCAGTGGTCATGTTGCTGGCTGCCGGGGATCTTCGTGTGGCGTTGGCTACGACACACTTGCCACTGCGCGAGGTACCTGACGCGCTGTCAGCACCCATGCTGACGCGAACCCTGCGAACGCTACACGACGACTTAGTCGGGCGATTTGGGCTCTTAAAACCGCATATCAGCGTGCTGGGGCTGAACCCTCATGCGGGCGAGGCCGGCCATTTGGGCTGTGAAGAACGGGACATTATCGGCCCCGTTTGCGATGCGCTGCGACTGACAGGCTTCGATATTGAAGGGCCGCTACCCGCAGACACCGCATTCAATGCCGATATTCGTCAGCGCACCGATGCGTATCTTGCGATGTACCACGATCAAGGTCTGCCTGTGCTGAAATTCGCCGGGTTCGGGCGGGCGGTGAATATCACACTGGGGCTGCCGATTATCCGGAC
>JAZBOZ010000070.1:0-2210 GCA_036351405.1 Halieaceae bacterium
CAAGGTTGCGATCACCTCGCCCACATCCGGCGCGGGCAAGACGACTCTGGCGCTGAATCTCGGCTTCAGCCTCGGCCGCCAGTCCGACCAGCGCACGCTTGTCGCCGATGCCGATCTGCGCCGCCCGCAGATGGCCAAAGTTCTGGGCATCCCGGCAAGACATTCCTTCGACAGTGTTCTCGATGGGACTTCAGCGCTGTCAGAAAACGCCATGCGTGTGGGGGGCAATCTCGCCTTTGCCACCACTCACAGCCCTGTACGCAATTCCGCTGAACTTCTGCAGAGTCGCCGCGCGGGTGCTGCGCTCGACGCGATCCAGGCGACCTACGCACCCACAGTAATGCTATTCGAACTGCCCCCGCTTTTGGCGAGCGATGATGCGATGGCCTTCCTTGGACATATGGACTGTGCGCTGATCGTTGCCGCGGCCGAGCGCAACTCCACCAAGGACGTTGATCGATGCGAGCGCGAGGTGGCCAGCCGGACCACGGTACTCGGTGTCGTCCTGAATCGCTGCCGCTACATGGAACGTACCGATGGCTATTCAGAATATTACGGCTGAGCGTGCTTTAAGCGCGTCCCGCCCAGATCACGCTGCCGCAAGCCTTCGCGGTCATTTCCGAAAGCTCGCCCATCACAGAACCCGTGTAATGGTACGGGGTTGTGTCGCTCTATAATATTGGGGCCACCAACTGACGCTGCGCAAGACCTGAACAGCGAGCACAAATGAAAACGGCGGCTACATGACCGCCGTCCCCTCGTGCGAAGCTCTATATATCAGGCTTTGCGACGACGCCTCATGGCAGCGAGACCAGTGATGCCAGCCAAAAGCATCCAGCCTGCTGCCGGAAGCGGAACCACACCAACAGATGCGCCATCGACAGAGAACGCATCATTAAGTCTTTCGCCATTATCAATGGTAATTCTTGCTGAACCCACCTTCGCCGCAAAGTCGATTACGATGAGTTTCGCATTGCCGTTTGTCTGGCTCTGGAACACCGCAGTATCTGCAATATCCGCAGAAGTCACGGTGACGGTTGCGCCTTGGTCAGCAGCATCCATCATACCAAAGACAACACGATTGAAGTCACCGAACGGCGCTACCACATCCCAAATAATCCCGAATGTATCATTCGAGTTGAGAGACCAAACGCCGTCGTCGGGAACAAGATTGCCTTGTCCGTTCGGGTTAGTATCGAACAAGGACAAAAATTCACAGTTTGGGCTACCACCAGACTCAGTACAGGTCGATCCGCTACCCGCACCACCTAATGAATCGAAAGTTCCAACATCAGTGTTCAGAGCACCAGAAAGGATACCGGGGGTATCGGTGATGTCTTCGAAGTCTTCAACCACAAACGGATTGTTACTAACCGCCAAGTTGAAGTCATTGATATCGAACTCAGTCACTTTGATAGAGCCGGCGGTAGCTACACCGGCTGTCAAAAGAACTGACACAGCCGCAGCTGCCACGTGCTTGAATGTGATCATGACGCACCCCATGCGTTAAAAAACAATTAATAGCCTCTACGGATGCGTCCTCTGCGTCAAGGGTAAACTGCAGGGATCGATGGGCCGGAAGTAGTGGCATGTGACCTTCTTCAATGACGTGGTCCTGGTCTTGCCCCGTTTTACCAGACACTTAGGCGGTTGCGGTTTGAGCTGCGATAGACTCGCGAGGCGAGCGCATCTTCAGCCCTGAGTGCGTGCGCTTCGTGTTGTAGTGCTGGCGCCAGCTCTAGATGATTCTTCGCGCCTGTCTTTTTTAAAGAGCCACGTAGTTCTGGATCGGGCTGCTCCCTTATCTAACGAACGACCGCCGCAGCCGGATCATGCATACTCCGCGATGATCGCCCTTGTCGTCTGAACGGCTGCTGCCAGCTCGGCTCGGTCCGTCTCCCTGAGCCCCAGTCCAGCCGGATCGAACGACACCTGAGCGGCTCTGTTACCCCCCGCAGCGGCGCGTGCGGCCCGGCCTCGCGCCCGGCCTGAAACTGGTGCCTCCGCTTGCGGCATATGCCCTTCGGAGCCTGCGATCGTCGTTGTGCTGGCTGCAGCGCCATCGCTCCCTTGCCTCTCTGATGCCGCCTGCACCTTCTGGAGTTCCTGCTTCAGCTTCTCCACGGTGTCGCGTGTCTCGGACATCTGCCGATCTCGCCGCAGCTCGTCTTCATCCGGGTAAGGAAAACTCTCCGCCTGCCCCGCATGCA
>JAZBOZ010000071.1:0-10431 GCA_036351405.1 Halieaceae bacterium
GGTCGATGTCGCTATCGATCAGGGTGGTTGTTTCGAGACTTCAACCGCGACCACCCACCAGGATCCGACCTACGTCGTTGACGGCGTAGTGCACTACTGTGTTGCTAACATGCCCGGCGGCGTTGCCCGAACGTCCACTATGGCATTGACCAATGCCACGCTGCCGTACGCCATTCAGCTGGCGAATAAAGGGCTCGATGCGCTTCGCAACGACCCGCACTTGCGCAACGGTCTCAATATTCACGCAGGCAAAGTGACTTACGAAGCCGTAGCAACAGCGCTGGATAAGCCCTTCGTCAGTGCCGAAGAGGCGCTGCAGTAAGCCGACCGGCTTCTCTGATGACGCGTTTGGGCGAGAGCCTCGTTACAGCGAGAGACTTGCCGCCCAAACCGACTTTCCGTTGAAAGCGACGTTCTGTTTAGAGCGACGTTCTGTTTAGAGCAAACAACCACCTGCAGCCCGGGCACGGGCTGCAGTCATTGACCGTTAAGAGAGCTCAAGCCGCAGACTGAGCTGCCTTGAACTCCTTGCGCCGCGCGTGCAGGACAGGCTCGGTGTATCCACTGGGTTGCTTGGTGCCGAGGAAAACAAGATCACAAGCCGCCTGAAACGCGACGCTCTTGTCAAAGTTGCCCGCCATCGGCTGATACAGCGGGTCACCCGCGTTCTGTTGATCCACTACCGCGGCCATTCGTTCCATGGTTTCACGGACCTGGGACTCGCTCACCACGCCGTGGTGCAGCCAGTTGGCGATGTGCTGGCTGGAGATGCGCAGCGTGGCCCGATCTTCCATCAGCCCCACGTTGTTGATGTCCGGTACCTTTGAACAGCCGACACCCTGATCAATCCAGCGCACCACATAGCCCAGAATGCCCTGTGCGTTGTTGTCGAGCTCACGCTGCACCTGCTCGGGCGCCATGCCCATCGTGCCTTTGAGCGGTATCGACAGAATTTCATCGAGGCTTCTTCGGTGTTTGCCGACCAGATCCGCCTGTACTCCCATCACGTTGACGTCGTGATAATGAGTGGCGTGAAGGGTCGCTGCGGTTGGCGAGGGCACCCAGGCACAGTTGGCGCCTGACTTCGGATGGCCAATTTTTTGCTCGACCATCGCCGCCATCAGGTCAGGCATCGCCCACATGCCTTTGCCGATTTGTGCGCGGCCCTGTAGACCACAGGCGAGGCCGATATCCACGTTCCAGTCCTCGTAGGCGTTGATCCACGTCTCGCCCTTCATCGCGGTTTTTGGCGTAACCGGCCCTGCTTCCATGCTGGTGTGGATCTCATCGCCAGTGCGATCAAGGAAGCCGGTGTTGATGAATACCACGCGTTCGCTGGCGCGACGGATGCATTCAGCGAGATTCACGGTGGTTCGCCGTTCCTCGTCCATGATGCCCATCTTGATAGTGTTGCGCGCCAGTCCCAGCGCATCCTCAATGCGGCCAAACAAATCGACGGTGAAGCTCACCTCGTCCGGGCCGTGCATCTTGGGTTTAACGATGTAGATACTGCCGGTGCGCGAGTTACTGACGCGGCTATTGCCCTTCAGGTCATGGATCGCGCACAGCGCGGTGAACATGCCATCCATGATGCCTTCAGGGATTTCATTGCCGTCCGCATCGAGGATCGCATCGTTGGTCATCAAGTGGCCGACGTTGCGGACAAACATCAGGCTGCGCCCGGGCAGTGTCAGGGTGCTGCCGTCGGGCGCCGTGAAGGTTCGGTCTGCATTCATGGTTCGGGTGAGCGATTTGCCGCCCTTCTCGAAGCGTTCCTCGAGATCGCCTTTCATCAGCCCCAGCCAGTTGCGATAGACCACCACCTTGTCGGCGGCGTCGACCGCGGCGACCGAGTCCTCGCAGTCCTGAATCGTCGTGAGGGCAGCTTCGAGGCACAGGTCTTTCACCCCGGCGGGATCCGTTTGACCGACCGGATGAGTGGGATCGATTTGTATCTCAACATGCAAACCGTTGTGGACCAGGAGGATGCTATCGGGCTTGGCCTCGTCACCGGTGAAACCCACCAGCTGATCGGGAGCGACCAATGTGGCACTGCCATCGCGCTGCGCGACTTTCAGTGCGCCGTGGACCATGCTGTAACCCAATGCCTCTTTGTGGCTACCACCCGTGAGCGGGAAGTGCCGATCCAGGAAATCCCGTGCCCAAGCGATGACGCGCTCACCGCGCACCGGGTTATAGGCGCCAGCTCTTTCTGCGCCGTCTTCTTCACTGATCACATCAGTACCATACAAGGCGTCGTACAAGCTGCCCCAGCGGGCATTGGCTGCATTGAGTGCGTAGCGGGCGTTCATCACAGGAACCACCAACTGAGGGCCAGCGATGTGGGCAATTTCAGGGTCAACGTTGTCGGTCGTGACCTGCACTTGCTCAGGTTGAGGCAGCAGGTAGCCGATCTCTTCCAGAAAATTCCGATAGGCGCTGCGATCAAAATCACTGCCCGGGTGGGCTTTGTGCCACTGATCGAGCTGAGCCTGCATGTCCTCGCGTATCTGTAAAAGCTCGCGGTTCCGGGGCATAAAGTCCGCGACGATTGACGCCAGCGCGGACCAGAAATCTTGGGGTGAGACACCGGTGCCCGGCGCAATGTCTTGCTCCAGCAATTGGTGCAGCGCGGCATCGACTTGCAGGCCTGCGCAATTCACTCGCTCAGTCATCGTTGTGGTCTCCGTGAAAGAATTCGCGATCGTTGGGCGCGGCATTGTCGCGCGCGGGGACTATCAGCGCCAGAAATGACCTCGATTAAGGGTATTCATGGCGACGATGGCTCTTCGAGGTTGCGAGCGACGCTGGTAATCAATTGCCGCACCCAGCGATGGCCAGGGTTGTGCTGCAGCAGCGGGCTCCACGCCATTTTCAGTTCCAGTGCGGGCACTTCAAACGGCACCGGGCGCACGACGACCCGTGGGTTGTCGCGTTTCAGCCAGGTTGCGCGCGTGGGTAAGGTCACAATGAGATCGTTCTGCTCAGCCAGCGTCATCGCGGCCTGATAGTGTCGTGTGAATACCCGAATGCGGCGTTTCTCACCGAGCTCGGCAAGTGCGAGGTCTACCCACCCCAGTCGCTGGACATCGTCCGGGTCGACACCCACACCGACGCCCATGCCGGTCTTGCTGACCCAAATGTGATTGCCCTCGAGGTAGGAGGCGAGATTGAAGTCCTTCAGAATCGGGTTTTCGGGGCTGAGCAGGCAGGAGAAGCTGTCCTCCCACAACGTTATTTGATGGAACGATTGGGGCATTTGGTCAAAGCGGTTGATGACCAGGTCGACCTTGCCACGCTCGACATCAAGAAAGCTGACATCCGAGGGCGTCATAATGTCCAGTGTGATGCCGGGCGCCTGCTCACGCAGCTGCTGCATTACGCCCGGGAACAACGTGGACTCGGCGTAATCACTGGCCATTACCCGGATGACTTGATCGGCGGTCTCGGGTTCAAATTCAGCAGTTGGCTGAATCGCGCGATCCACCCCCATCAAAATCTCACGGATTTGTGGTTCCAGCTCGAGCGCCCGGGCGGTGGGTGTCATGCCATCGGAGGTGCGCACCAGCAGCGGGTCGTTAAACAGGTCGCGGAGCCGCCGTAAGCCGTTGCTCATCGCCGGTTGCGATAACCCCAGCTGATTGGCAGCCTGCGTCACGTTGCGTTCGCGCAGCAGTGCTTCAAGATAAACAAGCAGATTGAGGTCGATTCGATTAAGATTTTTCACGGCTATTCTCCTAATAAATGCCGCAAGTGGCATTCATAGCAGCGGTGAATTATACCCGCTCAACGTAAAATCAAGTAACCCAAACCCCAGTGAGGACAACTCATGTACACGGCTCCTATCGAAGATATGCAATTTCTGATTGACGAGGTGCTCGACGTGGGCGGCACGCTCGGTCAGCTGCCGCGCTATCAGGAGCACGATCTGGGGCCCGAGCTGACGACAGCACTGCTGGATGAGGCGGCCAAATTTGCGAAGGATGAGCTGTCACCTCTGCGTCGGGTAGGTGATACCCAGCCGGCTCGGTGTGCCGACGGCGCCGTGACGACATCCCCGGGCTATGACGATGCGATTCGCAATCTTGGTGCTGGCGGGTGGGTAGGCATCGCGGCGGATATGGAAGCCGGTGGTCAGGGTCTGCCGGAGCTCTATGGCACGGCGGCTTGCGAGATGTGGAACGGTGCCGATATGGCCTTCGCCCTTGAGCCTTTCTTGAGCAGCGGTGCTGCTCTGGCGATTGCGGCCCACGCCTCAGACGAACTTAAGGCCACTTATCTGGAGAAAATTAATACCGGTGAGTGGGCCGGTACCATGAACCTCACCGAGTCCGGCGCCGGATCGGATCTCGGACCCATGAAAACCCGGGCCGAGCGCTGTGGCGATCATTACAAAATTTACGGGCAGAAGATTTACATCACCTGGGGTGATCACAGCGCGACCGACAATATTGTGCACCTGGTGTTGGCGCGACTCCCAGATGCGCCCGAGGGAAGCCGTGGTATCTCGTTGTTTATCGTCCCGAAGTTTCTCGTGAACCCCGATGGCAGCCTCGGTGAGCGAAACGACGTGTACCCCGTATCGGTTGAACACAAGCTGGGTATCCATGCCAGCCCGACTTGCGTGATGGCTTACGGCGATAATGGCGGCGCTGTGGGCTATTTGGTCGGCGAGGAGAATCAGGGCCTGGCCTGTATGTTCACCATGATGAACGAAGCGCGATTGAAGGTGGGCCTGCAGGGCTTGGGCGCCGCTGAGGGTGCCTATCAGCAGGCTGTGGCCTACGCCCGAGACCGCGTGCAGGGCGGTGTGCCGATCATCGAGCATGCAGACGTGAAGCGCATGCTGCTCACCATGCGGTCGCTCAATGAGGCGATGCGCGCACTGGCCTACAGCGAGGCGGTCACCATGGATCTCGCCCACTACGGCCCCGAAGAGGGGCGTGTGGAGCAGCAGCGACGTATCGATCTGATGATTCCCGTCATCAAGGGCTGGCTGACTGAAGTGGGCCTCGAGGTCACCTCACACGGCGTGCAAGTGCACGGCGGTATGGGCTACGTCGAGGAAACGGGCGCCGCCCAATTCTTCCGGGACGTGCGCATCACCTCTATCTATGAGGGCACGAATGGTATTCAGGCCGCAGACTTACTCAATCGCAAGCTGGCGCGGGATGGCGGTGCGACCATGCAAGCACTGCAGCAGGAGATTCGTGCGCTGGGCGGTCAGTTGGCGGTATCGGATGAGCCTGTATTGCGCGAGTTGGGGGTTCACCTCGCGGACGCTTTGGCCGGACATGAGCTGGCTACCCAGCATCTGCTCGATCAGTACAGCGATGATCGATTTGCCGCGCTGAGCGGGTCCTTCGATTACATGATGCAGACCGGCTATTTATTTGGCGGCTGGCAGCTCGCGCGCGCTGCGATGATCGCCGCCGACAAGCTGGCAGCGGGTGAGAGCAGCGCGTTTCTGACGCGTAAGCTTGCGACAGCGCGGTTCTACATGCACCGCATTTTGCCGCGCACCCGGGGTCACGCCGCAGCCATTGTGGATACCTCTGGCACGTTGGCGCAGTTCGATAACGATTGGTTCTGAGGTTGCGCTATGGATTCCATGCTGAATTTCACGACTCCCGACTTGTGTGATGCGCATCCCGAGATCGCCGTATTGCCGTACCAGTGGCAATCCTTCGGTCAAATGGAGCGCTTCGCGGGACCTATCTCTACGGTTGCCTGTTTTGAGGATAACTCGAGAGTCGCGGAAGCTGTTGCAGAGGCCGGCGAGGGGCGAGTGCTGGTTGTTGATGGCCAGGGATCGCTGGATCGCTCGCTGTTAGGTGACCGCCTCGCAGGCCTCGCGGCGGACAATGGCTGGGCGGGCGTGGTCGTGATCGGTGCGGTGCGCGATGTCGAGGTGATCGACAACATCGCCATTGGTGTCCGGGCTCTCGGTGTTTGTCCACGCAAAACTGACAAGCAGGACCGCGGCGATCGCGATGTACCGTTGCGTCTCGGTGAAGTGCCGGTTGATCCGGGCGCCTGGCTCTATGCGGATCGCAATGGGGTAGTGATCAGCGACGCAGCCTTGGTCTGAAGCTCTTATTGCTGCTCGAAACGCATTGACAGATCGAGGGGCTCAACCCCTTTGGTCAGTGCGCCGATAGAGATGAAATCGACGCCGGTCTCTGCGATCTCCCGCAAGTTCTCCCGCGTCACATTGCCTGAGGCCTCGAGCTCAGCGCGACCTGCTGTCAGCTGCACGGCCTCTTTCATGGTGGCGATAGCAAAATTGTCGAGCATGATGCGATCGGCGCCGGCGGCGAGTGCCGCTTGTAGTTCATCGAGTGATTCAACCTCGACTTCCACTGGCGTGCCCGGACTCTGGCGGCGAGCCTCTGCCACCGCTTCGGCGATGCCGCCGCAGGCCTCGATGTGATTCTCTTTGATCAAGAAGGCATCATATAAACCGATACGATGATTATGGCAGCCGCCGCAGGTGACGGCGTATTTCTGTGCGAGCCGAAGCCCCGGGATGGTTTTACGGGTGTCGAGTAGTTTGACGCGGGTGCCGGCGACTTGATCCGCGTAACTGCGGCAACGCGTGGCCGTGCCGGACAGCAATTGCAAAAAATTCAGTGCGGTACGCTCGCCGGTAAGAATGGCTCGAGCGTTACCTTTCACCGTGAAAAGGTGATCTCCAGCGGCGATAGTGTTCCCATCAGCCACCTGCCATTCCACTGTCACGCTGGGGTCGAGTTGCTGAAACACTTCGTTGACGAACGCTACGCCACAAAGCACGCCCGCTTCCCGGGTGATGACTTTGGCCTGAGCTTCAGTCTCAGCAGTCACCAGTCCTGCGGTAACGTCACCACTACCGATGTCTTCTTCAAGCGCAAAGGTCACAGATTTCTGAATGTCACGGTGATTGATCATGAGTTTTTTCCGGCGCGTGTCGAGAGCTGAGGTAGGATATGGCGGTGACTATTAGAGCGGATCATTGGCGGTTTCAGGGCGGTTGGCTGTCGGCTGCGAACTGTGCCGCGTCTCCCAACTGCGATCAACGCCCAGCCGGTATGTTCCCTGAGCTCATCGTGATACACAACATTTCCCTGCCGCCGGGCTCGTTCGGCGGCGATGAAATTTGCGATTTGTTCACCAATTGTCTCGATAATGCGGCCCATCCTTATTTCGAGGCGTTGAAGGGCCTGCGGGTTTCTGCGCATTTCCTTATTCGGCGCAGCGGTGAGTTAATGCAATTCGTGCCGGTAGATCGCAGGGCCTGGCATGCAGGGGTTTCCAGCTGGCGTGGTCGAGATCGTTGCAACGATTTTAGTATCGGGATTGAGCTGGAGGGCACCGACAGCACTCCCTATACTGACGCTCAGTACGACATCCTGGCACGGTTAGTGTCCAGGCTTCGCGCAGAGTATCCGGCTATTGCCGAAGACGCTCTGACAGGCCACAGTGACATCGCACCGGGGCGCAAGACAGACCCGGGTGCTGCTTTTGATTGGGCGCGACTGCACGACGAGCTGTTGAATATCACCCAAGGAGTGGAATACCAGTGATCTATCTGGCCTTCATTATTGCGACAGGTCTTTATTTCCTGCTGGGCAGCGGTGGTCCGCTGCACAGCGATACCTGGTTTAAAACGCTACAGCGCCGGGTCGATGCGACCGAGCCGCCTTTTTGGCTCGGCTTTCTGCTGCTCGTGGTAGTGCCTTGTGCTCTGGTTGGGCTGTTGTGGGTATTTTTGTCTTCTTTGTTCGGCGCGGCAGTGACACTGCTGTTGGGTACGGCATTGCTCTTTTTCGCGTTTGGCCGCGCAGATTTCCCGACCCTGACGCAACGATTCATGGCGCGAGCCAGAGCCGGTGATGACGTGGGCGCTGCGATGATCCTGGAGCAGGCTGGGGGCGATACCGGCGCAGACAGCCGCGAGGCATTTGCCCGGCTGGCTGCGAGGGACTTCCTGTACGAAGGCTTCCAGCGCTGGTTCCCGCCGGTGTTTTATTTCGTATTGCTCGGTCCTCTGTGGGCAGTCGCTTACCGCCTTATTCAGCTCAGTGCCGATGATCGGCGCGTGCCGGTGGGCTCGCTTCGGCACCTTGTAGATTGGCTGCCGTCACGGGTGCTGCTCCTAACCTTGGCATTGGTTGGTGATTTTGAGCGTTGCCGGCGGCTGATCGGTAAGCGAGCAATGGATCCTGAGGTGGAGACTGATGCGCTGCTGCTTGAGGGTTTGGAGGCGGCCTTTGGGGAGGAGGGGCTTGATGAACCTGCGTCAGCGGTTCAACGAGTCACGCAAGGTCTCAAACGCGCTTTGGTGGTGTGGTTGATCATTATTTCGTTGTTAGCGATGCTCTGAATTTTCAGCGGGCCGGATGCCCGCGCTTCCCCCGCAAAAAGGCGTAAATCCCTGAGTCCCGGTATGCGAACGTTACCTTCTCTTGTCACCGTAGAGTCTCCAGACCGCAATCGTAGAGCACTCAGACTCACGATTGTTTTTCATCCGGATATCAGCCGCATTGGGCAGCATTCGGATCTCGCAGAGTGGTCTCATACCGCATCCCGTCCTCCTCTCGATCTGAGCATTGGCAGGTCAGCGCCTATCTTCAGTGATGGCGAAGCGCTGGCTGAGCCCCACGTCAGTCGCGAGGCGCTGCAGGTGCGCACAAGGGGCGATGGTCTGCAGCTGGCCGTGCCCGACCCGGCAGTGAAATGTCGAATCGGGCAGCATGAAGTCAACCAAATTCGTTTGGCGGACGCCGACTTGCGAGCAGGCATTCCTATACGGCTCGGTCATGGGGTGGTGGTCTATCTCAGGGAAGTCGAGGTTGCTCCATCGCGGCGGGGACTGCCGAGTGAGTATTTTCCCGGCTGCTCACCCGAGGCCGAGCGGGTGCGTCAGTTGATGGCTGCCGCTGCGGCCTGCGAATTGCCTGTGCTGATTTTGGGTGAATCGGGTGTGGGCAAGGAGCTAATCGCCAGCGGGATTCATGAACACAGCGAGCGGCGGGAGTCGCGGATGGTCGCGGTTAACATGACCGCCATTTCTGAGTCGCTCGCGCCTGCTGAGCTTTTTGGCACCGCTAAAGGCGCATTCACTGGGGCTCTCAGCCGAGCCGGTTATTTTCAGCAGGCTGATGGCAGCACCTTGCTGCTGGACGAAATTGGTGACACGCCAACGCAGATTCAGGTGCAATTGCTCAGAGCTTTGCAGGAGCGTGAGGTGCAAGTCGTTGGCGGCAAGACGGTTGCCGTGGATATTCGCGTGATTGCAGCGACGGACGGCTCGGTGGAAGAGTCCGCAGGGTTCCGCAATGCGTTGCGACAACGTCTGGCGGGGTTGACCATCAACGTGCCGCCACTGAGAGAGCGGCGGGAAGACATCGGTCCGCAAGTGTTACGCATGCTCGAAGTTGCCGGTGTCATCGAGGATTTGGATGCGCTGGCTGGACAATTGCGGCAAGCGGAAACGGCAGCCTGGTGGGCGCGGGTGTTCTTCGATTTTCTGCTGGGTGATTGGCCGGGTAACAGCCGTGAGCTCAAGAACGCGGTGCTGCAGGCTATGGTTGTCAAAGACGAGCCGTGGCAGTACCAGCCTGATGTCGCGGACGCGCCGGTTGTCGCTGAAGTGACCGACGATGATCTTCTGCGCGTCTATGAGGCCAACGGTTTCGAACCCAAGGCGACAGCGAAAGCGCTGGGTTTGTCCCATGGGACAGTCTATCGGCGGTTAGAAAAGCACCCTGATTGCCGTATCGCAGCTGATGTGACGCTGGCTGAGCTCAACGCAGCAGTCGCCGCGGTAGGCGGCCGCGACCCTGAGGCTTTGAGCCGCTATCTCCGCGTGTCAGAGCGAGGGTTGATGCAAAAATTTCCCCAGCTGAGACGCGGCCAGTCCTAAATGTCTCTGCGGCGCAGGGCTTCGGGGCGCCCGGTCTTACCCCCTGGCCTAGAACTGATTCGACCCTTGGATCAGACCCATCAACGCTCAGTGTGGATGGCGCGTGACACTCACTTGGATCGTCTGCTCACTGTCAAACGGCTCGCGGGCAGTGACCGAGAGCTTCGGTCAGTGGCGCTGCTCAGCGATATTGATGCCACGTCTCTGGCGCGGGTATATGGCGTTCATCAGCATAACGAGACCCACTGGCTACTGTCGGAATTCATCGACGGTGTGTCGCTGGCAAGTGGCGATATGCTCTGGCCCGCCCAAGCGGTGCTGCCGCTACTGATCGAGTTGACGAGCGCGTTGGTGGCGATGGCTGATGCGGGCGTTGTGCACTGCGATATCTCACCGGGGAACGTACTGGTTGACGTCAATGGGCGCGTGCGGCTGGTCGATTTCGGGATCGCGGCGCGGGCGGGAGAAACCGTGTCCGGAGCAGGAACGCCGGGTTTCGCGGCTCCCGAGGTGGTCGCCGCCCA
>JAZBOZ010000072.1:0-3646 GCA_036351405.1 Halieaceae bacterium
CGGAAATCGTCGATGACTTGTCGCGCGATAATTTGACGCAACCAGCCGGCGAATCCGGTGCGAGAATCCAGCTGCTCGATCCGTGTGAAGGCTTTAATGAAAGCGTTTTGCACCACATCCCATGAAGTTGACTCACAACCGGTGAGACGCACCGCCAGCGTCCATGCTGCACCCGAATAGGTGTGATAGACCCGCTCCTGGGCCGTGCGGCATCCGCGCCTCAAGGCTGCAAACGTCACTTCGTCAATGGTGGCTGCAAAACTCATATGACCTTAAGACGCACGAGCTGGCCAAAAGGTCGCACCGGTCATCCATTTATTTTTATCGAATGGCACAAGGAGGCTTAGGCCAACTATTTCGGAGCTGAAACTTGTCGGCCCTAAACCTCACAGCCGACGGACATCGACCAGGGTTGCCTAAACCGCGCCCGACGGTCCAGCGCGCATCACTACAGGACTTGCAACACCACTTGGTGACAGTGAGAGCCCTCACTCAATACATAGGGGACCTCTACCCGGGAGACCAGCTCTACCGCACCCTGGATCGTCAGATCGTCAATCACCGACACAAACCCGGACTCCTCCCAGAAGCTATCGCGCACTGTAAAACACACTGCACCCTCCGGAGAGGTCACTCGAACCAATTCGTGTAACGCCTGAGGCGCTACATGGCCCGACGTAAACGTACCCACGCAGGCAGTCGCGCTGTACTGGTTGTCAGGAATATTCAACGCTTGATTCAGGTCTGCGCGCATCAGGTCGCTGTAACAACCCTTCGCCGCGGCCTGTTCAAGCATATCGGGAGAGTAATCGAGCCCATCGATGGCCCTGAAGCCCGACTCGGCAAGGTATTGCCCCACTAAGCCGGTACCGCAGCCGGCATCCAGAATTCTCTCGTTGCGAGAGGCCATCATGTCACTGAGGGTGTCGGCGCATTGCTTGGGTGCGACATAACCCGCGTTCTCAACCAAGTCGGCGTCGTAATCGCGAGCCCAATCGCGGTAGCCGTCCTCCAAGTCCTTGAGTGACCGCGCCTTTAAGACCCGGTCGTGTATCTCTGAGCGGTTCGACATAAGCGTACCTGCTTTTCGAGAATGGACTTTTACCCTACCACGTGAGTTGAGAAGCTCAATTGGGGGCATCTGGTATGAAAATGCGGTGGGGCACGTCGCGTAGTTAAAGCGCGTCGGCTTCCAACACCAGAGGTGCGTCGACACTCTGCCCCCGCAGGTGCGTCAACACTCTGACCCCCGCAGGTGCCTAAACCCCCGACGGTTATCGGGCTGTACTCTTGCTGCCCGGCGAAGATGCGCGGTCAGGTAAACTGGATGCTGGCCCGCCAAGCATGTTGGAATTCTGATGACCCATCGCCTACTACGACTACCGCTATTCATCGCGCTGGTGATTTTTTCAACCAGTGCTTTGGCCGACAGGTTGCCGGGCATGCCCGCCGGCAAGGGGAGCTATAGCGATCTTGTTGAGCTCTATGATCAGTTCCTACGCTGGCAGGATGATGCCCGCGCTCGCAAGCTTGTACCGAATCGGGATATCGCTGGCGCCGCAGCAGAGCGTTACCCGGACTACGGCACCGCCACGATCAAGCAGCGTCGTGCCACGATGCAGGATTTCCAACGTCGGCTGGAAGACATGGCTGTCATTGACTGGCCACGCGAGCAACAGGTTGACTACCTAGCGATTCGCTCTCGCTTCGACCAACACGACTTCCATTTGAACGTGTCACGCCCCTGGTCACGTGATCCCGGGTTCTATGTGGATCGCATGTTGCGCCTCACCTTCACGGAGCTCCCGCTGTCGGGCGACGACGCGCTGGCCCTCCGCACTGAACTCGCTGCAGTCACATTGCTGGTCGAGCAGGCCAAGAACAATCTCACCGATGTTGCGGCGGATTACGCCGACCTTGCCATCTACAATCTGACCCATGCCGATGGTGTCGGGCACGGCTATCCCTATCGCGCCACGCCCCCTGCCGGCGTTATCGGCTGGTATGAGGATCTGCTGCGTAGAGCCGATGAGTCCCAGCCTGAGCTAGTGCCTGAGATCACAGCAGCAAGAGATGCGGTCGCGTCTTTCCATGACTGGCTGCTCGCCGAACGACCCTCCATGACCGGTCGCGCCGGTGTCGGCAAGGCGGCTTTTGATTGGTATCTCAAACACGTGAAGCTGATGCCCTGGACGAGCGACGAGATCGTCACGCTCGGCATGCGTGAGTTTGAGCGGTTATGGAGCAAGTATGCGTTGGCGCGTCACGCCAACCGCAATTTGCCCGAGCTGACGTTGCCCGCCAACGCTGAGGAATATCGCCAGCGGATTGCAGTAGCCGACCGCGATATCCGCGAGTTCCTGGTTCGCGAATCGATCATTACCATTCCGGATTACATTGGTGAACTGGCAACCAACGCGCCCTGGATTGAACGAGCGAGCGGCCCCAACTTCTGGGAACAGGTGCAGTATCGTGACCCTACACCTGACCATTTACACGCCGTTATCCCAGGGCATCGGTTTGATGGCCTAGTGGAGCGCAATAACCCGCATCCCGTCCGCTCGCGACTGACCAGCGGCGCCCGTGCCGAGGGTTGGGGCGTTTATCTCGAAGAAGGCATGTTGGAAGCGGGGCTCGAGGTCAATCCCAGAGTGCGGGAACTGATCTACATCTTTGGCATCTTCCGCGCTGCCCGGGTGCCTGCGGATGTTTGGCTGCAACTCAACGAAAAGGACGTGCAATCCGTTGTCGACTGGTGGTTGGAGCGTGTGCCCTACCTCGACCCCGACGTTGCGCGCGTCGATGCCGAGATCTACCTGCGCCGACCACCGGGCTATGGCCTCGGCTACACCATGGGTAATTTACAAATGGGCAAGCTGCTGGCTGACCGCATGCGGCAGCTCGGTGATGACTTTGTGCTCAAGGATTTTCATGATGAGTTCATGGCCGCAGGACGGTTGCCACTCTCTCTCATTCGCTGGGAGATGACGGGATTAACCGATGAGGTCGAGTCGCTGTGGCCCAGAGAGCGGCTGAACGTCATTCGCGAGCAATGACGAGGCCTTTTGGGGCTTCAGTCCAGCGTGATAAATGCCTTGTCGAGGATGCGCCATTGACCCTGAATTTTCGCGAGGGTCAGGAGGTCAACGTAGTCGCCGTCATAGTCGAAAACAACACGGGCCAGTTCATCATGCAGATCAACAGACAATATCCTGCCTGACCGCGAGCCCGGCTCGCGGCTCGTCCAGCGATCGATCGCATCCGTAATCGGCACCACACGAAGCTCACCCTCTGCGCTCACGCTCTTCATCATGGCACCGGGAGCAAAGGCGCGCTCGAGTCGTTCGCGATCGACCGTGTTAATGCCCTCGAGGTAATCAAAGACCGTTTTTCGAATGGCCGACATATCGTCAGCATGGGCTGGGGTCACTTCCAACAGCAGAAATGCTGCCAGTGTTAGCGGGAGGAAGTGCACATGGAGCGCGCGGAGAGACCTAAGCGTTTTAAGCATGTTGAGAAATCACGGTTTGTGTCGGCCAGTCACTTTATCAAATCTGCGGTTTACTTAGACGTGATTAGAAATGACCAGCCGCTGCGAAACGACAAATGAGTCAGGCGTTGTAGCCTGACCAAAACAAAATGATCC
>JAZBOZ010000073.1:0-3111 GCA_036351405.1 Halieaceae bacterium
ATCGAACTCATGATGGATAACCCGCGCACTCTTTGGGGAGACGCGAGCTATCCGGTGATAGATTGAGGGCCCGTATGCCTTGAGTTTCATCAGCGTCGATGTCTGTCCCGCTCATCACGCCCCTCCCAAAGTTGTGACATCGCGCTTTGGTCATCATTGGCACCAGCATAGGTCGCCTTGGCGAGATCATCGAGAATGGCGCACACCTCTTCATGGGTGACATCTTCAGGCAGAGCAGCGCGCACCAAAGCATAAATTTCATAGAAGCGGCGGCGTGCGTCGCCGAGAGCTTCGGGAGAGCCTTTCAAGGCTCGGCTTTTGGGGTGAGTCATCATGGGTAATGTCCTCTGCAAGATCAGCGGCAAGTGGTGTTTCCGAAATCATCGGTGTAGCAACTGATCCGCTTGTCGCCGACACGCCCGCGAGTGTTACCAAACTGGTCCGTATATAGGCGTATCCGCTCATCACCAACGCGGCCAGTGGTATTGCCAAAATCATCGGTATACGTACGGAAGCGCTGATCACCCAGCTGGCCGGTGGTGTTCCCGAAGTCATCCTCAAAAGCCCGGAATCGTTCCCCACCCACGGTGCCAGTGGTGTTGCCAAAACTATCGGAAAAAGTGCGAATGCCTGAGCCGTTGCAATACCCAAAGTCGTTGCAGGAGATAGTTTGGGCGCTCGCCGATATAGAGCCGGCGGTGACAGTTGCTGCAATTATCAGCCGCACACTGATCGGCCTGAGGCCTGCAGCCTTGATTCTGTAGCTAGTCTTCATCGTGTCCTCTGAAACATTCGTTCGTTGGTGTCAGTTGCGCCACCGTAGGCTTAAGAACCAATGGCAGCCACACTGTGGATATGCTCATGTCGTGAATCGCGACAGGTATCGCCGAGCAGCGCGGTGATATTGGTCAGGAGTGACCCGCACTGCTCGGCCACCCCCCAAAATAATGTAGCGTTTGTAGGCAGGTGAGTCGAAGTCATCCCAGATGTACCTGACTGACTCAAAGCTCATCGATTCAGTACTCGCTGGTCCGCCGGCGCCCCGTCGTCACCGTAAAGGCCGAGCTCCTCGGAGAGATCCGCAATCAACGACAAAATCGGATCGCTGAAGTGAAAATGAGCGGCATTTGGATCACCCTGGTACCACGCAAGATTTGCTCTGATCCGGCTGCGGATCAGCGCCTCATAGCGATCCCGAAGCTCGGCTGCCGACACATCTTTGTCGTAAAGCACAAAGATCCACTTCGAAAGTAGCTCCATCGAAGCATCTCTATCCAAAGGTCGCACCCACGACTCTGCAGCGCGCCATAAATCTTCAATCCGACCGGTGAGTGGCGACAGTATCGCTGCCGGCTCCAGAATGGGTGGGCTAAGTGTCTGCACCCACAACATGGCCGCCCGCCACCAGCGCCTTCCCTGAAGGTAAGTATCCAGTTCTTTGCGTTGCTGAAGCTGCAAAGCCTCAACAGCCATACGAAGGCAGCTTAACTCGGCGGGGGTCGCAGTCATCTGAGGCCTCTGCTGGCAGATCGGCAGAGGACTTTATGTTCAGCTGACGGGACAAACCACGGTGTTGGTTTACACAGGTCGCCTTAGGCGACGGGTTGCCGCTTTTTGAGCAGTGCCTCAACAAGATAATGAAGTATCCGTCGGTAGACCTAACGTAAAGCAAGCGTTACCGGTGCGCGCCAATCATGGGCTGCCAGCAAGTTCTGCCTCAGGTGGCGATCATGCCGCCATGATCGGACATCTATAGTGGTTTCAGAAACTGCGAGGTGAACGCCCCGTCGCTACGCTACTCTGTCGGTGTTGGCTCTCAGGATGTTGTTCTTGAAGACTTTGCTCGGTCGCCAATCCGCAAGTTCATTAGCTTTGGATAAGGAAAAGTTGGTTTGAAGGTTCATCCAACTTTCAGGGGTCCCACCCAGTACTTTGCTGATTTTAATCGCAAGCTCCGGGGTCAAATCGCTTCGCTCATTCACGAGCCGAGAGAGCGTGGCTTTGTCGACCTCCAACACGCTGGCCAATTCGGATTGCTGTAGTCCGAGCGGCTTTAAGTAATCTTCCCGGATGATTGCGCCGGGATGGGTCTTGATTCTGACCATAGTGTTTCTCCTGTAGCTTTGCAGACACTACATCAATGGTATTGCTCGTAGTCCACAATGTGCGCCCTGCCATTCTCGAACTGAAAGGTAATCCGCCATGGTCCGTTGACCTTGATTGACCAATACCCCTTCCGTCGTCCCTTTAATTGATGCAGCCCCCACCCGGGCTTATCCATATCGGTCACGATCACTGCTGCATCGAGTGCGTCTAATTGTCTAGCGATTCGGTTGAGGTGATCTTTCGGGAGGCCGCGCGCTACGCCTCTGTAGAAGAAGGCATGGAGCTGCTTTCCCTTTTTATCACCCCAAGAAACAATCACATTGATACCATAAGCGCGGGTTGTTCGTTGCGCAACTATCAATTTGGGTCAAAATCAGTGATTGCCGGTCAGACGAGCATTACTGTGGGACAGCCCGTCCATGTAGAAGCAAGCCCCCCCCCTGTAGATGAAACTGCTCCAAGCAGGGCCAACCCCGAGCTATGCGCCTCCAGCTTTGCACTGGCGTAGGAGCAATACTATTCCAAAGACCACATACAAAGCGGATACTTGGGCTTGGTAGGAGTTAACCAGAGCCGTCATATCAGTTCGGCACACAGGAGCGCCCTCCTATGAACTGGTTCGAACAACTATTTGGCTTCACGGAAACAGACTGGGAATCGACCCAGCGGCAGTTCTCGCTTGATGGCCGAACCCTGACGTCCAAAGCCAACGGCCTGCGTTGGAACATCGGCGAGTTCTCGACCCCAAGCCTCGGCGAGCTGCGCGCCCGCGCCCGCTTCCACGCCCAGCCCTCCACCCTCACCCATGAAGTGGTGGGCGACGCGCTGGCGTTACACGCAGACCCAGCCAATGCCGGCGCGATGTTTCAGGCGGCATCCCAGTTCAATACCCTCGAATTTCCGGGGCCAGACGTCACGCCGGAAGCCGGTATTACCGGTTACGCCCACGATATGACTCAAGGTCCTGCTTGCGCACTGGCCACTGCACCGGCGACGGTCTTCCGC
>JAZBOZ010000074.1:0-9537 GCA_036351405.1 Halieaceae bacterium
CCAATCACGATGTAGTCCTGGCCCTTGTAATGTCGGTAACGACCCGGGGATGGGCGCTTGCTCATACCTCAAGCCCTCCAAAATGGCGCACCAACTCGCTCTGTAATGCGGCGATGTTCTCACCCATCAGCAAGAAATCGGCGTCCCGCTGTGCCAATCGATCCTCGGCGAGGTCCTCGTGAGTCTGGACCAACTCGTCGGCGAACTTGAGCCGGCGAATCACCAAGTCCTTATCCAATACGAAACTCAAACGCTCCTGCCAATCGAGTGCCAGCCGCGACACCACCATGCCGCCCTCGAGGTGAGCGCGGATGTCGTCGCTATCCAACGCCACACCGCGCGCTCTGACCACACCGCCCCCTTCGCGCGGATCCTCGAGATCGGCGTCTTCACCCAGCTCAAATCCCTCGGGTACGCCACCGTGAAGTAGCCAGTCGGTCATCACCTGTGCCGGAGATTTACGGGTCCGGGGTAACTCCGCCGGCAGGGTGCCAATCACTTCGCGTAGCGCGTTCAATAAATCCTCCGCACGGGGAGCACTGGCTTGGTTAACCCACAGCCAACCTTCGCGTTCATGGATCAGCGCCTCGATAGGGCGCGACCGCGAGAAGGCCCGTGGCATCAGATCCTGAGTCACCTCATCGGTGATTTCTAGCTTCTCCTTGCGATAGACCTTACGGCCCTGCGCCGTCGCAATCTGAGACACGCGAGCATTGACCTCGTCTCGGATCACCGATGCGGGTAGCAGCTTCTCTTCGCGATTGAGCCTAATCAACCAAAACGGGCCCGCCGCATGCACCAGATCGCTGGCGCTATCATCGAGCGCCGGCAGCCAGCCGGTGCTGTATGGCTGGGTTGGCCGACACGGCACAAAAGGCTTGTCAGCCATGCGCGTGGACAGTGTGTCGGCATCAATGCCGAGGCGATTGGGCAGGCGGTAGGGCCTGAGATTGCGAAACCACATAAGGACGTGCTGCTCCCATTGACGGGCACCCCGACCCGGGGGAATGAAAGGGGTGAAAAAGCTGCGCAGTCTAACCCACCAGCGTGACGCGGTCGCCTACACTGGGTACTGTTTGACTATCCACCTTTGATCATTAACCGACACTAAGGAGAATCCGGCATGCGATTTCTGCACACCATGATTCGGGCGAGCAACCTCGATGACACCCTCGATTTTTGGTGCGACAAGCTGGGGCTGGTAGAAACTCATCGCTACGATAGCGAAAAGGGGCGCTTCACGCTGGTGTTCCTCGCCGCACCCGGTGATGAGGAGAGAGCACGCGCCGAGAAGAGTCCCCTGATCGAGATCACTTGGAACTGGGATCCGGAGACCTACAGCAGCGGTCGCAATTTTGGCCATCTGGCATTTCAGGTCGATGACATCTACGCCACCTGCCAAAAGCTGATGGATGCCGGCGTCACCATCAACCGCCCACCCCGTGATGGCCACATGGCTTTTGTCAGATCTCCCGATGGAATCTCGGTGGAGCTGCTACAAGCCGGCAAATCTCTGGAGCCCGCCGAACCCTGGGCGTCGATGGAGAACACCGGCAGCTGGTAGTCAGGCCTTGAGGAAATCGACGATCCAGTGCGCCACCAAGTCGCCCTGATGGGGTGATCCCTTGAGCGATGCGAGGCCCGATTCAACCCGGTCCTCGCCGATCATTTCTTTTCGGAAATCCATGATCGCGCGGGAGTATCCGGGCACAAATTCCGGGTGTCCCTGAAATGTCAGGATGTGGTCGCCGATGCGCATCCCCGCGACCTCACAGTGGGGGTTGTAGGCGGTCACTTCCGCGCCCGGAGGTAACGCGACCACTTGGTCCTGATGGGACACAATCAGGCGGAACGTGCCATCGCCTTGAGGATCGCCGATTCGCGGAGAAGCAATACGATAGGTGTGAATACCCACACCCCATCCCTTTTCAGACTTCTCGACCCGGCCACCGAGTGCTTGCGCCACCAACTGGTGTCCGAAGCAAATGCCAATAATCTTGCGGCGTGCGGCATGGAGTCGGCAAACGAACGCCTCCAGATCACGAATCCACTGCTTATCATCGTACACACTGCTCTTGCTGCCAGTGATAAGCCAGGCATCGGCCTCATCCAAGGAAGCCGGGTAGTCACCCTCCTCCACGTCCCAAACCGCGAACTCAAGCTGCGGGTCGACTGCCGACAACAGCCTGACGAACATGTCCGGGTACTCACCGAAGTCCGGCACCCACTCGGGGCGCACCGCGTCGGTTTTTAGAATACCTATTTTCACAGCGTCTCCTGCTATTGGGAACGAAAACTCGCGGATTGTACCGGGGGGATGTCAGCAGGTCACCGCGTCAACTGACCCGCGTAAGCGCGTTGACCAGCCCGTCAACTTTCACAAAACCGCCAAATTACGTTCACAATGATGTTATATCTGCCGGTGAAACTGGGAGGATGGAGCTCTTGGCCAAACTACAGGAATTCGACACGCAGCTGTTCGCCCGGCTATTTCGACAGGGAGAGCACAGCCGTCTGCTTCGACCCTTGGCGAAAGTGGTTTCCCGATCGGGTGACGGCTACTTGCAGCTGCTATTCCCGCTGTTGGTATGGCTCTCGGGATCTGTGCTTCTGCCGGATTACTGCGTACTGCTGGGCATGGCGCTGATGACCGAGCGAGTGCTGTACTTCCTGCTCAAGAATGGGCTCAAGCGTCGGCGCCCACAGGATTTCGTGCCGGGCTTCCGCTCAATTATCCAAGCATCCGATCAGTTCAGCTTCCCCTCCGGACATACCTCTGCAGCTTTCTGTCTCGCGACGACCACCGGCATTATTTTTGGTGGGCCGTTTATCGTCATGTACCTGTGGGCTGGCTCCGTGGCGGCCTCACGTGTGGTATTAGGCGTCCATTTCCCGGGTGATACGGTGGCAGGAGCGTTGATGGGCTCAGGCATCGCCGTCGCCACCGCACACCAACTCGGCATTCTCTGAGTACTACCGCCTTGAAGATTCTCTACGGGGTTCAAGCCACCGGCCAGGGGCATATCAGTCGTGCGCGAGCGATGGCGGCTGCACTGTCTCAACACCGCGATGTCGAAGTCACCTGGCTACTATCGGGCCGCGCGCGAGATCAGCTGTTTGATATGGAACCCTTTGCTGAGTTCGAGCACCGCCAGGGACTGACATTTGTTACTGAGGCGGGGCGATTGCGCTATCGGCGCACCGCACTCTCTAACAACCTCCCCCAGTTTTACCGGGATGTGAAATCGCTCGATCTGGATGGCTTTGACCTGATCGTCACCGATTACGAGCCGGTCACCGCCTGGGCCTGCAAACAGCAAGGTCGGCCGTGCCTCGGTATCGGTCACCAGTACGCGTTTGGACCCCATACGCCGGTCGCCGGGGAAAATTTTTTACAGCGCAGCGTCATGCAGCGCTTTGCGCCGGTCGATCGCCCTGTTGGGCTGCACTGGGCGGCGTTTAACGACAACGTGTTGCCCCCCATTCTCGACCTCCCCGCGATCGATGACGTACCGCAAGGCGAACACATCATGGTGTACCTGCCCTTTGAGGATCAGGCTGAGGTGACCCGCTGGCTGCAACAATTTCCGGAGGTCCGCTTCAAGCAATACGCCAATGGGCTCGTGGATAGCGAGCAGCAAAACGTCAGCCGTCGCGCCGCCAACATCAAGGGCTTTAAAGCCGACCTTGCCAGCTGCCGGGGCGTCATCTGCAACAGCGGCTTCGAGCTTATTTCTGAGTGTCTGCAATGGCATAAACCCGTCCTGACCCGGCCCCTTAAAGGCCAGATGGAGCAGCTGTCCAATGCCGCTGCCCTTGAGTCTCTGGGTTATGCGACCATCATGCATCAATTGGACGATGACCTGGCGCGACATTGGCTGACGAACCCCAAACAACCTCCCGCGGTCCATTTCGCCGATGTGGCGAGCCGCCTCGCACGCTGGTTAGCAGAAGGTGCGATCGAACCCGTCGATCGGCTCTGCGCCGAGCTGTGGGACTAGCACGGCGGAGACTACTCGCACTCACCGGACTGCTGTTTGTCACCACAGCCTCAGCCACAGAGTGGGTCGGTTCAGCGACCTGCGCCAGCTGCCATCAGACCGAATATCAAGATTGGCAAGGGTCCCATCATGACCTCGCCATGCAGCCTGCCACCCCAGACACCGTGTTGGGTGACTTCGATAACGCCACCTTCGAGTACGCGGGTACGACCACCCGGTTCTTCCGCGAGGGTGACCGCTTCATGGTGCGCACCGACAACCCAGAGGGCGAACTCGAGACCTACGCAGTCGAATACGTTTTCGGGGTTTATCCCTTACAACAACTGCTACTCCCGCTACCGGGAGGGCGGTTGCAGGCACTGACTATCGCGTGGGATGCGCGGCCAGAGGCAGAGGGCGGGCAACGCTGGTACCACCTCTTTCCCGGGCAGAATATCCGCGCCGGTGACCCGCTGCATTGGACCGGCATTTATCACAACTGGAACAACCGCTGCGCGGAGTGCCACAGCACCGATGTGCATAAAGGCTATGAGGCAGATCACGACCGCTACAACACACGCTTTGAAGCGATGGATGTCGGCTGCGAGGCCTGCCACGGACCGGGGGGTAAGCACGTGTCGCTGGCTGCGAGCGGTCAACTCGCCAATGCTCGGTGGGGCGGATTCCCGGTCAATCTCAGCGCAGCGGGCCAATGGCAGCGTGCATCCGGTGAGCCCGTTGCACAACGCAGAGCGCCCGCTGATGACAATGGCCAGTTGGACACCTGCGGCCGCTGTCACGCCCGTCGCAGCACGTTGGGTGAGTATCACCACGGTGCCGATCTATTAGACACCCATCGGCTGGCCACGCTGGACACGCCACTCTATTGGCCCGACGGTCAGATACGTGACGAGGTCTATGTCCTGGGCTCGTTTCTGCAAAGTGCGATGCATCAGGCAGGCGTGGTGTGCAGCAACTGCCACAATCCCCACAGCGGCGCACTAGTCGCGCAAGGCAACGCACTCTGTGGCCAATGTCACGCTCCCGACATCTACGATACCGCGCAACACCACCACCATCAGTCTGAGGCCGGCAGCGCTTGCGTCAACTGCCACATGCCAGCGACCACGTATATGGGCGTCGACGCCCGCCGGGATCACAGTCTGCGAGTGCCCCGCCCTGACATCTCATTGGAGACCGGCGCTCCCAATGCCTGCCAGCAGTGTCACGAAGAACGCTCGGCCGACTGGGCACTGAATGCCATGCGTGATTGGGGCATCAGTCTCGACAGCGGCCCTCGAACCGCGGCCCGCGCTTTCCATGCCGCTGATCGAGGGGACATCCGCTCGGTGCCAACCTTAAAATCGATTGCAGCGTCCGCTGAAAATCCAGCAATACAACGAGCTTCTGCCACTGCAAGACTGGGCCAATTTGCACTACCTGACAGCGTGCAGGTCATCGCCCCCCTACTCCGTGCGGACGATGCGCTGCTGCGAGCGAGCGCAGTGCGAGCCGTCCCGCCACTGCCGCCCATTCGCCGCTACCTGCTGCTCCGACCGCTGATCAAAGACCCGGTACTCGACGTACGGATGGCTGTTGCCGAACAAATCGCCGATCTACCGCTGGCAGAGATGCGCGAACAGGACCGGCCCACACTCGCAGCACTGTTCAACGAATATCGCAGCACACAGCGGCAGCATCTGGACATGCCCTCGGTCCGGGTACAACTCGCAAGCTTTGAATTTAGGCAGGGCAATACGGATGCGGCTGAACAACACCTTCGAAAGGCGATCCAACTGAATCCGCAGCTGGAACCTGCCGTGCTCAACCTCGCAGACCTACTGCGCAGTACCGGCCGGGATAATGAGGCACGCAAGCTACTATCCGAGGGGGTGGCGCGGGCTGCAGACGCAGCAGGGCTTAAACATGCGCTGGGTTTATTGGAAATCCGTGCCGGGCAGCGCGAACAAGGGCTTGAATGGCTGAAAGCCGCTGTGGAAACGCAGCCTGATAACAGCCGCTATCGGTATGTCTATGCTGTAGCGCTCTATGACAGCGGCAAAACGGAGGCAGCGCTCAAGCTACTGTCTGAAACCAACCGAGCCTTCCCCGGGCAGCCAGAGATACTCAATGCGCTGATCAGCTATCACGCGCGGGCGGGCGACAGCGCCACGGCCCGGCGCTACCAAGATGAGGCCCGCAGGGTTTTCACCGCAGCGGGCCTCAACTGATATCACATGGCGATGATTAAGCGGGGTCTAGGACAAGGTGGATCGTGACCGGTACCGCAGTCGAAATCGCATCCAGACCGGCAATTTCTCGCAGTGCGGTAACACCGCCCTCCAAACCGAAGTCGGCAGCATTCAGCAACACAGGGCGTGTGCTGGTCACGTGAATCTTGCCGCCAGCCTGCACCGCCAGTACGTCGGCTGACAGATCTTTTTCCATGCCGTGCAAGTTGAGTGTCAGCGCGACGCTGCGCTGGACAGGCTTACCGTCGGCGAGCGCCGTCAACTCAGCCGGATCCAGCTGTGCGGACACCTCGGCCGTCGCAAACTTCGACACCTCGAAAAACATTGTCTGCATACGCTCATTGCGAATGGACACGCCCGTATCAACCGATGTGAGATCAATACTGACCGTCAATTCACCACCGTCACTTAAACCGCCGCTCAGCCCGCTGATCGTGTTGTTCTCGGCAATTGCATTGTTCTTCACAGATACGTAGCTAAGGCTGGAGGCCGGCGCAATCGCCCAATCCGCCTGTGCGACAGCCGAAGCACCAATCATGGCAGTCAGTCCGAGTGTCTTTATCCACTGATTCATAAAACCTCCTATTTGATGGCATGCATACGCAAAGATTAGGCGATTGGAGCGCTAGACGGTTGAAAATGCGCTACGAGCTAAGGATCAAAGCGGTCAAAGTAGTCCCGCGCGGCGGTCATGACCCGTGGCGCCAGCAGCAACGTGGACAACATGGTGGGAATGGCCATCAATCCATAACTGCCTGAAATCAGGCTGAACACCACATCGACACTGACACTCGCACCAAAGATGACGTTGGCGACAAAAAACCAGCGAAACCAGTGCTGGATATGCGCGCCGAACAAAAAGCCAAAACATTTGGCGCCGTAGTACCAAGTCGTGAACATGGTCGTGGTCGAGAGACTGAGCGTCACGAAGCCCAAAGCGACCGGCCCAATAATCCCCAGTTCGGCGTAGAACGCCGCCGCTGTCATGGTGATGCCCGATACCTCACCCGGATTCTGCCAAGCGCCGGTCAACAAGATTACGACCGCCGTGCAGGTGCACACCAGCAAGGTATCCACCACCGGGCCAAGCATGGCAACGAGGCCCTCACGGACGGGCTCGCGAGTCTTGGCAGCGCCGTGTGCCATGACTTCGGTGCCAACCCCAGCCTCGTTGGAAAAAGCACCCCGGCTAACACCGACCAAAATCATACCCAGCACACCGCCACCCACCGCCTTGGCGGTAAAGGCATCGGAGACAATGAGCCACAACATCGCAGGCACTTCTGTGATGTGATTGATGATGACCCACAGCGTCATCACCATGTACACGACGACCATCGTCGGTAACACAGCAACGGCAACAGCCGCGACGCGCTGCAACCCGCCAAAAATCACACCACCGACGAGCAGCGCGAGCGCCACACCGACCAGTGGTTGCCCCCACGCCGGCGCCTGCTCGGGAAACAAGACCTCGACCGTGAGCGCGGACAACTGATTCACCTGAAACATGGGCAGCGTGCCAATGAGTCCGGCTACGGCAAAGAGAATCGCCAGCGGGTAATAGCGCTTCGGTAGCGCCTCACGAATCACGTACATGGGCCCGCCCTGCAAACGCCCGAGACTGTCCTCGCCGCGATACATGACGCCCAAAGTACAGGTGAAAAACTTGGTCGCGACACCGATCAGGGCTGACATCCACATCCAAAACACCGCCCCCGGGCCTCCGGCAGCTATCGCCAGCGCAACGCCTGCGATGTTGCCGAGCCCCAGCGTGCCCGAGAGCGCAGCAGCCAGCGCCTGCGCGTGGGTCAACTCACCCGGTGCGTCATCGCGATCATAGCGACCGAGCAGGATGGCGAACCCATGGGGCAAGTGGCGGTATGGAATACCGCGGGAATAGAACAGAAAGAACAGCCCACCGCCCAGCAGCAAAACAACCAGCCACGGACCCCACACCAGCGCCTCAAATTGCGCCGTCAACGACTTGAGCGTCATCTCCACCTCAGTCGCGGAACTTGGACGCCCCGTAATCGGGACACTGCTCAACCTCGAGGTGGTTGGGCTCTCCGTCATTACTGGCGGTATTCACCAGCCAGCACTCGTCGAAAATCGAGCAATAGCAGTATTCAAGCGTCACTCGCTGGCCGTAAGCCGCTTGCTGCAGGCTCAGGACCAGAGGTCGGTGAGTCGTCTCAAAGGCCGTAATAAACTCACCCGGCGCCAACACGCGCCGGCTAATTGAGCTGCGGCCGTAATGCACACCGAGCTTCAACGACTCATCAGACAAACGCTGGGTCGCCTCAACCCACGACATGACAGGCTGATCGTCGAGCTGGACTCTTGCCGCGCGCATCTTGGCGGGCCCAACCCCGACGTTGCGAAAATCCAGCGCAAATCGCGCAGTCTCGCCATCATCGGTGTCGGCAATGGAGAACTGGATATAGGGCCACGCGGCGGCCGCCGTCTGCTGACGCACCGCCTCGGCCTGAATCAACGTCAGATACAGTGCCGCGCCACCAGTAAAAACCCCCGCCAACGAGAGCAGGTTTTTCCAGAACATCATTTTCAGGAAAGTGCGCTCAATATTGGCAAAACCCAGTTTTTCCGAGGCTTCGACCGACGGGCTATCGGATGGGTCAGGGGCATCTTGCTGAGCCAAGGGATCGCTTCCATTGCAGAATGACCCGGTCAGTGTGCCACGAACTGATCCTCAGCGCGTGTTCATTCCACCGTGACGCGTACACCCTATTCGGTCAGTCGTCGTTATCTGACTCTCGACGCGTCCGCTCGTATTCCTCGTAATCGGTCTCAAAATCCCGCTTGCAGTCCTCCACCGCACCCGGCGGCTGGCGCTCGCAATCCTGCAAACGGTTCTCGCGTACTGCGTTATAGATCTGCTGGTTCGAGCAGGCGGGCAATACCAGCGCAACCAGTATCATCAGGACACTGACGCGGCTATACCGAATCATCTCACCCTCCTCTTTTCACGTGAGAACCAAAAACCGCGGGTCAGCTCACTCACCGGCGTCGGTCAGATAGCAATATCCGCGAGATCGCCTTTGCTTTCCAGCCAGGTCTTGCGATCTCCCGCGCGCTTTTTAGCCAGCAGCATGTCGAACATCCTGTGGGTGTCATCGTCAGCGTCGAGCACTAGCTGCACCAATCTCCGGGTATCAGGATCCATCGTAGTTTCGCGCAGCTGCGAGGGATTCATTTCCCCAAGCCCCTTGAATCGCTGAACGTTGGGTTTGGCGCGCTTATTTTCTGCGGCGAGACGATCGAGGATGCCGTTCTTCTCCGCCTCA
>JAZBOZ010000075.1:0-9221 GCA_036351405.1 Halieaceae bacterium
ATGCCCAACCTCTACCTGCAAATTGCGCTGTTCAGTATCGGTATCGGCATTGTGGTTGCCTTGATGAGTTTCAAATCGCGCATTTGGGAAAGAGCAGGTATTAACCAGCAGGGCTGAGGCACCACTGCCCTACCTGGCATACGCACGGGCCTGTGGCGTGGAAAACCAAAGAGAGCAATGACCGACCACGCGTGATGCGCGTGGTCGGATGCTCAATCAGTTAAGCCTGGTCACTGGCGGTCGATGCGCTGTAATGACCAATGGCAGGTTCGACTTCACGGCCTCTGATTCGCGCCCAGGTGCACTTCCAGTCATAACCAATCAGATACAGTGCTGGCACCATCAGCAGACTGACGAACAGCGCGAACAGCACACCAAACGCCAGCGACAACACCGCAGGCTTGAGGAACTCCGCACTGGTGGAGCGCTCCGCCATGATAGGGATCAGACCGACGAAGGTGGTGACCGTGGTGAGCAGAATCGGCCGGAACCGGTTCACCGCCGCATCGATCACCGCATCCGGCGAAGACAACCCCTCACGCTCTCGGCGTCTGATGTAATCCACCAACACCAGGTTATCGTTCACCACCACGCCCGCAGCTGCACCGATACCGAAGTAAGAGAACAGCGCCATCGGCATATCGAACAGCAGGTGCCCAAACACTGCACCCATAAAGCCGAACGGAATCGCGGTCATAATGAGCAGCGGCAGCGAGTAAGACTTGAACGCCACGGCAATCAGCGCATACATCACAAACAGTGCAATGGTGTAGAGCGCCTGAATCTCACTGAAGAACTCAGCCTCAGCCTCTTGGCTGCCACCACGCAACACTTGCAGACCCGGGAACTCGCGCTCCAACTGGGGCAGGAAGTTCTCATCTACCGATTTGGTGATCTGCCCCACGGACTCTGGATCAACGGTCGCCGCGACCGTCACCACACGCTCACCATCGCGTCGATTTATGCGCTGCACGCCTTTGCCCAGCTCGATATCCGCCACTGACATCAGGGGGATTGAACGGCCATCCGCCATGCGGATCATAAAGTCATCCAAAGATGACAAATCAGCCCGGCTATCACTGGGGTAACGAACCATGACGCGGACATCGCCAAATTCACGCGGAAGCCGCTGCACTTCCTCGCCGTAGTAAGCCTGGCGGACCTGCCGTGATACTTCACCCAAATTGATCCCGAGCTTCTCCACGCCGGGCTTGAGCGACAAACGCAACTCGGAAATCTCACCCTGCTGGTTGTCGCGCACGTAGTAGGCCTTGTCGTAGCCACGCAGATGCAACTGCAGCTCCTCGCTGGCCTGCTTGAGCACGTCAAGATCATCATGCTGCAACCGGAAGGTCACCCGCGCCTGGCCATCGTTCAGGGTGTAGTTGACAGAAATTTCGTCCGCATCGGGAATTTCGCCCACCAGCTCACTCAAACGCTCGGCTGCCTCACGCGCACTGAGGTCGCGCACCTCTGGCGGCGCAAGACGCACAATGGCGAGCACGCTGTCGCGCCGGGATCGCGTGTACCAACCCTCAATCAATTGCCCCGAGCCTTCTCCCGAAGCCTCAGCCGCCGCTTCCACCTCTGCAATCAGTTGCTTCTCAGCCGTTTGCAATTGGTCGAGTACTTCAAGCGCCCGCTCGTAGGGGGTACCGGTGGGTAGCGTGACATTGATATTGATCTGCTCGTTCTCGACCTGCGGCATGAAAAAGAACTTCACCCAACCGGCCGAGAACAAGCCCACAGCGACGATAAATGCCGCCACAAACACCATCGTAGTGGTGTAGCGATACTTCACGCAGCGTTCGAGGAACGGGCGATAACGACGCTCTGCAAAGTCGACAATCCAGTGGGCGAATTGTTGCTGCTTGAGCGATATACCCTTGAGATTGTGACGCGGCTCTATGTGGCGCAGGTGCGCCGGCAAAATCAAGAACGCCTCGATCAAGGAGACGATCAGGGCCAGCGTAATCACGATCGACAGCTGACGAGTGACCTGTGCATCCACACCAGAGACAAACAGCCAGGGCGCAAAGGCAACGATGGTTGTCAGCACTGCAAAAATAACGGGCCGACTCACCGCCATAGTGCCCTCAACGGCCGCCTGCTCGCCAGGCATACCGATGTGCGTGTGATGGTGAATACTTTCCCCGACCACAATGGCGTCGTCCACCACAATGCCCAGCACCAACAAAAATGCGAAGGTCGAAATGATGTTAAGCGACACATCGTTAGCCGGGAGTAATGCGAAGGACCCCAAAAACGCCACACCGATACCGGCTGTAACCCACAGGGCAACCTTGGGCCGCAAGGTCAACAGCAACACCGCGAACACCAGTACGAGCCCCAACAGTGACGACTCGGTAATCAGGTCCATACGCGAGTTGTAGATATCCGCGTTGTCCTGCCAGAGATCAAGCGATACGCCCTGGGGCAGGGTTGGCTCAACTTTCGCCATCCACTTTTTCACTGAATCGCTGGACTTCACAATTTGCATGTTATCGGTCGACATCACCTGCAACAGCACCGCAGGCTTGCCATTCAGCGTCGCGAGAATCTCGTTCTCTTCGAATCCATCACTGACTTTGGCTACATCGCCCACATGAATGACGCCGCCTGCGGCACTCTGACGCACCACGATTTTTTCGAAATCAACCTGACTATCGGCAAGATTGGTTGCGCGCAACTGAATGTCACCCGTGCGCGTTCGCACCTCACCGGAGGACACGCTAATCGAGTTGGCCCTTATTGCCGCAGCCACCTCGCTAAAGGTCACGTCATAGCGACGCAGTGCTTCCTCAGACAGCTCAATCGTCACCTCTTCATTACGCACGCCAAACAACTCAATTTGCGAGATGTAGGGTTGCGAAGCGAGATCGTTGCGCAAATCCTGCGCGAGACGCGTTAATGGTCGCTCACCGATGTCACCCATCACTGCGACCCGGATCATCTCTCCGCGCCACTGCTGGCGCGTCACACGGGGATTCTCGATGTCTCTTGGGAACGAGGTGATCGAATCCACCGCCCCCTTCACATCATTGAGGAATGCGTTGAGATCAACGTTGGGATAGGTGCGGACTTCAACAAACCCAAAGCCCTCGCTCGAAGTGGAGTTGACGCGGTAAACATTGTTAACGTCTTTAAGAACCTCCTCAACACGCTGAACAAGCTGCTGCTCGACCTCCTGAGGAGATGCGCCGGGCCAAACCAGCTCAACCTGAATCACATCGGACTGAACGCCGGGAAAGGCTTCTTTCTCGATATTTTTGAGCCCGAGATATCCACCCATCAGGATCCCGAGCATGAGCAAGTTGGCGGCGACCGGATTACGGACCCACCAGGCAATAAAACTTCTCATGACAGTCCCCTCAGTTCTGCGCGATGGAGGCTTCAGCGACCGGCTCAATCACCTCTTCGCCGATGACCTTGAGGCGCATGCCCGGGATGGGGTTGCGAATCGCGGACACAATCACACGCTCCCCGGCTTCAACACCCTTGGCGATCACGGCCGTCGTCGGACTGCGATGGATTACATCGGCATCGCGAATATCTAGGAGGCCCTCATCGTCTACGATAAAGACCCGATCACCCGCGCGCAGACCATCCGCAGGAATCTGCACCACGTCCTGGATAACCCGCCCCGAGATTGAGGCGTCCACAAACAGACCTACCGCCAATGGCATCTCACCGCGCGAGAAGTCCACATCGTAAGGATTTTGAACTTCGGCGGTGGCATACACGGTACGTGTCGTTGGATCTACCGACGCATCGAGGCGCGTTACCGTGCCGCGCCATACATAGCGCTGACCCGCAACGACCGCAGAAAAATCAACCGGCAGCCCCCCGTTTTTAGGCGCGGAGTAGCCGATCGGCACACCCAACGCGGCCAGCTGACTATCGTTCAACGGCAAGCGGACTTCGACACGATCGGATGCAAAAGCGCGACCCACTACTTTGGCGGGGGTGACATATTGACCGAGGTCAACCGTGGTTTCAGTGATGCGCCCGCTGAAAGGCAAGGCGATTCGGGTACGTCCAAGATTGGTTTGCGCCAGCGCCAAGTTGGTCTCGGCGGCCTTGAGCGCAGCGCGGGCACGCGCTACCTGCGGCTTCCGCAACGCCAGCGGCGACGGATTTTTAACCCCCGCGAGCTGTTTACGAGCGACATCAGCATCGGCAAGCGCCTGTTCCAAGTCGACCTGGGCAGAAGCCACTCGCGCCTCAGCCTCTTGCACCGCCGACGCGTAATCCGTGTCCTCAATCATGAGGATCGGCTCGTTCGCTGCGAAGCGTCCGCCTTCAACAAACTCTGGCGACACCTCTACGATACGACCACCCACTTGAGCGACGATTTCAGTCGCAACGGTGGGCCGTACCTCGCCAAAGGTCTGAACGGTAAGCTGGGTTGTCGATCGGACGGCGGCCTCAGCGTGAACGCTGGTTGGGCGTGGCGGCTCAATTTTTGATTCGGGGACGGGCTTCGTGGCCTGAAGGACGACGAAAATACCGACACCACCCATAATGACCGCGGCGGGCAATAAAGCCTTTTTGATGCGCGCAAACATAGAACTCTCCTTGTTCGTTTACGTCTTACTGCAGTGATGAGCGACGTTTCTATTCCCTGAACCGCATTACTCATCTTTCCGGAACGGATCTTAACAGGCTTTTCACAGTTTGTAAGACCCAATTTTTCGATGAACTTGCTACGCTTGCGCCTCACTTACACAGCACCGTTTTGACAGAATCAGGGAGTCATTGATGACAACGGCCAGCGCGCAGCGAGATTTCGATGTCGTTATCTATGGAGCCACCGGCTTCACCGGTCGGCTGGTGGCCGAATATCTGGGTTCGCTGGACGGCGATCTACGGTGGGCAATGGCCGGCCGAAATAGCAGCAAGTTAAGTGAGGTCGCCGCGGAACTCGGTCTCAGCGACGTCCCACAATTAACCGCAGACTCCAGCGACCCGGTGAGCCTCGAAAGGCTGGTGAACCGCACGCGTGTCGTCATCACAACAGTCGGGCCCTATGCCCTGCACGGCACCCCCCTAATCGAGGCCTGCGCCAAGCACGGCACCCACTACTGCGACCTTACGGGCGAACCCCAATGGATGGCGGAAATTTATGAACGGATCTCTGCGCTGGCTCATGAATCGGGCGCCAGGCTTGTTCACTGCTGCGGATTTGATTCGATCCCATCCGACCTCTCGGTCATGGTGGCGCAACAGACCATGGAAGCTCGACATGGCTGCACTGCCAAGGTGGTGTCGGGTCGAATGGGTCGCGCCAAGGGCGGTTTCAGTGGCGGCACCGCCGCAAGCCTGATGCTGGCTGTGGAGCAGGCAAGTCGCGACGCGCGAGTGCGCCGCTTGCTGAAGGACCCTTATGCATTGTACCCAGCCGACCTACCGCCCGGCGAAGATAAACCCGATCAGACCGACGTTCGCTGGGACGACCGCTTCGACGCCTGGACGGCGCCCTTCGTAATGGCTTCGATCAACAGTAAAGTCGTGCGACGTTCCAACGCACTGGCGCAACTGCTCTACGGCGCAGACTTCCGCTACGACGAAGCGCAACTCTGTAAGTCTCGAGCTCAGGCATTATTGACCGCGGGGGGCCTTGGCTTTGGCATGGTTGCGGCGGCAGTTGCACCAACTCGGGCACTGCTGAAAAAGGTACTGCCCGACCCTGGCGAAGGGCCCAACGAGACCCTACGTGAAAATGGCTTTTTCGAGTTCTTCGCCCATGCGGAGCACCCCGAAGATTCCGCTAAAGACGTCCGCATCCGCGTCTACGGCAAAAGAGACCCAGGTTATGGCGCGACCTCACGAATGCTCGCCGAATCGGGTTTGTGCCTCGCCTTCGATCGACTCACCGTGGGTGGGGGCATCTGGACACCGGCATCTGCGCTAGGCGGTCATTTGGTAGCGCGACTGGAGAAAGTCGACATCACCTTTAGACCCGTCGAATAACTGCATAACCCTTGATTTGAAAGGTTTTTTGAGCAGAGTTTCGGGGAATTTTTTCGGTCAACATTAAATCCAGCCCAGCGGCCTTCGCGTAGCAACGATGACATTCAACGGATTGACTCGTTATGCAACAGGCCAACACTGCGCAGACTGTAAACTTCCCCTCATCTCTCTCAAGTGAAGCGGCAGCGGTTCGTGATGCACTCGTTGAACGCGGCCTCGAGACGCCGATGGTGCAAAACGGACTCAATCGCGACGAGAAGTACGCGAGAATCCGCGAGGCTTTCCAGACCATCACCGAGACGCTCGGCCTGGACCTGACTGATGACAGCCTTGCGGAGACACCACATCGCATTGCGAAAATGTACGTGGACGAGATTTTCTCTGGGCTCGACTACAGCGCCTTCCCGAAGATTTCCGTGATCGACAACAAGATGCAGGTCGAGGAGATGGTTTGTATTGACCGCATCGACCTCACCAGCACCTGTGAGCACCACTTTGTGACCATTGATGGCTTCGCCAAAGTCGCCTACATCCCGCGTGACAAAGTCATAGGACTCAGCAAAATCAATCGCATCGTGCGGTTTTTCGCTCAGCGGCCACAGGTTCAGGAACGGCTTACCGAACAGGTCCGCGTGGCCCTGCAGACGCTCCTCGAGACCGACGACGTCGCTGTTAGCATGAATGCCGTGCACTACTGCGTGAAATCTCGCGGTGTGATGGACAGCAACAGCAACACCAGAACGACGTCTCTCGGTGGCGCGTTCAAGACCGACGCAGCGACTCGCGCTGAGTTCCTGAGCTAGGCGCAGCTACCAAGGAATAGGCTTGCCGGCCCAATCAACGTAGGCCAATTCCCCATCTGCGGTGCTCGCATCCAGCACCGCCCACAACCTTTCAGCGACAAATTCCGGGGTAAACAGCTTCTCTGGTGGTACGCGTGACTGAAAAGGCTCGGAGAGCGCGGAGTCCGTCGTGCCCGGATGGAAAACGATTAACTTCGCATGACGATTGAGCCTGCGAAATTCAATCGCCGCGCTTTTCATCATCATGTTCAGCGCCGCTTTGCTGCCGCGGTAGCTGTACCACCCGCCCAGTCCATTGTCAGACAGACTGCCCACACGGGCAGATAACGCTACGATGCGCGGCGCGTCAGCTTGACGCAATAGAGGCGTCATCGCAGCCAAAATTTGCATGGGCAAGAAAGCATTGACGGCAAATACACGCTCCATTGACGCAGTCTTGATCTGCCGCAACGCGCGTTCAGGCTGTACCGGGCCATCATGTAACAGCCCATTCGTGATCACGAGACGCTCCAAAGTCGCGCCCGCAGTCTTTAATGCGTGAGCGACTTCATGCAGGGCAGTATCGCTGTAATCACACTGATGCCATTGCACGCCTGGCGGCAGATCAGCGGGTTGAGCCGAACGCGACAGCCCGTGTACGACACCGTCAAAATGATCAGCGAAGTGACGCAGCACGGACAGCCCAATGGCACCGCTGGCGCCGGTCACCAAGGCAGCACTACTCATCATCATCCTCGGATGCCCGGGGTAACGTGAGTACAAAACGTAAGCCTGACTCGCCTTGCTCGACATCCAAACTGCCACCGAGGCGCTCAGCCGTGTGCCGACTCACGTAAAGCCCCTTGCCGCTGTCTTCGACCTCACCCTTGGTACTGAAACTCGGGTTGAAGTAAACGTCGGGATTGACGGGCACAACACCGCCCGCGGTGTCCTCGACCATAAACACCACCGAACCCGCCTCCGCCAATATCTTGACTCGGATATCACGGGCTGTTGCCTTGGTGCTTCGCTCGATCGCCTCACGGGCGTTGCTCATCAAGTTCACCAAAATTTGTCGCAGCAGCACCGGCTGCACCTTAACCTCTGCGCCTTCGGCAAACGCATCGTCAAGTTCGAGGTTGATATTGGCTTTCTCACAGCGTGCTCGAAGGATCGCTGCTGCTGTCTCGGCCAAACGCGCCGCATCCTGAATAGCGGCACCACGCGGCTTGTCATTGATAAAGCTGAACGCCTCATCGGCAAGCACCGCTGCGGACTGCTGTTGCTCTATCAGGCGCTGCGCGCTCGCCGCCAATACGTCAATATGCGGGTTTGCGCTCGATAATTCAGCAGTCAAGCCTTCCGCGGTGACGCCGGCAGCGAGTAGTGACGAGCGAATCCCCAGCAGCTTATTAGACATGGCTGCACGCGCGTCCTGCCTTCCGAGCAGCAGAGGCTCTTCACCTACACCACTGTCGCGGCTAACGAGTGCGGTAACATCCAAACCCGCCATGAACGCACCGGCGATAGCCCCATGCTCATCGAACAGAGGATCGGCTAGCAGCAGAATCGTCTTCACGCCGAACTCGGTGGGTATTTCCAGCATAAAGTCAGTAAAGGGGATTGATTGGTACAAGCCGGCCACCTTCTCCAGCAACGGATGATTAACATCCAGCGAGCGAAGATAATCTTCTATAGAGCGCCCTTGCATCTGCTCACTGGTCATCCCCAAATACTGCTCGTTCTTCTTACTCCAGCCGACAACCCGCCCGGAGTCATCCAGCAGCGTGATGCCAACTGCCGAATAATCGAAGTAGCGCATCCAACGGGTCTCAATCTCCGCGCTGTGGGCCTCTGCAATCCAGCGTCGCTCTTGCTCCCGGGTTTTTTCAACGAACAAAGCCTCAATCGCAGCGAGCAGGCGCGGCACGATATCGCTGACCATCAGCACCGCTAACAGCCCGAGGCCCAGGCCACTTCCGGAGCCGAATAATCCGGTCTGCTCATCCAACAGCAACTCCAAGTCGCCGAACTGCTCTCGACTATGGAATAGGCCTGCCAACCAGGCGTAAAGCCACATCGATATGCCCGCAAATAACGCCAGCTTGCGCCCAATAAAGACCGCGATGATCAGACATGAAATGAGTAGCCAGGCAGACTGCACCGTGTTGATGCCAGAGCGAGTTACCGCCAGCAGGCCGACCAGCGCGGCAGCCATAGCCATCACATAACCAATCTGTTTGGCTGTGAGTCGGGATCGGTACCAAGCGGCAATCAGGACAAAAGCGATGACACCTATAGCCAGACTCGTTTGCACCCAGAGATACGGAGAATCCCCACCGTAGACAACCGGCAATATTCGAGCGATTAAGAACAGGGGCGTGAACAGCGCAGCAATGGCCAGCAGACGACGCGCCATACTGTCGAGAATAGGCTGCAACGGACGCGCGATATCTGCGTTCCCCG
>JAZBOZ010000076.1:0-4948 GCA_036351405.1 Halieaceae bacterium
CCTGGGCAACCCCAATCTCCCGGTCTACCCCGGCGAAATCCAGTGTGTTGGTCTCGGGATGGCAGTCGAATTCTGGGATGATCACGGCCAACCGCTAATCGGTGAGAAAGGCGAGCTGGTTTGCACGCAGCCCTTCCCCTCCGCACCACTCGGATTCTGGAACGATGCCGCTGACGAGCGCTATCACGACGCCTATTTTTCTCGTTTCGACGGCGTCTGGGCGCACGGTGACTGGGGCGAATTGACTCCCCGAGGGGGCGTCATCATTCACGGGCGCAGCGATGCTGTGCTCAACCCCGGGGGCGTACGCATTGGCACTGCTGAGATTTACCGGCAGGTAGAGACAGTCGGCGAGGTGCTCGACAGTGTGGTCATTGGCCAGCAATGGGAAGGAGACGAACGGGTCATTCTGTTCGTGGTGCTCCGTGAAGACCAGCAACTTTCCGAAGCGCTCATACAGCGCATCAAGCAGGTCATTCGCGACAACGCGACGCCCCGGCACGTGCCCGCCAAGATCATTGCCGTGCCCGATATTCCACGCACGATTAGCGGCAAAGTGGTGGAACTCGCGGTAAAGAACGTGGTGCATGGTCGCCCGGTCAAAAATACCGACGCTTTAGCCAACGCCGAGGCGCTGGCTTACTTTCGAGATATTCCGGAACTGGCTTAGATAGACTACGGTAATCCGTCGCGCCTCTCGAGGCTTGGCTGTGATCAACCCGAGGCGAAGCAATGCCTCAAGCCGGCATGCACCTCATCTAAGGCGCGTTGAAACTCCGCCATCGCATCAACGATGCCGTGATCTGCACTAATGGCGGCCTCAAGCGCCGCCGCCGACTCAGAGAGTTGCACCGCGCCGATAGTTGCCGCCCCGCCTTTCAGGGTATGCAGTAAACGTCGGTAAGCCTCATCCAAGGGCTGGCCAGTGTATGACGCGGAGAGCGGCGCGTACTCGCTGTCGAGCTGACCGAGAAACATGGCCAGCAGCTCACGATAAAATCCATCGTCGCCCAGCGACGCCCGACCTAAGTCCAAGTCGACACCGGGAAGCGCTTCAGGCAGCAAACTTTGAGCACTGGCCGACTCCGCCGATTCGATAGTCGTTTGACCCGCCGCTGGCTCAAGGAGATAGCGATGCAGCAATTCGTATAGGGCCTCGCGGACAACAGGCTTACACAAATGATCATTCATTCCCGCCGCCATCGCCTCTCCACGCTCATCTTCCAGCACCGCAGCAGACAGCGCGATGATGGGTAAATCGGGATAGTGCTGACGTAGCTGCCGCGTCGCCTCGAATCCATCCATCAAGGGCATTTGAAGGTCCATCAGCACAAGATCAACCTTCGACTCATTCACCACCGCCACCGCGTCCAGGCCGTTCTCAGCGAGTAACAGATGAACCTCCGTTTCCTCGAGAAACTTGCGTGTCACCAACTGATTCAAGGGGTTATCCTCCACGACCAGTATCGTGTAACCCGCAAGTTTTGGCGGAATTACGCTGTCGGGCGTAAAACGCTGCTCTATTTGCCTGCTGCCCGCTGCCAACGCAAAACTGACCTGCACATAAAACACCGAACCGTCATCTGAAGACGACGCCCAGATTCGCCCCCCCATCTTGTCGACCAGATATTGACTGATCGTGAGGCCCAGACCCGTGCCCCCATACACTCGGGTGGTCGAAGTATCGGCTTGCTGGAACGGCTCAAACATAGCCTCCAGCCTTGCGCCGTCGATGCCGATCCCCGTATCTGCAACCGCGAACAACAACGCCAAATCACTTTCGGTGGTACTCACGGTCTCTATCGTGAGTCTGACGCCGCCGCTCCCAGTGAATTTAATCGCGTTGCTCAACAAGTTAGCCAGGACCTGTGAGAGACGTAGCTCATCGCCTATCAAAGTCGGCAACTGTCTGAGGTCATTAGGCATATCAAGCACCAGACCCTTTTCACTCGCGGCGTCGCTGAATAACGCGCTGAGACGCTCAACCGTGTCAGCCAGGTCGAAGGGTAGAGATTCAAGCCGCAGCTCCCCTGCCTCTATTTTCGACAGATCCAGAATGTCGTTGATCACGCCGAGCAATAGTCGCGAGGCGCCACGGATCTTATCGAGATAACCCAACTGCTCATCAGTGAGGGAAGTTCTACTCAACACGTCAGCAATGCCAAGCACCGCATTCAGCGGTGTGCGAATTTCGTGGCTCATGTTCGCCACGAACTGCGCGCGGGCCTCACTCGCGCGCTCCGCCGCCAGTTGCGCGTGCTTCACCTCAGTCAAATCGGTGTAAACCGCAACCACCTCGCCGGTACTCAGCTTGAAAATTTTATTCTCGCGCCAGGCATGCATGCGATCGTCAGCGTATTCAACAAGAGGCAATTCCACTGCTTTGCCCGTCTCCCACACCTCGCGCAGTGCGGCGATCAGCCCCATCTCGTCAGACCATGGGAAACACTCCAGCAAGGTACGCCCCATCACATCTTCTCGGGACAAGCCATCAATGCGCTCAGCGGCCGGGTTGTAACCGACGAAGCGAAAGTCATGCCCCTGATCCACTGCCTCGTAAATAGCGACGCCACTACTGGTCATCTCAAAAATACCCTCGAACCGCTCCTTCTGTATCTCCAGTTCGGTCTGCGCCTGCTTGATTGCCGAGATATCCTGAATAACCGACCAGATGACTTCTCGGCCTTCGAGGGTACGGATTTTGGTACCTCGCAGGAGGATGGGATAAGTGCTGCCATCCTTGCGGATATACTCTTTCTCGAACGGACCGTAACTTCCCGTCCGGGCCATATCGCGGAGCATTTGCTCCTCTTGGGGCATGTATTTGGAGGGGGTTAGATCCCAGTAAGACAAGCCGACGAACTCATCGGCGGTGTAGCCGGTTGGCTCATAAAGCGCCCGATTGAAGGCCAGAAACTCTCCCGTTTCGTAGTCGTTCATGGCGAAGCCCACCGAGGACGCTTCGAACAGACTACGGAACTTGGCCTCTTCAACTTCGAGCTTTCGCGCGGCCAGGACGCGATCGGTGATATCTTCATTGATGCCGAATACTCTGACCGGCGCGCCGGTTTCATCGCGGAACAGCCGCGCGAGCCCGCGCAAAATCCGGTGTTTACCATCCGAGGCCCGCTTGATATCCAGCTCGACATCGAAGTACTTGTCCTCCTCAAGCAGCGCCCGAAACGCCGCTTCACTGCGCTCTCGAGTTGCTTCGTCAAGCGTTGCCGCCCAGTCTTCGTAGCGGCCGGTAAAATCTTCTGGGCTGACACCGTAGATACGGTACATCGTGTCGTCCCAGCGGAGCTCAGAGGTCTTGAGATCCCACTCCCAGATACCGAACTGCGCCATATCCGCCAGCAAGCTGAGCCCTTCCTCCGTTTGAAAGAGCTGCGAATGATCCACTTTTGACGGTCTGTGCTTGTTCATCTCACTCATTACACGTATCCAAACCGAAGAATCCATTACCCTGCAAGCAAACTACGGGTCATGCGTCGCCCGTTCTACTTCGATACGAGTCAATCGCCTGCGTTAGCAGAATACAAGAGAGGTCAGTGGCATGGCTAAATCATTGATGCTTGCAGCCCCGTTTGTTGCATTGGCAGCGCTATCGACGGCCTGCACTTCGACCGGGCACAAAGTAGTTGCCCGGGAAGCTGAATATGGCGCCTCGCCCGAGTTGGTGGCACCCGATTCCTCGCTGCTGCCCACCATCAACCCCGCTGAGGCGATATCCTGGGACAAAGATGAGCGACCCACAGCTGCCACAGGCCTCATTGTGAACGCTTTTGCCCGACATCTAGACCATCCCCGCTGGCTGCTGCCGCTACCCAACGGCGATGTGTTGGTTGCCGAATCGAATCGTCCCTCCCGTAGTGGCGGTTTCAGGGGTCTAAAAGGCTGGATCGCAGATAAGATCATGGATTACGCCGGCGCTGGCACCCGCAGTGCAGATCGCATCACCCTGCTGCGTGACAGCGATGGAGATGGCGTTGCGGACATCCGCTCGACGCTACTGGATAACCTCACCTCGCCTCTCGGCATGGCCCTGATGGGAGGCCATCTCTACGTCGCCAATACCGATCGCCTTGAGCGCTATCGATTCAAGCCAGGGATGACATCGATAGAGACGCTCGGTGAATTGGTTGCGCCCCTCCCCGCTGGCGAACTCAATCATCATTGGACCAAGGGGCTGCTCGCCGACAAAGACAACCGCACGCTATACGTGTCTGTGGGATCGAATAGCAATATCGCTGAAAACGGTCTGGATCAGGAACAACAGCGCGCCGCTATTCTCGCCATTGACGCGAACACCGGCCATACAACGGTTTACGCCAGCGGACTCAGGAATCCCGTCGGTATGGACTGGCACCCCACGACCGGGGATTTATGGACCGTCGTGAACGAGCGGGATGAGCTCGGAGATCAGTTGGTGCCGGATTATCTGACGGCAGTCGCCGAGGGAGATTTCTTCGGCTGGCCCTGGTTCTACTGGGGCGATCGCGCCGACCCGCGATTGACGGCACCGCAATCGATAGAACCGGGACGAGCACCGGACTACGCGCTGGGCGCTCACACCGCGTCACTAGGCCTTGCCTTTTACGACCATGACGAGATTCCCGCGCTTCGCAATTGCGCACTGGTCGGCCAGCACGGATCGTGGAATCGACGCGAGCCCGCAGGTTACAAGGTCGTCGCTGTTTGCTTCTCCTCTGGCAAACCCGAGGGTGAACCCATCGACATTCTTACCGACTTCCTAAACGATCGCGGACAAGCTCGGGGCAGACCGGTGGGTGTAGCAGTAGATGCCAGCGGTAATATCCTCGTCGCTGACGATGCCGGCAATACGATTTGGAGAGTCAGCGCGGAAGGGCATTCCGCGCAGCAGTGACGCACCCTTGCACGAGCACGCGTCAAACGCTCGCGGCGGTTTTGAGTCCAGTGGTCGCGC
>JAZBOZ010000077.1:0-2251 GCA_036351405.1 Halieaceae bacterium
ACCTTGGTCGTTCCATTCTCGGCAACGTAGAACACCGGTGCGAAGCTGTAAGACTGGTTGAAGTCGATCGCTGGCTTCGAGAGCTTGAAACCGGTCGTGGTATTGGTCTCGCTGCTCTCGGTGTCGAGGTCGCCCCAGCTATTGTCGCCCTCTGTGCTCAAGGTCACACTGCCCTTGAACTCACTCTTCCCGCCTGCAAACTCCGCTGACGCCTTGCCCGAGATCGAAACGTCGGCACTACCAGTCAGTTTGCGCGTCCAGGCCTTCGAGGTTCCTTTTCCCGCCGTTTCGCTAAACCGCAGATCGACGGTTCCGGAGGTTCCACCAACGGACTCGATGTGGTTGTCGAAAAACGGGACCCTCTTTACCGACTCTCCGTCGGCTGTTGGGAACTTGAACTCGGCGCAGCAGTCCTGCGGCGTGAACGTACTGTCGAAAGCGGGGTAAGACAGAACGTTCCCATTCTCATGCTGAGGTTGATACCAGTCAGCGGAGAGACCACCGATCGATCGCGTCTGTGGGCGATCAGCAGCGGGTATGAGGAATTCGTAGAATGGGTTGAGGCCGTTATCAAGTTCAATGCCGGTAATCGGGTAGCGCCAGATGTCGAGAGAAGACGCTTGATAGCGTATGTAACAACGGTGTCCGCCTCCCTCTCACAGGTACGCCATTAACAATGGCCGCAGCTGCGTCTCATAGAGCTGTGGCGAGGCCGGTTTGAGAAACGCAAGCTGAAAGAAGCGCAGCACCTGACGGCTGAGTTTCGACGTATAGCGGTACAGCGGCGCACTCCAAGCCGGGCGCTCCGTGCCGACCGCCCGATCGGCGAGCCCCTGCTGTCGCCGATCCTGCTTGCGCAACGCCTTCTCATCGCGAGCGGGCTCGCCCTGCAGGCAGCGCGCGAGCATGAGATGCACCAGCAGCGTGGTGATGATCGCCAGATCGGCCTGATTGGCGATCGCCACCGGCGACTTGCCCCAGGCCTTGGCCACGGCAAAGTCATTCTTCCAGTTGTCATGCGTCTTCTCCTGTTCCCAGCGCCGGCCATACAGAAAGGCGACCACACCTGGCAGCAGGCTGAAATCGTTGGTCAACAAATCCAGTTCGTTGCTCCCTGGCGTGCGGTAGCGGATCAGACGCCACGCCTCCTTCGAGCTGGTCAGGCGGATGCGCAAGTCCGACAGCACGCCGTCATTGCAGGGGTGCTCAGCGATCGGCAACCCTTCGGTTGAATCCACGCACAGGTTCGTCTTCATGCGTGTGATCACCGTGGCCTTCAGCGCCCGCTTCTTGGCATCCCAGAACGGCGCATTCACAAAGGCCCGATCCGCGACCCAGACGGTCCTGCGCTCCCGGGTCAAGGCGTCGCTGCGTTGATCATAATCGCGCAGCAACTGCATTTCGTGGCGGCTGCGGGTGTCGGTCAAGACGTCGTCAATGACCCCGATGCGCAGGTTCTGGAAGGCCAGCAAGGCATGCCCCTTGGGGTTATCCTCACCACCCTGCTTGGGTGTGCAGCGTCGATAGTGAGCGCTCTCCTGCTGGTAGGTCCCATCCAGCGCCCGCACCGGTCGCCCGGCAAGCCCGGGAATCTCGGCCAAGCGATCGGGCAAGGCGATCGCCGCCTCAGCACGCAGCTCCGCCACCACCGCCCGCAGCACCCCTTGACGCTCCTTGGAGGCCAACGCATCCGACCAGGTCGAGCGCGCCAAGGGCGGGCGCTCGACGGCCATGACATCCAGATGCAGCAGGTGCTGGATCTGCTCGCGCAGGACCGGGGTCCCCTGCAGATGACGCAGCACACCGAGACTGATGAAGGCCTCGCTGCTCAACACCCGCCCGGGCGCCTTGGCCGGGCGCAGGCGAGACAAGACGCGCTGCAGCGGCGCGAGCAAGTCACCGAAAACGGTCCGTTCGGTCAGCGTTTGCATCAGGCTGGTTAAGCGGTTCTTATCAAACATGATCGCGTTCTCGATAGGTGAAGCCTATGAAAACGCGAGCCGTCTCAGGCTCTATTGTCAAGCTTTTTTATTGGTGCGATTGCGCTAAATCAATAAAAAGTCGCGATCCTCACAACGCGCTGGACCGGCACGCTTGCCGCCCTCGACGCACGAATCAAAACATGAACCCGTCTGCCTTCGGGCACCGTAGACAGCCCCTGACAGTTGCCTGAACTCGGTCAAGCTGTACCCCATTGGTTTTGAAACCGGACACCGTTGACATGTAAATAAGGGCTGGCGTACGCGCTGTG
>JAZBOZ010000078.1:0-11148 GCA_036351405.1 Halieaceae bacterium
ACCCGACTTAACGTCCGCTTCCGAGAACGTCTGTCAGATCAGATCCAGACTAATACCAATGAAGGCCTAGAAAAGCGCTCGAAATGAGTGCTCATGAACAAAGCAATCCACGAAAATCCAACCCGCAAAAAAGGGAGGCCTAAGCCTCCCTCCGTTAGTGCTGTTTGGAACGGTATTTGGGTTTCAATCAGGTCCCGGGTCAGGGCTTGATATACCCCCGACCCATCGGTGCCTCCCGCGGCAGATAGCGATCACGCAACTTGGTTTGCCGGCTTTCCATGCTGTCAAGTACACCACCCATGATGACCTGTTCGGTCCACGTGGTGACTTCAAGCGGGTCTCCGCTCCAGATGACAAGGTCCGCAACGGCGCCACGCTCTACCACACGCTTGCCGCCGCCAAAGACCTCTGCAGGCACGGTGGTAATGCCGGCGAGCGCTGCAGCATGTGGCAGCCCGTTAGCAGCCGCAACACCCGCAACCTGACGGACCTTACGCGCGTTGGGCACCTCACCACTGCTGAACATGACTTTTACACCGGCGTCATGGAGGAGGGCGGCGTTGTCGATTCGTGCACCGAGTGAATCGAAGTCCGCCGGCAGGTTATCGAGACCATTGATAATCACCGGCACGCCGGCGCTAGCTAACTCATCGCGCACCATCCACGCTTCACGTGCGCCGAGGATGACCACGTCGATGTCGCGTGCTTTGGCAAACTTGATCACCTGCAGGATGTCACTCGCGCGGTGCGCGGTGAATACGAACACGCCTGATTTCACAGCCTTCGCCAAGACTTGTTGCCCCTTGGGCGACAGCAGCTCAAGTTCATCGCGATCGAGCTTGAGCTCGTCAAAGGCGGCGTTTAGCAACATCCAGTGGGCCGCACGGGAACCGCCGACAGCGCTGGCGCTGCGACCCGTAACACTGGCATAGACCACGTGCTTGCCCTCGAAGCTGTCATAGCCGCCATCAAAGCGCACCAGCTTACCGCTGCCCGGGATACTGCGATCACCGAAGCTGGCTGCCAACAGCGCATAGCCAAACCCTTCGACGCGGGTTACGGGGACCACTGCAGAGTTTGGGTTGTAGGCGGGCCGGACATCAAATTCCGGATGCATCAGGCCTGTGAACAGCTCCTGCAGGCGGTTATCAACGGATGAACTCACGGCGTTCACGTCCACGAGCCCTGTGGCGGTAACGCCGGCAAAGAGCGCGGGCGTGACGGGCTTACCCGCAGCATCGACGGTGTTCACACCCGATGGTGCTGTGATTTGGTCAGCAATCTTCGCTACCCGACCACCTTCGATGAGGATGTCCGCACTCTCCATCACACCACCATCACCCATGGCATGGAGGGTGGCATTGGTGATCAGTAGATCCTGAGCTTGGCTGGTTGCAGCCGATACGGCCAGCGCTGCGATTATGAGTAGGCGTTTCATGGGCTCACCTCCAGCAGTTGGCCGAGCTCAAAGTCGGTCACCGGTTGTTTAGTGGGGTCTTCGCGGTCATAGAGCATGGCGCCATCAACGAATACCTGATCGGCCTTGGCATAGACGCTGAAGGGGTTTTGGTTCCAGATCACCACATCGGCCATTTTGCCGGGCTCGAGCGTGCCAGTACGTTCAGCGATACCGAGCGACTTTGCTGCGTTGCCGGTGATCCAGCGGATGGCATGCTCGGGCGTGATGTCCATGCCAACCCGATTGCCGCGGGACATTGCCTTGGCAGCCTCCTGATTGAGCCGTTGAATCCCTTCGGCGTCATCCGAGTGCACGATCGCACATCCGCCTTCAGGGCGATCAACCAGAGCGATATTTTCCTGGATGCCGTCGTAGGCCTCCATCTTGAAGCCCCACCAGTCGGCCCACAGTGCGCCGCAAACGCCGGCCTCTGCGAGCTCGTCGGCGATCTTGTAGGCCTCGACACCGTGATGGAAAGTGCCAACCTGATAGCCGAACTCCTCAGCCATATCGAGGATCGTCATCATCTCGTCGGCGCGATAGCAGTGCATATGGATGATGATCTCACCGTTCAGTGCGCCGGCCAGGGTTTCCAGTTCGAGATCACGCTTTGGGGCTTTTTTGTCCTCGTCATCGCTGGACTCGTACTCTGCCCATTCGTCGCGATATTTCTGGGCTTTGATCCAGGCTTCACGATAAGCGGCTACATTACCCATACGCGTAGAGGGTGAGCGGCCTTTACCGCCGTAGACCCGCTTGGGATTTTCCCCGCAGGCCATCTTCAAACCATGCGGCGCGCCGGGAAACTTCATTGCTTGATAGCTGGTAGTGCTGCTGGATTTGACCGTGACACCGCGGCCGCCAAATAAGTTGGCGGAGCCGGGCAAAATTTGCAGCGTGGTGATGCCGCCCGCCAGAGCGCGGGTGAAGCCGGGGTCTTGTGGCCACAGGCTGTGTTCCGCCCAAACCTCTGCGGTGACGGGTGCTGTGGCCTCATTACCATCACTGTGCGCCTTCACGCCCGGTGAGGGATAAACGCCCAGATGTGAGTGCACATCGATAATACCCGGGGTCACCCAACGACCCTCGGCATCGATCACAACGGCATTGCCATCGGTTGGGCCGTCACCGACCCACTGAATTTCACCGTTGGCAAGGTAGATGTTGGCGTTATCAAGACGCTCTCCATTACCGATCAGGAGGGTGGCGTTGCGAATGAGGGTGGGTGGGCTTTCTACAGCTTGATAAGTCGAAGGAAAAGGCTCGGCATGCAGCGATGTGCTGATCAGTGCCAGAACCCAGCCCATTAGGTACCGGGTTTTCATGGTGGACTCCTTGGTGGTGCTGTGATGAGTGGTTGTTGTTATGAGTCAGGGTTACCGCGCAGCCACTATACCCTGCTGGGACGCTTACCGAACAAGCGGTACCAAGCGCGCTTCACTGCTGATAGGGGTTTGTGCACCACGGGCCCTCGATCCGGTCTGCGAATTCGTTGTCTGCGGCCGGAGCTACTTTCAGCGATGCCAAAAAAGTCTCGAATATCATCGCTCTTGGCCATCGCGTCGGAATAGCCAAGTTCGATTAACTTCTGACAGTAGCTATGCTCAAACAAGATGTAGCTCAGAGCACCTCCTGAGCCACCTTGTTTGATTGAGCCTGTCGCCGTCAGAAAAAACCGCATGGAGCGAGGCAGGTCTTTGATATGGTCGCGCGCAATCTGTGCTAGCGAGTGACTGGGTGAGATGGTCAGAAAATCGACCCGGCGCAGTGGCTCCGGGCCGTCGGGTTGGCGAGCCTCATGCTGAAGGTCCTCGAGTAGCCAGTTAATTTGTTCCAGCGTCTCAAGGTCCGCATCCATCGCGTCGAGGAAGACAGAGTTCATCATGTGGCCCATCACCTGTGGGATGGAGGGAGGCGAGTTATCGCTGTCTGTTTTGACCTCGGGCCCGTGCCGAGCCACCTCATTAACACCAATGATCAGTAGCCTTTCGGCGCCGAGGTGAATGGCGGGGCTCAACGGGCGTGTCTGTCGCAGCGCACCATCCCCGTACCAATCATTACCAATGCGGGTGGCGGGGAACAGTGTGGGTAGTGCAGAAGATGCCAGCAAATGATCGATAGTGAGCTCGGTAGGCTCTGCGACGCGACGACTCCGCAGCCATGGCTGAATATGATCGCGGCTTTGATAGAACGTGGTGGTCAACCCATTGGTGTAGTTCACCGCGGTCACTGCGATCGCATCGAGTTCGCCTCGCGCAATCGCGCGGTCGATATGGGTGAACTTGACCGCATCGCTCAGGAGTTCACGCAGCGGCGCGTTATCAAGTAGCGCCAATGCTCGGCGCTCCGCATAGCGGCGACTCAGCATGGCGCGAACGATCGACAAGGCGTTGCGCGTGACTCCCCAGATATGGGTGCGATAGATCGATTCACTTTCAAGTGACGCCCAAAGCGATGCGAGCGCGCGAGTGCGCGCTCTGAAGTTACCGGCCTGACCGGCGAGTCCCAGTGCATTGATCGCCCCTGCCGAGGTGCCACTGATAATCGGAAAGGGCTGTCGGGAACCCGAGGGCAAGATCTCCCCGATGCCCAGCAGGACGCCCACTTGATAGGCGGCCCTTGCGCCGCCGCCCGAGAGCACGAGGCCGGTCTTCTTGGCAGTGACAGCTTGTTCCAGATTTTCAGTCATGGGTTAAGGTTGCATCAGTCACGTGATGGGGGGAAGACGGGTGCGACGATTTATTGATTTGTCGATTTATCTCGAGAACGAGGTGGTGAGTGATCCACCCGCTATGCAGCCCAAGATTGAGTACATTCGCCATGATCAGGGTGCCGAACAAATGGCGATGTTCTTTGATGGTTTGCAGCCGGAAGACCTGCCTGATGGTGAAGGTTGGGCGATTGAGTTTGTGCAGCTGTGTACCCATAACGGTACACACTTGGATGCGCCTTACCACTATCACTCCACAATGAATGAAAAGGCCGGGGGCAGAGAGCGCGCTATTACCATCGACGAAGTGCCCCTCGAATGGTGTTTTCAGCCCGGCGTTAAACTGGATTTTCGCGACCGGCCCGATGGTTACGTCATCACTGCAGCGGATGTGTCCGCGGAGTTGGATCGTATTGGACACACGCTCAGTCCGTTGGAGATCGTGGTCGTAAACACCAGTGCAGGCACTCGCTACGGTGAAGCTGACTACGTGAATGCCGGCGCGGGTATGGGATATGAGGCCACCCTGTTTTTAACAGAGCGGGGCATTCGTGTGACCGGCACCGACGCCTGGAGTTGGGATGCGCCGTTTTCCCACACCGCGGCACGCTATGCCGAAGCAAATGATGCCAGCATCATTTGGGAGGGGCATAAAGCCGGTCGAGACATTGGATACTGCCATCTCGAGAAGCTGCACAACTTGGAGGCATTGCCCGACACCGGCTTTATGATTAGCTGTTTCCCCCACAAGATTCGCGGTGGATCAGCGGGTTGGACCCGCGCAGTGGCGATTATCGACGACTAAAGACTACCGGGCGCGGTGTATTGAGCCGTCGGGTAAGAATCGCCCTGCGGATAAGAACTGGAACTCGCCGTGGGTTCTTAGTCCGTTTCGACGGATTTCAGTGTGCCGTAGGCAGCCAACGCCGCTTCGCGTGCTTGTTTGTGGTCGACAATGGGCTCGGGATAGGTCTCGCCGAGCTTGATGCCAGCCGCTTCCAGCGTGAGCCTGGGGGCTTCCCAGGGTTTATGCAGATATTTGTTCGGTAGCTCAGCAAGCTCTGGTACCCAATGCCGCGTGTAGTCACCGTCTTTATCAAACTTCTCACCTTGGGCGACTGGATTAAAAATTCGGAAGTAAGGTGCGGCGTCGGCGCCCGAACCCCCGACCCATTGCCAACTACAGGCGTTAGAGGCGAGGTCTGCATCGAGCAGGCAATCCCAGAACCAGCGCTCACCCTCGCGCCAGTGGGTGAGTAGGTGCTTTGTTAAAAAAGATGCGACGACCATTCGCACCCGGTTGTGCATAAAGCCGGTTTGCCAGAGTTCGCGCATACCGGCGTCGACGATCGGGTAACCGGTCTGACCTTTCTGCCAGGCTCGCAAGTGGGCGGGATCACCGGCCCACGGGAAGTGTTCAAACTTGGGATTAAAGGCTTTGTCCGGCATTTCCGGGAAGAGGGCTACGAGGTGCTTGCAGAACTCGCGCCAGCCGATTTCTGAAAGAAACTTATCGACGTCACCTTCGTCACCGGGGTGATGGCTCTTCGCCAGCTGCGCCTGATGCCAGACCTGCCGGGGAGAGATTTCACCGAATCGCAGGTGTGGTGACAGCCGCGAGGTATAGCGTTTGCCCGGGATGTCGCGACCGTCGCCGTAGTGAGGTACCCGGCTTTCCAGGAATTGGCCAAGCGCTTCATGAGCCCCGGCCTCGCCGGGCGTCCAGAGTTCATCCCAGCCCTCGGCCCAATTCGGATTCCGAGGGCACAAATTCCACGCTTCAAGCGGATCGCTCTCGATGCCAGCGCTATCAGCCCAGGAGACAGTCGGCACAGGCTTGGGCGCTGCGGGTGGGTCTTGGCGCAAGCAGGCGCGCCAGAAGGGCGTAAATACTTTGAACAGTTGGCCTGACCCAGTCAGTACCTCTCCCGGCTCGAACAGCAGCGTACCGGGGTAGCGCTTGAGCGTTACGCCAATGCCTTCCAGTTCGGCGTGCACGTCGCGTTCGAGTTGATCTGCCCAGGGCTGATACTGACGGCTACAGCAAACGACGCTGGCGCCGGTTTGTTGAACTAATTCCGCCAGCACCTTCTGCGGTTCACCTCGTCTAAGTATCAGTTGCCCGCCACGCGCTGCAATATCCTGACTCAACCGCTCGATGCTTTGATGCAGCCACCATTGAGCAGCGCCCCCTATGGCCCAGTCGCCGCCTTCTTTCGGGTTAAAGATAAATACGGGCAGCACAGTCTCGTGCTGGGCAGCGGCATGCAGGCCGGCGAGATCGCTCAGGCGAAGATCATTGCGAAACCAGTAGATGGCGGTATTAGGCATGCGGTTTTAACCTTGTGCTGGGGTTCTTGAGCGCGGAGGACTGATGGTTTCCAGGACTTCGGTCAGGTGCGCAATAGCTTGTTGTTCGATCTTCAGGTCAGCGAGGTCATCGGCTCGGGTAATGCCCTCGTTGACGATAATCAGCGACTTGCCGAGTTGTTTGGCCTGACGGGCGAAACGAAAACCTGAGAAGACTTGCAGAGAACTGCCAACGACCAGCACCCCGTCCGCGTTTTGAATGGCTTGTTCGCATTGAGCGACCCGCGCTTTCGGCACGCTACCGCCAAAGAACACGACATCAGGCATCAGCATGCCGCCGCAGGCGTCACAGTCGACGACCGCCAAGCGCTCAATAGCGGACTGGGGGATCTCTGCATCGCCATCGGGCCTGACCACACCGGTGATGCGAGGATGCTGGGGATTTTTAGCCAGCAGCCGTTGTTGAATATCCTCACGCTCATAACCGGCGCCACAGTCAAGGCAGCGCACTCTGTCCAGTCGACCGTGTAAGTCGACGACTTGTTGGCTACCTGCTTGCTGGTGTAGTCGATCAACATTTTGGGTGATCAGTAAACCGACCCTTCCTGTTGTCTCGAAAGCGGCCAATGCCTTATGGAGTCGGTTGGGCTGAGCATCACGAACACCCGGCCAGCCGAGCATGGAACGCGCCCAGTACCGCTGACGGTGATGGGGGTTGTGAATAAAGTCCTGATGCTTGATCGGTTCGCTACCCAGCCACTTTCCCGCGCGGTCACGGTAGGTTGGAATACCCGATGCTGCACTGGCGCCAGCGCCGGTGAGTATCACCCATCGACGGCCGGGGTCGCTGAGCGTTGCTTCAAGTTGGGCTGCACTGGGGGTCATGCTGGGAGACGCTCTCTCAATCGATAGCTTGGCAAGCGCGCTATAGTAAACGTCTTGCGATAGCTAAAGGTGCGGTGATGCATATCTTGGTAACCGGTGGCACAGGCTTTATTGGGCAGGCGTTGGTACCCGCGCTGCAACAGGGTGGCCACACTGTCACCGTATTGTCTCGTCAGGCGCTGAAGAACCGTGAGGGATTGAGTTACGTCAAGGAGTTTGACGAGATCCGCTCCCCTGTCGACGCGGTGATCAATCTGGCCGGAGCGTCCCTGGCGGATCGTCGCTGGAGTGATGCCTACAAGGCCGAGATGGTCGCCAGTCGTGTCGGGACGACTGACCGACTGGTTGCCTGGATGTCGCAACAAGCAGCGCCGCCAGGTGTGCTGTTGAGTGGCAGCGCCATTGGTTGGTACGGCGCGAGCGAAGATGCGGTATTCGATGAAAAGTCGCCACCCGGTAGCGGATTTGCTGCGGAACTCTGCCAACAATGGGAGAGTGCTGCCGAGGCTGCGCTGTCCTTGGGCACGCGGGTTGCCTTGCTGCGCCTGGGCGTCGTCTTTGATCGCGATGGCGGTGCGCTGCAGGAGATGCTGCGGTCGTTCAAGTTCGGCGTGGGGAGTTGGCTGGGTAGTGGTCATCAGTGGCTCAGCTGGGTGCATCGCTGGGACGTCGTGAGAAGCGTGCTCTTTTTGTTGGAGGATTCTCGCGCGAGAGGCGCCTACAACATCGTGGCGCCCGAAGCGGTAACCCATCGTCAATTTTGTGATATCGCCAGCGGTCGCCGCCCGACGTTGTTCAGCATGGGTGTCCCCGGTTTCGTCGCCCGCGCGCTGGTGGGCGAGATGGCAGACGAATTACTCCTCTCGGGCCAGCATGTCGCGCCTGTTGCACTGACGACCTTGGGCTACCAGTTCGAGTTTCCCGGGCTTGATGGCGCGCTGGTCGACATTCAAGCGAAAGAGACGCCGAGACGGAGTCTCGGCTAACGTCGATCAGGAGGCGACTGCTTCGCGATAGTCATCAAAAACTTGCACGACTTCCTCCTGGTTGCGCAATTTCTTTAACGCACTCCGCTCCAGCTGCCGCACCCACTCGCGACTTACGCCCATGCGGTCGGCGATCTCTGCCCTGGACAGGGGAGGGCCATCATGCAACCCCCAGCGCGACATCACGACCTCGCGTTCGGGCGGTTCCAGTTGGTTGATCGCACTGCCAAGAAAACGATTGAGAGAGGCGTTGTTGGCAGTGTCTTCGGTGTGCTCGAAAGGGCCACCCGGCATGGCATCCAGCATCGAGCCGCCTTCATCGTCGTCGAATCGCGGTGCATCGAGCGACACCGCGAGATTGCGCAGTTGCAGTAGCTGCCGGGTTTTCTCCAAGTCCATACCGAGGCTTTCTGAAAGGCTCAGTTCATCGGGTTCCAGCCCGGTCTTCGCCTCAATCTCTGCCTTTTCCCGGTAGAGGCGGCTCATCTGCTCCTGCACATGGGTCGGGAAGCGGATCATGGCGCCGGTGTCACCGACATAGCGACGCACGGCTTGTGTGATCCAGTTAAAGCAGTAGGTGCTGAAACGGTAGCCTTTCTCGTACTCAAATTTCTCCGCGGCACGGATCAGACCTAAAGTGCCTTCCTGTACCAAATCGAGATAGCCCACGCCACGTCCTTTATAGCGCGCAGAGATCGAGTAGACCAACCGCAGGTTGTGCATCACCAGCTTGTCCCGGGCACGGGTGTAAGCGTTAAGCTCGCTGCGCAGCGCTTTCATCGTCGCGGGCTCCAGCGCCATCGATGCAGGTGGCTCTGGCCACTGTCGCTGCCACTGGCCGATGGCGTCGGCTACGGTGTCTGCGAACTGTCCACCTGCCTTGCGCAGCATAGTCACAGCCATTCCAACCGTGAGGCTGGCGGGTAGATTCAATGCGTCGACCAGTTCATGCCGAGGCTTGGCGCTGCGGGTTCTGGGCATCTTGGTACACAGGGCGCTGGCGGCATCGGCCAGCTTGCCGTCGGAGAAGTAGGCAGCCAACTCTCTGCGCAGTACGAAATGCTGGTCCCGGTTCGGGAACCGGCCGATATCCGGTGGGTTGTCCAGGCAGTGCCTGACGAAAATCGTAAGGTACTGACGCAACCCGGCATCTTCGGTGAATAGGCGATGCAGGGCACGGACCGCACGCCACTTGGCGCCGTCGATTTCTTGCTCCTGCTCGGGGGTCAGCAGCGGATAACGCCGCGCCTCCGCGAACATGAGCTCAAGGTCTTTGTCTTCGTTGCTATCCATTGTCTGCATCATGACGGGTACCGCTCCAACACTGTGTGTTCACCTATGTGTACGGAACTAAGACCATTCTGGGTCGGTTTGTTCAGTTTTTTGTCAGCTAACTTCTCGACAAAAAGTGTGCAAACCGCAGATCTGGGGACTCATTCACTACGTAAAAAAGCCAAAACCCACTCAGGATGCTCCCGATGAACGCACCCGCGAGGACCCCGCTCACACTCGATCCACGCCCTTTGTACGGCATTGGTACCGTCGCTCGATTAACAGGTTTAAAACCCGACACCCTGCGGGTTTGGGAGCGCCGATATGGTCTGGGCGCGAGCCACAAGTCGGCTACCGGACGCCGCCAGTACACCCAGTCTGACTTGGAGCACTTGCAGTTAATCGCAGCGCTGGTGAATGAGGGCGCCAGAATTGGCGAGATTGCTTCAGCCGATCGAAAAACACTCGAGCATCTGCTGCGGGGGCGCGGCAGGGATCCCCGCAGGGTGGGAGCCCCACCAAAGGCTAATGTGGTGTTCGTGGGGGAGGTGCTTTGCGAATGGCTGGATGAGCATCAGGGATGTATTTCCGCGGTGAACGCCTTGCTAGCACGAACTTCACTGGAACGCGCGCTGGATGACTTGGTGGTCGACACTGCTGTTGACATGCTCGTGGTCCACAGTGCTTCGTTATCTAAACCTCAGATGGACGCGGTGGATTCGCTGGCACGCAGGATCGGTGCTGAGCGGCAACTCGTGGTCTACCGACTGGGCAACCAACGGTGGATGGATGAGCTGGCACAACGCGGCTGTGGTGCATTGGAATTCCCACCGGACCCTGCGCGGCTGGCGTTCGAATTGGGACGGCTGGGCACCGAGCGCGACATCAACGAGGGCGATGTCAATTTGGGTGACTTGATCAAGGCCAAGCCTCGTCGCTTTGATGATCAGCACCTGCGTGCCGCAAGCGAGCTACGATCGGCGATTACCTGCGAGTGTCCGCGGCATATCGCCAACCTATTGACGGCACTTAACGAATTCGAGCGCTACAGCAGTGATTGCTCGGTTGAGAACTGGCAGGACGCTGCTGTGCATTCCTGTATTTACGCCTACACGAATCAGGCACGACATCTGATGGAAAAAGCGCTGAGTGCCTCGCTCGAGGGCCACGAGGAAGCGTTTGAATCGCTGTTGATCCGGAGTGCAGCGACGTTGGACAAAGGGGAAGCATAAGATGCCGATCATCATCGACAAACCCAAGCATACTGATTCAGCAGAGCGCCTGCCTTGCCGGGGTTGCACAGTGGATTGCCCCAATTACGCGCGATGCGACGGTAAACCCTGGCGGCTGGATCAGTCCCGCCCCGCGGCGGCTCGCACGCCTGCGGCGAGTTCGTCCCATAATGGGGAGCCTCGCAGCTGAAACGCCCAGATCGCCACTGGAATCAGCGTGGGCGCGAGCAGCACGCTAAATTGATACACGAGTGCGATGAGTGTGGCAGGGGGCGCTGCAGGAAGCGTCAGGAA
>JAZBOZ010000079.1:0-15107 GCA_036351405.1 Halieaceae bacterium
ATTCAAGACGTCGATGGATACTTCAAGCCCGGTGGCGAGTCGCATCATGTCGTAGACCGTACGCAGAAAACTGCGCATGCTGTCGCGAGCGTAGCGTTCCTCTTGCCGCGTATGGGAGAAAAGCTTCACGGTCATGATGTTCGTGTAGCTATCGACGATCCGACCAGTCATGGTCGAGCGAGCATCGGCCTGCTGCTGGGAAACTTCATGCAGGCGGGGCAACAACCGGCGTAATACCAGCGCATAGAGCAAACTCCAGGCGATGAACGGCAACATGAGCCAGACGTCAAAACTTGCGACCAAGGCCAACGCGCCCAAAAAATACACGGTGACGTACACCATGACATCCGCCAGCTTCATCACTACATCGCGGACACCGAGCGCGGTTTGCATGACTTTGGTCGCGACGCGCCCTGCGAATTCGTCCTGGTAAAAACCAAAACTCTGGCGCAGCAAATACTGGTGAGCCATCCAACGAATCCGCATCGGATAGTTACCCATAAGGCTTTGGTGGGTCACCGTCGAAGACAGCAGACTCAGCGAGGGCAGCACGAGCAGCACGACCGCGCCGATGAACCAAAGCTTGTCGCCCTCCTGTTCGAGAAACGTCTCTCGATCAGCGGTGGAAAGCCAATCCACGACATCCCCGAGAAAACCAAAGAGCGCAACCTCGATCAGCGCGATCGCAGTCACCAGCAGCGACATCAGTAATAGCCAGGGCCAGACACCGCGGGTGTAATGCCAACAAAAGGCCCACAACGAAGCGGGTGGACGTGAGGGGAGGTCCGTCGGGAACGGCGCTATGCGATTTTCAAAGAACTTGAACATGACCTACCCGGCAACGTGACGAGGGGCCAGTTTAGTCCCATTCATCTCCATAGTGGTGCGTGAGCTCCGCGCCGGCAGGAATATCCTCGAGCGCGACCACACTCAAATCGCAGCCATAGTAGGCGACGTTGGGTGTACTGGAGTGATTGATATATTTCAGCTTGCACGTGACATCCACATCCCCGTCAGGACAGCTCAAGGTGTAAGCATTGGGAGACTCTGTGGGCTTCACCTTGCAGTAACCAATCACCGTACCCTCGGCAATCGGCACCGTGGTAAACAAGCCTTTGCCGTGGATGGGACTGCATTGATGCTTGAGGTATTTCTTCATGGAGCCGCCAGTCGCTGAAATAAAAAAAGACGATGCCACAACAGCATCGTCTTTTTCTATCGAAGACCTCGCGACGAGATCAATTCATTACGTGCTTAGAAAGCTTCAGCATCCAGCGCCATGATCGCGTCACCGCCTGCTTTGACCCGTGCCAAATGGGCCGGCGTGATCGCCAGCACGCGATCGAAGAAGTAACGCGCAGTGACCAGCTTATTGGCGTAAAAGTCTTCATCTGAAGCTTTTGCTTCTGCTACCTTGGTCATCCACAGCCACATGTAAGCGTTCAGCAAGTAAGCAAAAAGATGCAAGAAGTCGTGTCCACCGGCACCGAGGTGGTCAGGGTTCTGCAACGCGTTTTCGCCGAACCAGGCAATCGCCTCTTCGACTTCGGCCTTCACCTGCAGGGTTTTCTCGATGTAAGCATCGAGCAACGCTGACTGTCCCTTGTGCTCTCCACACCAAGTAGTGATTTCCTCAAGCAGCGTCATCCAGCCGCGACCGCCATTGGCCATGAGCTTGCGGCCCACGAGGTCCAGCGCCTGAATCCCGTTAGTGCCCTCATAGATCATCGCAATCTTGGCATCACGGACAAACTGCGACATGCCCCACTCTTCGCAATAGCCGGAACCGCCAAACACCTGCAGCGCATCGTTGGCCGCTTCGTAACCCTTGTGAGTCTGGAAGGCTTTGATGATCGGCGTAAGGAGTGCCGAGTAATCAGATGCCCGCTCCTTGGCGGCTGCATCGTCGGACTTGTGCGCGATGTCTTCCAACAGCGCCGTCCAATAGGTCAGCGCCCGCGCACCCTCTACAAAGACACGGGTATCCATCAACATGCGGCGCACGTCGGCGTGGACGATGATGGGATCCGCTGGCTGCTCGGGTTGTTTGGCACCGGTGATAGAGCGCGACTGCAGGCGATCTTTGGCGAAAGCCACCGCATTTTGGTTTGCCACCTCAGCGGCTGCGTAGCCCTGCAGGCCCACGCCCAGTCGCGCCTCATTCATCATGACAAACATGCCGCGCATGCCCTTGTTGGGCTCTCCCACCAGGAAGCCCGTGGCGCCGTCGTAATTCATCACACAGGTGGCATTACCGTGGATACCCATCTTTTCTTCGAGGCCACCGCAAGACAGCGCGTTGCGCTCACCCAGACTACCGTCTTCATTCACCAGATATTTCGGCACGATGAACAACGAGATCCCTTTGATCCCCTCGGGCGCCCCTTCGATCCGGGCCAGCACAAGGTGGATGATGTTCTCCGACATATCGTGCTCGCCGGCTGAGATCCAGATCTTCTGGCCGCTGATTTTGTAAGTACCGTCTTCCTGAGGTACTGCCTTGGTGCGAATCAAACCCAAATCGGTACCGCACTGGGGCTCAGTCAGGTTCATCGTTCCCGTCCAACGGCCCTCCGTCATCGGCGGCAGATAGCGCTGCTTCTGCTCATCAGAAGCGTTGGCGTGGATGGCGCGCCAGGCACCGCTGGAAAGCCCTGGATACATTGAGAACGCGTGGTTGGCAGAGCTGGTCATTTCCATCACGGCATAACCCAGCGCCAGAGGGAGCCCCTGTCCGCCGTAATTCGGATCCTGGGCCAGCGTCCCAAGGCCCGACTCACGAAACGATTGATAAGCTTCTTTGAAGCCGGCGGGGGTCGTCACCGAGCCGTCGGCGTGCAACGTGCACCCTTCCTTGTCGCCCACAGCGTTTAGCGGCTGTAACACCTCCTGATGCCATCGACCCGCCTCGTTGAGGATCGCGTCGATGATTTCGGGCTCAGCTTCCTCAAAACCCGGCAATGCCTTGTGGGCTTGTAAATCAAGTACGTCGTGCAGCAGAAACTGCATATCGCGGACGGGGGCTTCGTAAAGCGGCATGAATCATCTCTCTCGTTAGCGGTTGTGGTCGGTTATCGAACGTCGCTCGACTTGATGGCGCGACGAGGAAGCCGGACCCAACAACCAGTCAATAAACAACGGCCAGACGACGCCCGGCCTTTGCGGCAATTTTAGCTCAAACTTCTTGTCAGAAAGGACGCGGATGGTGCCTATCAGCGTGTGGAATGAGGACGCAGGCCGGTCAGCCAGCGAGGGCTGAAGGGGTAGCCCCCTTTTCTAACAGCTTGATTTTATTGCGATAACGAACTTTCAGCTGCTCATCGCCAGCGAGTTGTTGCGCCTCATGCAAGACACTCCGGGCTTTCTCCGCCTCCCCCAGCTTCAAGTAGGCAACACCCAGCCAGAAGTGAAACTCGTCTTCGGCAGGCTTCAAACGGATGGCGGCCTGAAGATTTTGAACGGCCTCGCCCAAGTTGCCCTCGTCGATCGCCTTACGAGCGACCTGAAAGCGGTAGTAAGGGTTCTTTGCCCGAAAACGCGCGACCTCCCGTCGGTACTGGTCGGCGCGCGCAGGCTCGCCCATCTGTTCATACACTCGCGCGAGGTTGCTCAACGCGATCATGCTGCGATCGTGTCGCACCGCTTCCAGATAAGCGCGTTCTGCGAAATCGAGTGCGCCTGAGCGGGAATAGAGTGCGCCGAGGTTGATCCACAAGTCGTGAAAGGTTGGGTCGATCAACAATCCTTTACGCATGTAGGCAAAAGCGTTTCGGTATTGACCCCGCTGCAAAAAATCGATGCCGATATTGCTGTAGTAATGCGCTGCTGCACGACGGTCAGAAATTCGCTGGGTGTCGTAGCTGTCCTTAACATCGGTCGTATTAAAGTCGATGACCTGCGTCGAGTGGCCCAGGCCCCGGCCCGCCTGATCGGTTTTGACGTAGATATTGATGTGCCGGTTCAGCACCATCGTGCCTCCCTCGTGGTCCCATGTGATCGGGATATCCACTTCTTGGTACTTGGCACGCAGCCCCAGATAGCGGGACATGGCGACGAACAAGTTAGTGAAAGATAGACAGTTGCCGTAGCCGTACTTAAAGGTGTCGGCCGCGGTGAAGGTGTGCGAGGTGTAATCGAGGCGAAAATTTGGGTTGTGAATAATCGCGCTCTGCAATTGCAAAAGGCGGGCTGCGGGGGGGCCTGCTGAATCCACGTAGAAATCCACGAACGCCTTCATCTCAGGCGTCATGTGCAGCAGATCAGCGTCTGGCATCACGGGCATGGAGCCGCCCTTCAAGATCGGCTTGCCCTCAAGCAGCATGGCCTTGCTAATGCCGCCACCCATCTCGGGAGTCACGGGCTGCCCCGCACATCCGGCAAGCAATGCCACCAGAATGAGCACGACCAACGCGGCGCCGGACAATACCGACCTCGCCTCGTGCGCCTTTTGTTGAGGGCTCGGTATCAACATCCGCGCCTCCAGACTTGAGTCTTAACCTGACTTAGACCCTATTGATACCGAATTTATCCGCAACAAACAAAAGGCCGCGCTGAGAGCGAAGCCAGATCATCCGCAGTAACGCAGAGGGCACCAACACTACTGCAGCAATCCTCTGCGTCTCAGGACGACCTTGTAGCAATCAGCGCTCGAGGATGTCGATCGCCGTCTCGCGCAGAATACGTCGGTAAGGTGCCGGCAACTGTGTCGTGGCGCGGTGCATCAAACGATCAAAGCGCGGTGACCACCGCCGGAAGCTTTTAATGTGGCGCGCAACTTGCGGCGTGGTGGGAATCAGCAGCAAAAACGAGAGTATCAGGAAGATAACGCCGAAGGGGATCGGCGTCAGAATGCCCACCACACCCAGCGCCAGAAACATGAACCCTACTAACCGAAGAACAATACGCATCATGACAGGCCTCCATGCCTTGTCAGGGGTCAAGCCACAACCCAAGCAAACGTCGAGGCTATTCCGGGACCTCACTACCTGTCAGCCGACTGACGCAATTTGATGAAAAACCGAGCCAACTATTGATAAAAAAGGCCACCCGGCTGCCGGGTAAAATCAACCCCGACTGCGAGTAGCCGTGACCCAGCGACCGCTATGATTCTTGCGTTGATCGCTTTGTTAATGACTCAGCGACGACAGCAGCTGATGCCAATACTCCAGCGCCTGATAGAAGGACACGACGGGTACGCGCTCGTTGAGCCCGTGGGCGAACATGTCCTCATCACGAATGAACAGCCCCATCACACCGTAAGTCGGCAACCCTGCTCTTCGCGTCTCTTTACCGTCGGTACCGTAGGGTGCCATGTACGGAATGACCGGCACGTCCCCGTACTGGTTGATCACAGCGTTGGTGACTGCGGCAGTCACCTCTTCAATCATCGGCGATGCCGGACTCTCCAGAGACTCCGCCAGCAGGGTGATTTCCGCGTTAGGGTTACCGCCCACGGCTAACAGCGTGTCCCGCACGGCCTCGGCGGTCTCACCGGGGAAAATGCGGCAATTCACGGTCGCTGTCGCCGACTGCGGCAAGGCGTTTTCAGCATGCCCAGCCTCCAGCATCGTGGCGACACAAGTCGTACGGGTCACACCGACCAGGGCCGGGGATTGCGCCAACAGATCCTGAGCCTCCTGATTGCTGGGATCCGCAGCGAAGTCGCGCATTGCAGAGCGGATGGGCTCCGGAGAGAGTGGCGCCGACAGCTCAAAGTAGCGGCGGGTCACATCATTGATCTTGGCAGGAAAAGCGTAGGCCTCGATATTGGCAAGAATGGTCGCCAACTCGTAGATCGCGTTGTCTGCTCGCGGCATGGAACTGTGTCCACCCGGATTGCGCACGGTGATATCGAAACTGGCATATGTCTTTTCCGCCGCCTGCACCATGAATGCGACAGGATTTCCATCGCTGTCGAGATGGCCGCCTCCGCCATCTGCATTGAGGACATAAGCCGCGTCAGTGAGCGCACGATGCGTCGTGACGAGTGCGCGAGTGGTCTCCATACCGGTCTCTTCATCACCGGTGAAACCGATCACCAAGTCACGCGATGGCACGTATCCCTCGCGCTTGAGCCTCATAAACGTCGAGCTCAGGGTCACGACCCCGAATTTATTATCCAGCGTGCCGCGGCCGAAGAAATAGCCGTCTTCCTCGATCAAGGTGAACGGATCCCGCTCCCAGTCATCGCGAATAGCGTCGACGACATCCATATGGGCCAGTAACAGGATCGGTTTTTTACCTGATGAACCATCGCCGCGATAACGCACCACTAAAGCCGCTGTCTCTTCACCACTCGAGACGGTTTGGGCTAGAACGTGCACGTCGTTTCGATCAAACCCCGCCGCAATAAAACGATCTGCCAGATACTGCGCGACTTCCGGCACTTTGCCGTGGCCTGCCGCCGAGCGGATACCGATCAGGTGGCGATACATTTCCAGCGCTTCCTGTTGATACGGTTTGTTGTAGGCTTCGCTCGATACCGCTTTTTCCTCCGCCTGTACGAAGGTGATCGGACTCAATACAACGGAGACTAGGACGGCTAAAAAGCCGTACCGTAAGACAGCAAGAAATAGGGGATTCACAATGGCAGTCCTCTGCTTGTTTCGTCGCAGTCTCTCACAATTCTGAGCCGTAATGATTGACCCAAAGATTGCACCCGGAAACAGCGTAGTGATCACCCTAACCTAAGGACGACGGAGTACTTGCCTACGATGCAGCGAACAACACGATTCACCATCACAACCCTGTTACTGCTCGCGACGACACTACCCCTGCTGCTGCGCTGGGAACCGGTTTTATTGTTTGAGTTACCGCTGGGTTTGCCATTGGGCACCCTCATGGCCGCCGTAGCCTTTGTCAGTGCTGCATTACTGCCGGGCTGTGTGTTTGAATACAAAGCGATGACGGCGTGGCTTGGATACCCCCTACTCGCCGCTGCCCTCGTCTGGTTACCCATCGGCATTTGGCTTTCCGGCAACCCCCGGTTGGCTTTTTCGGGCGAAAGTCAGGCCGATGGTTTCTGGCTGTACACCATGGTCCTGGCAGCGGTATTGATCGGGGTGTTGTGCTGGACCGTCATACGCTGGGCATTCCGGCCGCGCTGAGACCAACGAAAAGCCACAAGTAATCAGCCCTCAGGCCGGATATACTGGCATCTCCCATAAGGGTTTGATGACCGATGCGGCGAGCCGCACGTTAAGATTTACGCAGTATTGATTGGAAGTTGTATGTCAGAAGCATTGCGCCGCTCCAGAAGCAACACGCAGGAGCCGTTGTTCGAAAAATTCAGCGACGTTTTCGAGAAAGGATTCACAATTGATTGGGGCATTGCGACATTCCTTGTCATCAGCCACCTCTCGGCCCTGGTACTTACCCCAATCGCCTACGCAGTCGCACCTGCGGGGCTTTGGCAATGGATGCTCGGCTGGACCGTGCTCCACGCCCTGCTGGGTTGCCTCGCCACCACCGCCTATTCACACCGACTGATCGCACACGGTGCCGCGAAGGTGATTCGCTGGCCGGTGCACGCTGTATTTCTGTTCTTTCAGTTGTTTGCGGTGCAGGGCAGCGTTCGCCGCTGGGCGGCACAGCATGTCGTGCACCATTCGGTAGATCGCACGGGCCAACACCACCTCGATCCCTACAGTGCAACCTGGTTCACCACGGCTTGGCGCAACTTCCTGTGGTCGCACATGGTGACTTACTTCTTCCACCACCCCGAATCACGAGAATTTGATACGGCCTTCGAGAGCAAGTCGGAACCCGCTCTGGTGTGGCAGGACAAGCATTATCTGCCGCTCATGATTGTTGCGAACTACGTACTGCCCTTTGCTCTCGGCCTCGCTTTGGCGGGATGGCTCGGTGGTTTATGCATGATCGTGGCAAGCGTTGCCGGTTACGTGCTCGCGCAGCACAACACCTGGACCGTGAACAGCGTCACCCACATGTGGGGCTTCAAGAATGGCCTGTTCAGCTCCGCGAAGAACAATTACGTCTGGCTGGGCCCGCTTGGCGAGGGCAACCACCACGCCGATCACCACGACTACGCGCGCGACTATCGCAACGGCTTTGGCTGGAGTGGCTGGATGCTTGATCCCACCCGCTATGTCATTTTGTCCCTGCGCAGCCTGGGGCTTGTCAGTGGACTCAACCGCGCCAGCCGGCTCAAAGAAGCACAGATTATTGCCAACCGTCGTCTGCGGGATGCGCGAGCGAGATCTCGTCAACCCGTATGGGCAGGCTGGGAGGCCAAGTTGGAGCAGCTACACGACGAGTGGCTGGCGGCTGCACGAGCCTGGGATCAATTCAAACTGAAAAAAGCGCAGCTCAAGCAGCAGATTCGGCAAGCTGGCGCCGCGCGGCTTGAGGCAACTCAAGCACGAATGGATGCAGCACAAGCCGACATGGTCGAAGAGTTGAATCAGCGACTCGAGCGTGTGCGGGCCGAGATGCGAGAGGCGAAACAACGCATGCGCGCTCAGCGCGAAGCATTTTTCGAGGGCCTGCAGGAACTGCGCCGCGCTAATATGACTGCGGCATAATCAGCCTTCACTTACCGAGGCGGATACATCTTATCCGCCTCTTCCCCGGATCAATATCGCCGGGCGCGTCGATACAGGAGTTCGACATGAAATGGTTGTCGCGAAACAGCGTCGACACGTTACGTTGCTGTGTTCTATTGGCTGCTGTCGCGATGGCAGCTTGCGGCGAAAAATCAGACGCTCCAGCCACAGCAGCAAAGCCGCGACCGGCCGTGCCTGTGGTCACCCACATCGCTGAGACGACGTCGCTCACAACGCTCACAGAAGCGGTAGGCACGCTCGTGGGCAACGAGTCCGTCACGCTCACCGCAAAAGTGACCGAGCAGGTTCGCGCCGTCCATTTCGAGGGCGGCGAGTTGGTGGAAACCGGCCAGGTACTCGTCGAACTGATCGACGCCGAGCAATTGGCACTGCTGCAGGAGGCGGAGGCAAACCTGCGTGAATCAGAGTTGCAGCTGAATCGATTGCGGACGCTCGGCAAAGAAATCGCGACGGCCGCTGAAATCGATGTGGCAATAGCGCGAGTCGACGCCAACAAAGCCATGCTTGAAGCACTTCGCTCACGTATTAATGACCGTTCAATCTCCGCACCGTTCACCGGCATCGTTGGATTCCGTCAGGTCAGTGTCGGCGCTCTGGTCACCCCCGGCACGGTGATCGCCGAGCTCGACGATATCGATCCGATGAAGCTCGACTTCACCCTACCCGAGCCGTTCCTTTCCGAGATCAAATTGGGCGATACCGTTACCGCGCTGAGCAGCGCCTGGCATGACGAACCCTTCACCGGTCAGGTCTCAAGAATCGGCAGCCGTGTCGACCCGGTGACGCGCGCCTTCCCGGTACGCGCGCTGCTCGATAACAGCGACGCGCGATTGCGACCGGGCATGTTAATGACGGTGCAGCTGGCGCTCGGTGAATCGATGGGCATTGTGATCCCCGAGACTGCACTCGTGCAGCGTGGCTCAGAGAGTGCAGTGTTTACTGTGGGCGCCAACAACGAAGCCCAGCGTGTCAGCGTGAGCCTCGGTCGACGTTTGCCGGGGGCCGTGGAGATTACTGCGGGGCTTGAGCCTGGAGATCGCGTTGTGGTGCGTGGCCATCTCGGATTGCGACCCGGAATGCAGGTCAAGGAGGCGGATTCATCCGAGGTAAGCGCTGATGCTACTTCCTGATCTCTCTGTCCGACGCCCCGTCTTTGCGACGGTGCTCGCATTGCTGCTCGTGTCTTTCGGCACCATGTCATTCTTGCAGCTGCAAACACGGGAATACCCTGATCTTTCCCCGGTTCAAGTCTCGATCACGACCGACTATAACGGCGCCGCCGCTGATGTTATCGAAACACGCATCACGCAGCCTATCGAGGATGAAATCGGTGGTATTGAGGGCATTCGCTCCATACGCAGCAGTAGCAGCGATGGTCGCTCGAACATTACCGTTGATTTTGAAATCAGCCGGGATCTCGACGCCGCGGCTAACGACGTTCGCGACCGGGTGTCACGGGCCACACAGCGGCTCCCTGATGAGGCAGAAAAACCACAGGTCACAAAGGCTGACAGTGAAACGTCGCCATTGGTCTACATCAGTATCTCCGCGGAAAACTTAAGTCAGATGGAGATCACTGACTACACAGAACGTTACATCATCGATCGGTTCGCAGTCTTACCCGGCGTCGCGACCGTCAATATGTACGGTGGCGCGCCTCGTTCGATGCGGATATGGATTGACCGACAAAAAATGAGCGCGCGCCAGCTGACAGTCAGCGATGTCCTCGCTGCATTGCGCAGAGAAAACATTGAATTGCCCGCAGGCCGCCTCGAGTCAACCGAGTTTGAGTTTCCGGTACGCGTCAACAGAGGCTATCGCACCGTTGCCGACTTTGAGCAACTCGTGGTTCGCCGGGGTAGCGATGGTCACTTGATTCGCCTCGCAGAAATCGCCCGAGTGGAAGAAGGATCCGCCACCAACCGCCGGGTCTTCTTTACCAACGGTGTCGACAGCATGGCCATCGGTATCGTCAAGCAATCCGACGCCAACACGATTGACGTGTTGGAAGCGGTGCAGGACGAAATCGCTGCCGTTGCCGATGACCTGCCCAGCGGCATGAGTATCGCCTCATCGGGCGATGCCTCAGCGTTTATCCGCGCCGCCATTGATGGTGTCTACACCACCATCATCATTACCGTGGCACTGGTGGCCGGGGTCATCCTGCTGTTCCTGGGCACCCTCCGTGCCACGCTGATCCCGGTCGTTTGTATCCCGGTATCCCTGCTCGGCGCGATGATCATGCTGCAGGCACTGGGCTATTCCCTCAATCTCATTACCCTGCTGGCGATGGTGCTTGCCATTGGACTGGTGGTTGATGACGCGATCGTGGTGCTGGAGAACATCTATCGCCGCATCGAAGAAGGAGAGCCGCCACTACTCGCAGCATCCAAGGGTGCGCAGCAGGTGGGTTTTGCAGTGATTGCGACGACAGCTGTATTACTCGCCGTATTCAGTCCCGTGCTGTTCCTGCAAGACGCCACGGCGAGGCTGTTTATCGAACTAGCTGTCACCATATCAGTAGCCGTCGTTGTGTCCTCGGTGCTCGCGCTATCGCTGGTGCCCATGATGTGTAGCAAGTTGCTCAAGCAGCATAGCCACAAACAAGGCTCGCGCTCTGTCGTCGGTGATGCGATGGAAGCCATCAAAACTGGCTACGGCCGAAGCTTGACCTACCTGTTGCAACATAGCTGGCTATCTCTCCTTGCAGTGGTCGCCGCGATCGCGCTGCTACCTGTCTTGTTCCAGCAGCTGTCGCGTGAATACGTGCCGGTAGAGGACCAAAACGAGGTGCGCGCGATCATCAACACCCAGGAAGGCACGAACATGAAAGCCATCCGCGCGGTGATCGAGGAACTGCAACCGCCCCTGCTGAAGCGACAGCAGGAAGGCTCGCTCACACGTGTGTTGTTCGTCGCGCCTTTCTTCCGTTCGACCTCACCATCGACCGCATTTACCCGAGTATCGATGGTGCCCTGGGACGAGCGTGATTACACGGCGTTTGAGTTGCGCGACCAGATGTTGGCGGAATGGCGGGATATCCCCGGGGGGCGGGTGTTGGCCTTTATGCCGGCCGGTCTCGGACAACGAGGGGCGAATACGCCCGTCGAGTTTGTACTGCAGGGCCCCAATTATCTGACGCTGGCCGAGTGGCGTGACATCGTCATCGAGCGGGCAGATGCAAGTGGCCTGTTTGGCAGAATTGATTCCGACCTGAAAGAAACGCAACAGCAGGTCCATATTGATGTCGATGCAAGCCGAGCGGCCGTTTTAGGTGTTAGCACTCAGGATGTGGCCGAAACACTGCAGGCGTTAATGACGGAGCAGGAAGCAACGACTTACTCGGTTGATGGTGAGGAATACCCCGTTATCGTACAGCTGGAAGAAGCGCAGAGAGCCACGCCGGCGGACATCACCAACCTCTATGTCAGGGGCAACGATGATCAACTGATTCAGTTATCCAACCTGCTGACCACAGAGAATCGCGCTGGCATCGCCACCTTGAATCGCTACAACCGGCTCCGGGCGGTCACCCTAAGCGGCACCCTCGCGCCGGGCGTTTCGCTGGGCGACGCGCTGGCCTTCCTGGAAGGTGTGGTCGATGAATCCCTGCCCACCAACGCGCAGGTGTCCTATAAAGGCCAGTCGCTGGATTACAAGGAATCAACCGGCGATATCTACTTCGCCTTCGGCTTGGCCTTGCTGGTGCTCTTCCTCGTGATGGCGGCACAGTTTGAAAGCTTCGTGCACCCGGCCGTCATCATGGTGACTGTCCCGCTTGCACTGCTCGGCGGCGTGCTGGGTCTTTGGATCACCGACTCCTCGTTTAACCTATTCAGCCAGATCGGGCTGCTGATGATTATTGGCATCGCTACCAAAAACGGCATCCTGCTGGTCGAGTTCATTAATCAGATGCGCGACGAGGGTCATGCCTTCGAAACCGCGATTGTTGAAGCCTCCAAGTTGCGTCTGCGTCCAGTGATGATGACCGCGATTTCCACCATTGTCGGTGCGCTGCCCCTGGTGATGATGGAAGGCCCGGGTTCGAGCAGCCGCAATGTACTGGGCGTCGTCGTATTGGGGGGCGTAACTGTCGCCACCCTGCTCACGCTATATCTTGTGCCCGCCATCTACCAATTGATTGCGCGCGGGACAGGGTCGCCGGATGCGATCGCTAAAGAGATGCGTCGTTTGGAGGCAGAAACGCCGTCAAGCTAACGCTCTGTCGTTTCACTGCCGGCAAAAAACCTCGGGGTAAGAGAGTCGACTCGATGAACCGGGCGCTTCAGGTGCACAGCAACGAGTCGACACCGCAAAATCCGATGCGAATATCGCATCGGATTTTGCCGGGAAGCCGGCGATTCAGATCAAGCCATATCCACGTGGCGAGTGATCTGCGAGAGGTCAAACAGTTCTCTCGACGCCACAGAGAACATCGCGTAGTCAGTGACTGAAGCGGCCTGCACCTCGTTCACCGTGCTGCGCCAACGTCGCAGCATGCGGTTATGCTGGTCGCTCCAGGCTGCCACCAGCTCTTCAACCGAGCGATCTCGACGCATCCCTGCCAAGTTGCAGGTCAGCGTGCGAAGCTGGGCATCGAGATCATCGATATGCGTCTCGCGAGCAATGGCTTGCCAGTAGGTCTCTACACGCACCTCGGAGATCTGCGTGGCAAACCAATTAAGGCTCAATTCATCAAGTAAGTAGTAGTAGATCTCTGCAACATCGAGCAGCGGCTGATCCGTGAGAATGGATGCCTCCATAATGCTGAGGCCTGAGAACAGATTGCCCGGCATCGACAGCGCCGGGACCCAATCATCGCTGACACCATAGTCCCGGAGCTTTTCCTGCCTCTGCAGCCATTCGTCCCGCGCGGTCCCGCGCACCATTTTCTCAGTCGCTTCCTGAATATCGATCAGCCCCTGCTGGAAGGTCGCGACCTCCTTGGCGGGGTCAAGACCCGAGCGTCGATTGCGCAGGAACCAGCGGGTGCCGCGTCGCACGCGGCGGATCATGTTGCCCATGAGGTCGTGCTGAAACTCTGCAGGGACCTGGTTATCTAGCGACGCGATGTACTCCTGAAACTTCTCAAACTGGAATACGTCGCGCGACACGATATACGCCCGGGCTACATCGGGCAGTGCAGCTCCCGTTGTCTCCAGCAAGCGGTGGCCCGCAGTGATGCCCAGATTGTTAATCAGATCATTGGCCACCTGCGTTGCAACAATCTCCGGCTTCAGCCGATGGCTGTAGATCTGCCGCGGGAACTTCTTGCGCAAACGTGCGGGGAAAGCTGTTTCGACTTCCTTGGCGATGTACCGATCTTCGCTGATATCTGAATTAATCAGCGTTTCCTTCAGCATTACCTTGGCATAACTGATCAGTACCGACAGCTCGGGACGTGTCAGCGATTTACCTTGGCCCTGTCGGTCGACAATGGCCTCATCGCTCGGCAGGAACTCCAGCTTGCGATCAAGCCGCTTACCGGCCTCAAGAAAATCGATGAAGCGTCGGTACTCGGTCTGCCGTTGTGCCACCTCATGCTCAGCGATACTAATAGCCAGCGTCTGGCGATAGTTATTCTGGAGTACCAAGCCAGCCACTTCATCTGTCATTGTTGCCAGCTGTCGATTGCGCTGTTTGACGGTGAGATCACCGGCCTTCACCAGCTCATCCAAAAGGATCTTGATATTGACCTCATGGTCCGAACAATCGACACCCGCGGCGTTATCAATGAAGTCGGTATTACAAGCACCGCCATTGAGTGCGAACTCCACGCGACCCAGCTGCGTCATCCCGAGATTGCCGCCCTCACCGAAGACCTGGCATCGCAGCTCCTCACCATCGACCCGCAGACCATCGTTAGCCTTGTCGCCGACCATGGCATGGGTTTCCCAGCTAGCCTTCACATAGGTACCAATGCCCCCGTTCCAGATCATGTCCACCGGCGCCTTTAACAGCGCATTGATGAGCGCATTCGGCGTCATCGCATCCTCGGTGATAGCGAAGGCTTTCTTCATGGCGGCGGTGATGCGAATGGACTTAGCAGCGCGTGAAAATACGCCGCCGCCCCGGGAGATCAGCTGCTTGTCATAGTCCTCCCATGAGCTCCTCGGCATCGCGAACAAGCGTTGACGCTCCTTGAAACTCGCTGCGGGATCCGGGTCAGGATCGATGAATATATGCAGATGGTTGAATGCCGCTTGCAGCTTGATGTGTTCGCTCAGCAACATGCCGTTGCCAAAGACATCACCCGCCATATCCCCGATGCCGATGACGGTGAAGTCCTCGTTCTGGATATCGATGCCCTTCTCACGGAAGTGCCTTTGCACCGAAACCCAGGCGCCCCGCGCCGTGATCCCCATACCTTTGTGGTCGTAGCCCTGGCTACCGCCAGACGCAAACGCATCACCCAACCAGAAGTTGTATTCGAGCGCGATATCGTTGGCGATATCGGAGAAGGTCGCGGTGCCACGGTCGGCAGCAACCACCAAATAGGGGTCATGCCAATCTTTCGGGATC
>JAZBOZ010000080.1:0-3766 GCA_036351405.1 Halieaceae bacterium
CCGGATTGTGGCTCCGGAGGTAGGGGGTTCGAGACCCCTCGGCCACCCCACCTTTTAGTTTGTTTCTTCTTCGCCGCACGCCGCGTTCCCGCGGGAAGGCGTTTCCCGGTAAAATCTCCCTTACGCGCCTATAGCTCAGCTGGATAGAGCATCGGCCTTCTAAGCCGACGGTCCGGGGTTCGAGTCCTCGTGGGCGCGCCAAATCAGTTTTTAACGACAGCAATCACCAGCAAAGGCTCAACGCCCTACAGAAGCGTAATGTAAGTGCAGCGGGGCTAGACTCTGCCTTGTAGATGGTCGGCAGCGCCCGGTCGCTGACGCAGTGCGCCACGATCACGGGAACATCGAAAGCGGTCACCGGGAGGCCGTAGTCCCACCGGCCGCTGTCGACCCAGGCCGTGTGAAAACCCCGATGCAAAAGCCGATCACTTTTTGCGGAATACGCGCCGTGGAGAGTATTGGAGTTTGACTTGATGTCGCGGCGATCAAAATCGCAAAGGTGAATCACGCCGCAATGGCCTCCATGAGCCTCTGCGGGCCCAGGATGTTCATCACACGCTTCATGTTGTACGCCAGAACGTGAAGACTCATCTCCGTACTGACTTTCGGCACCGTTTTCGTCAGGAAGTGGGTATACCCCATCCAGCACTTCAGCGTCCCAAACGGATGTTCCGCAGTCGATCGTCGTGCTCGCATCCGTTCCGGTTCGCGGTCCAGTCGCTCAGCGAGAGCGTCCAACACGTCTTCGTGCTCCCAGCGGGAGACGCGACGGTACTGACTCGTTGTGCACTGCTCACGCATGGAGCAAGTCGGGCAACTCGATGACCAGTATTTGTTGATGACTTGGCCTTTCTCCTCTGATCTGAATCGCGAGATCAATCGCTCGCCCGCCGGGCACTCGAACTCGTCATCCTCCGCGTGATACACAAAGTCAGGCTTGCTGAATCTTCCGTGCTTGGCACTGGTCGACGTGACCGGTCGGGGAAGATATGCCGTGATGCCGTCGTCATCACAGGCCTTTATCTCCTCGGCCTTGAAATAGCCGCGGTCCGCTACAACTTCGAGGTCGTCGGTCGCCATCGCTTCCTTGGCCTTGGTGGCCATGCGATGCAACTGATGCCGGTCGTGCCCGTCCTGCGTCACATCGTGCGCCACGATCAGGTGATGTTCTGTATTGACCGCTGCCTGGACGTTGTAGCCGACCATCCCGCTACCGCGACCACTGGTGGCCATGGAGCGGGCATCGGGGTCGGTCAGAGAGATTTGCTGGTCCGGTTCAGCGAGTAACCGGACCTCGATCTTTTTTAGGCGATCCATCTCCTCTTCCAGCGCGGAGATCTTGTCCTTCAGTCGCTCCGACTTAGTAGCCGATCCCACCGTGTCGTGACGGTCTGCACTCGCAATCTGGTGCAGGTAGCGCTCGATGCTCTCATCGATCTGCTGTATCCGTCGCTTGAGCTTCGCCTTCGTGAAGTTCTTGTCGCGGGTATTCACCGCTTTGAACTTGGCCCCGTCGATGGCGACGAAGGCCTTGCTGAACAGATTCAGTTTGCGGCACAGCAGAACGAACTCGCGGCAGACCAGGCGGATCGCTTCACCGTTGTCCTTGCGGAAGTCGGCAATGGTTTTAAAGTCGGGTGCCAGCCGGCCGGTCAGCCACATCAGCTCCACATTGCGCTTGGCTTCGGCTTCAAGGCGTCGGGATGAATGCACCTTGTTCATGTAGCCGTAAATAAAGATCTTCAGCATTGTCCTTGGATGGTATCCAGGACGACCGGTGTCCGCAGGCTTAGCTTTGAACCCCAGGCCGGAGATATCCAGCCGATCTACGAAGACATCGATTACGCGTGCGGCGCTATCTTCCTCTACGTAATCGTCGATGCGTTCGGGAAACAGGGTGGATTGGTCGCGGTTCTCGCCTTCTAATGAAGCCACTCATTGAGCAATCCTCTGCGGGAAAGTCTTATTCTACCGACCAGCAGAGTTTTCACACAGCCTGGACCCGAAGCGGCCATGAGTCCGCACTTCGAGTGAGCGGGCACATCAGCGTCGGTTCGAAGCTTATGCGCCCACCGGCCAATAATTCTTGCCGGCCGCACTACGAGGTTGTACGTTGGTGGATATGCAGACAGATTGAGAGCAAGACCCGATGAGCAATATCATCGATGAGCGTATGGCCGCGAAGATCGACGGCGACTTTGTGGTGTTTCTCATTGGAATGCGCATCAACAAGCTGTGGAAGCTTCACAAGTGGGGCCCCGTGTTTCTCGCCATGGGAAAAATGGTCAAAGAGCTCGAAGCCCTACCCGCTGAAAAGACTGGTTTCCTTGGTCATAACGGGCTTAGTACTAAAACGATCGTTCAGTATTGGCGCAGCTTCGACCACCTTGAGGCGTTTGCCCGTGCACAGGACCAGTCGCATTTTCCTGCCTGGGTCGCGTTCAATAAGCGCATGAAACAAAGTCGCGGCGATGTTGGCATCTGGCACGAAACCTATCTTGTTAATGCCGGGCAGTACGAGGCGGTGTATTCAGGGATGCCGGCCTTTGGGCTCGGACGCGTCGCCACACTGGTGCCGGCCACAGGCAGTCGAAACGAGGCACGAGCACGTCTGGGGGTGGTAGCCAGCGAACAGACCGATGAAGTGGCCTGACTAGCGCCGCGTGGATAGCGGATCGACGAACACAGACCGATCCGGCGCCACACGACTACGCGGCTTTTTCTAGCAACTCACTACAGTACTGCGGTTCGGTACCTCTGAATTGCCCGCCCACTAAGCGGAGCGAGATGACTCGGGCAGTTTGATGCGATCGAAGGAAACTACATGACAGCTCCAGCACGAGAAACTGTGAAACTGGATGACTGCGGAAGCCCGCCCCAGATAGCGGTCTATCACCAACCGATTGGTGACAGTCCGCTACCGACCCAAGTCCGTCATTTGACTACCCGGTAGTCTCGTTCTTTACTCTGCATACAACGCAGTTAGTGATCAAACAGCCGGGTGCCGTCATGGTTGGTATTGGAAAGCTGCTGGTGATCGGGTCGATCCTACTTTTCCCGATCTCAGCAACAGCCGCAGAAGAGAACGGCAACACAACAGCGAAACTACCGCTCAGCGAGACCGACCGCATTGCGCTTACAACGCTTCTGATCGGTCGACACCCCGAGATTGCGTCTAGTCCAGGATTGAAAGCGTCTTACTATATTCAGGGCGGCGCCACCAATAACTGTGGCATGCATGAAGTGCATATAACTCGGTCAGATCGAGAAGGCGTAGAGATCAGGATGGAGCCGAGGCCAAACTGTGATACCGATTTTGCAACCTTGTACTTTCTCCCGCACAACCAGCGTTTAGGTAGAGGGAAGGCGGCGAGGGTTAACTGTCACCGACCCACCATCGCCCGTGTGCCGTCAGGCGAGGTATCACCTGAATGGGCGTGCAATGAAGTTGTATTTCGGGAATACGTGCAGCTTGAGGGCCAGGTCTGCGAGGTCCGTCTACGAGGACATGCGACGACGCCGGCGCTGATGGCCGCGAGGCAAGCGGGCTTGGAGGCAATTCGCGCTGCGGGGCGGCCTTTACCGGAGGCGTTGGTCGTTTTTTCGGCTAATGCGACGGGCAACAGCGTCGGGATTTTCGGAACCAATGATTGCGAGCCGGGCGATAGCGTTCAGTACTCGTTAACGGAAGGTGGCGACCCCGAAGAATCCGCGTCTTGGACAACAAAAGTGGTGATTCAGTAAATTCGCGGGTCGTAGCGCCTCA
>JAZBOZ010000081.1:0-2088 GCA_036351405.1 Halieaceae bacterium
CAAGGTTGCGATCACCTCGCCCACATCCGGCGCGGGCAAGACGACTCTGGCGCTGAATCTCGGCTTCAGCCTCGGCCGCCAGTCCGACCAGCGCACGCTTGTCGCCGATGCCGATCTACGCCGTCCGCAGATGGCCAAAGTTCTGGGAATCCCGGCAAGACATTCCTTCGACAGTGTTCTCGATGGCACCTCAGCCCTGTCAGAAAACGCCATGCGTGTAGGGGGCAATCTCGCCTTTGCCACCACTCACAGCCCTGTACGGAATTCCGCTGAACTTTTGCAGAGTCGCCGCGCTGGCGCTGCGCTCGACGCGATCCAGGCGACCTATGCACCCACAGTGATGCTATTCGAACTGCCCCCGCTTTTGGCGAGCGATGACGCGATGGCCTTTCTCGGTCATATGGACTGTGCGCTGATCGTTGCTGCGGCTGAGCGCAACTCCACCAAGGATGTTGATCGATGCGAGCGCGAGGTGGCCAGCCGGACCACGGTGCTCGGTGTCGTCCTGAATCGCTGTCGCTACATGGAACGTACCGATGGCTATTCCGAATATTACGGCTGAGTGCGCTTCAGGCGTGTCCGGTCCAGAACATGCCACCACAAGGCCGCGTTCTTCTTCCAGAAGTTTGCTCACTCCAGAGCTAGCATAATTGTACGACGGAGTCTTGTTGGCCTTTAACGCCGAAGCGGCACCGCGCAGGGCAGCGGATGCGCATAATATTATGCAGCACATCGATGATGGTGCCATCTACGCTGCGGCGACCCCTAGCAGGTTGCTGTCGACTAGCGGCTGTGTGCCACGCAGCAGTTGTGCTGCGGGGCCAGTGAAGCTTTAAGGCAAATGAAAAGGGCGCCATGAAGGCGCCCTTCGCAAGCTTTTGAGGTGACGGGCTTCAAGCAGTTGGCGAGCGGCGGCGCGCCACTGCAGTCAGGAAGCCTATGGCACTCAAGAGCATCCAGGCTGCTGCCGGAAGCGGTACCGGGCTGACGCCGACAGCATCGACATCAAAGCCAATGTCTTTGTTGCTGCTCGGATTGGCGCTCACGTCTGTGAGTGCAAGGAAGGTGAATGGCCCCCCAACGGACAAAGAAACGAGACCGCCACCCTGTGCGTTTCCGTTTGTGATCGTGCCTTGCTTGGTCCAACCGTTTGTCGCCAGGTCAAACTGGTCGCCGGAGAAAGAATCCACAGTCGTCGTATAGACGTCCAACGTTTCCTCGAAGCCGGAACAGAAGCCTTCAGTGGTCTGTCTGCAGTTAAAGGTGATTTCAAAAACGGTGGCAGACAGGTCGAACAGGGTATCGAACCCAAAAATTGCGGTGTCGCCCGGCTCTCGCAGCTGCAGGAACCTATCGTCCGGTGCCCCGAGTGCATTCACCGGGTTCTTTCGTGTGTTATCCGGAGTTCCGGAGGAGATGAACCCTGTGGGCTCGTCTCCGTTCCAGTCAACGCTGGTGGCGTACACAACGCTTGCAGTGGCAGCGCTTCCGCTCATCACGAGTGCTGCAACGCTCGCAGCGACCAGTTTCTTGAAGCTCAGCATGTAATCTCTCTACCCAAATAAGTCATGATCCTCGCCGCGTTCGTACGAGTAAATAAAGTTTTAACAACAGGTTTCTGGCGTCGCAAGTGATGGATCGTCTGAATTGTCGCAGCGGCTTCACTGATTGCAGGGCACGGTTGATCGGACGCGAACATGTCAACCGTCTGAGCCGTCGATCTCGGCGTGTCATCTCGTCTGACTGGCCGACGTCGGCGTCTGACGACAGGCGCCACCTCATGCCAGCAGCCTTCTTTGGACGAGGAACAAGTTGCCGAGGGCGAACAGGGTGAAGAGCTGAGCACGGTTCTTTGCAAGCCCGCGGTACCGGGTCTTCAGATACCCGAACTGCCGTTTGATCACGCGGAAGGGATGCTCGACCCGTGACCGCACTCTGGCGATGATCCGGTTGATGTCCTCGTCGACGGGATGCAGCGCACCGCCCCTTGGCGCCTTGCGTATGACGCCCCAGAACTTGCCCGGCCCGGAGAACGCGGCCTCCCGCACCGCGCTGACATAGCCCCTGTCCGCCCAGACTGATGTCTCC
>JAZBOZ010000082.1:0-13859 GCA_036351405.1 Halieaceae bacterium
GCCCCCTCGCGCATGGCTTCGCGAACCAGTTCTTGCATGGCCGCAAGTTGTTCGGGGTTAGGGGCTACGTCGTCGCGCCCCAGTACATGAATGCGCGGTGTGGCAGCACCGATGAATGAGGCGATGTTGGGGGATACGCCCTTTTGCTCGAGGAATTCGAGGTATTCGCCAAGCGTCGTCCATTCGGCCTCGACGCCATTCCAGTAGGTGGGGAACTCGGCTTTCATCGCGGGGCTCAGGGGGCCCATGGATTGCCCTTCACCGAACACCTCTAGCGTGATGCCTTGCGTGACATCACTCAGGCCGCGGCCATCCTGGTTCAATGTCGTCACCCCCCAGCCGATCATGTTGATGAATCCGGGGCTGACCGCTTTACCGGTAGCGTCAATGACATGGTCTGCCGTCGCATCGGAGAGGTCGCCAATGGCGGCGATGCGGTCATCGATGATGGCCAGATCAGCGCGCCGGCCGGGCTCGCCACTGCCATCGTAGACGGTGCCGCCGATGATCAGTGTGTCGTAATCGACCTCTGGCTGCGGTGAATTATCGGCATCACAACCAGCCAGAAAAGCCAGTGCGAAGGAGGCCGCGAGGCGTGATAGTGGTCGCAAGTACTGACCCAGCAGCTGCGTTTTCTCTCGAGACATTGTTCTTTCCCCGTAGGCAGAGCGCGTTACGTTAGCATCTCTCAGCATAACGAGTGCGAGGGGCAAACTATGAAAAGTCTGATTCAGCGCGTGAGCTGTGCCAGTGTGACGGTGGATGGCGAGATCGTCGGCGCTATCGATCGGGGATTGCTAGTGCTGGTGGGCGTTGAGGCGTCAGACGACAGTCGGGCTGTGGCGCGCATGGCCGAGCGGCTACTCAGCTATCGCGTGTTCCCTGATGCCACGGGCCGGATGAATCAAAGTGTCGCTGATGTCAGTGGTGGAGTCTTGTTGGTTTCACAGTTCACCTTGGCCGCAGATACGCGCAAGGGTACCCGAGCCAGCTTTTCCAGTGCTGCGGCGCCAGAGCTCGCGCGCGGCCTGTTCAACGCGTTAGTCGAGGCAGTCCGCCAGCGTCATGCAGAGGTGGCGACCGGGCGTTTCGCTGCCGATATGCAGGTGGCTTTGGTCAATGACGGTCCCGTCACGTTCCTACTTGAGGTTTGATCGTAAATTTCAATAATCTATGCAAACGGTAAATCCGTAATAGCTAAAAACTATCACTAAAATAACGGAGGATTTGGGCATGGAACTATCGTTGGAAACCTACGTGAAACGAGACGCGTCCGCGGGCTCAGAGGAGTTGGGGCGTGCCAAAGTTGTGGTTCAGCCTGGCGGCTACCAGCACCTGGAGTCACTTGAAAAGCAGTTGAAAGACAGCGGTGCAGAGGAAATTCTCGTCGATGTCGATACGCGCCACATCGCTTTCGAAATGCCGCCTGAGGTCGCTGATATCAAGGAGCCTAAACTGCGGATTACACTGGAGAAGGAGGCTGCGCTGGGCCATTTTCATTTGGTTGCCAAGCACGCTGCAGACAACAGCCTGATCTACACCAACACAGCGACCATCCGCACGCTGGCGATGTAACGCCGACAGGCGCTGGTAAACTCACCGTTAGGCCGCTGCCGGCGCCTTCTTTCAAAGCTTTCAGTGCGACTGAAAAACTATCGCGCTGCAACTACCCCCGTCGTACTGAAGCAGCACCAGTAAACCTATAAGTATTATTTCAAATAGTATTTAAATAAGAGTATGATGCCGCCCCATTGAATTGGGTTGAGACATTATGGCTGCCACGACACCTGTCAAAGTCACCAGTGTGACTCACTGGAACGACAAACTGTTTAGCTTCCGTACCGAGCGCGACCGTGCGTTTCGTTTTGACACGGGGCAATTCACGATGATTGGTCTGATGGTGAATGGAAAACCGCTGTTGCGTGCTTATTCTATCGCCAGTGCCAACTATGAAGACTTCCTCGAATTTTTCAGCATCAAGGTGCCGGACGGGCCGCTGACTTCTCGTCTTTGTGACGTGCAGCCCGGTGATGAAATCCTCCTGGGAACAAAGCCAGTGGGCTCGTTGTTGCTGTCCGATTTGAACCCCGGGCGCAATCTTTACTTGTTTGCCACGGGCACTGGGCTCGCGCCGTTCTTGTCGACTATCCGCGATCCTGCGGTCTACGAGCGTTATGAGAAAGTTATTCTGCTGCACGGTGTGCGGCGGGTTTCAGATCTCGCATATCGCGAATTTCTCACGACCGGTCTGCAGCAAGACGAACTGTTGGGTGAGTTTGCCCGCGAGCAGTTCTTGTACTATCCGGCGGTCAGCCGTGAGCCTTTCCCCACCAGTGGTCGGATCACCGATCTCATTCGCGAGGGCGCCGTCGCCCGTGATTTGGGGCTGCCCGCGCTCGACCCCGCTCACGACCGAGCGATGATTTGCGGCAGCATGGCCATGCTCAAGGACAGTTGCGATTTGCTCGATGAGCTTGGTTTCCAGATATCACCGAGCCAGGGCACCATCGGTGACTATGTGATTGAGCGCGCTTTCGTGGGCTGAGCCCGCTGAGTGATATTGCGCTGCTGGTCGCTGGTGAGTCACTCGCGACTCGCTCGTAACGCACCAGCAGCGTGACGCACTTGCGAGCTTGTGAGACGCACTTGCGAACGTGTGACGAACTTGTGAATAGCGCCGCTCGACCCGTCAGATCTCCCGCAATTTGAGATCCAAAACCGTCAGATAGCCCATGGCCTTGTCGACCACGCGAAAAGCGGGGTCCAGGACGTAATAACTGGGATAGGCCTGTACTTGAAAACGGTCGCGTATCTCCGTGGTGCCCAGATGCACCGGGAAGCTAAGCCCCGTGTCGGCAACGAATGCCTCCACATCTTCTTTTGAAGCCCAATCGAGTGCGATTACGATGACTTGGGTCTGCGCGGTGTCTACCGTCTCGAGGTGTGAGATGGTGTTACGGCAAACGCTGCACCAGGGCGCAAAAAAGTACACCAGAGTAGGGCGCGCACTATCGGGTTGAATGACTGCCGTCTCGCCTGCCAGCGTCGGCAGTGTGAAGGCTTGGATGGTGACCTCGCCGCTGGTATCCAGCATGTCTTTGGATTGATACCACAGCACGGCCCACATCAGCAGGGCGAAAATCGCTAGGTCTCTCACCCACCCCAGTGCACGTCGGCTAACTGAGGGTTGGGTCTTCGGCGTTTCGCTCATTGATATCTCCGCTGAGGTTGTATCGGTTGTCGGGTCGGTAACTGTGCCGATGCTTTGTCGGCTCTGAGCGAAGTCCGTTCGTAATCGCCACACTGGTTCGTGAGCATGCAAACGGAAACTTCGGTAGGCTGCACAGCCGTCTTTGTCTGAGTGTGAGGATAACCGAGTGAAAAACTTGAGACCTATGTGGCTAACCCTGCTGTTCATGATGGCGGCAAGTTTCGCCGCAATCGCGGCACAGGCAGCCCCTTCTCTCAAAACCATCATGCAGAATCCGGATTGGATAGGTCCGCCTGTTGAGGCTGCGTGGTGGCAGCTCGATGGCAGTGGCTATCACTACCGGGTGAAGCGTGAGGGCAGCGACGCCCGTGACATTTGGGCCATGCCGCTGACCGGTGATGCCGCCTCGGTAGTCAGTGCAGACCGTTTAGTGATCGCCGACGGACCAAATCCGGCGGTGCATCGTGCATCCGAGCAGGCCGTGAGCGTGGTCAATGGCAGCTTGTTTCTGCGCAATTTGGCAACCGGCGCCTCCAGACTCCTCTATAGCGGCGGAGCGCCAGTCGCCGACTCGATGTTTTCTCCCAATGGGGATGTTGTCTTCTTTCAGAGTGCTGGCAAATGGTGGCAAGTCCCGACCCGTGGCTCTGGCGCCGCAGTACCCCTGACGGATCTACGTTTTGAGGACAATCCTGCGGATGCACCAGAGGATGCGCTCGAGGCCGATCAATTGCGCCTGTTTGCAACCCTAGAGCGCGAGCGGCAGTGGGATATCGATGCCCAGGCACAGCGGGTCGAGCGCGCGGCAGTGCCGGCGCTGGGACCTGCGCCCTGGTATCTGGGTAAGGGCAAAGAACGGGTGGATAGTGCGCTATCGCCTGACGGACGATGGCTGCTCCTCGTGGTGCGTGACGCCGGGAAATCTCGTGGCAAACGCGACCAGATGCCACATTACGTTAGCCGGTCCGGTTACGTTGATATCGAAGATGTGCGGCCTCTGGTCGGCCGCAATGCGCCGACGCCACAGGCGCTATGGCTGCTTGATTTGCAAACCCGGACGCGGCACAAGCTGGATATGGGCGACTTGTCGGGCATCGACGAGGACCCCCTGCAGTCACTCAAGCAGGCGCAGGATCTCCCATTGCATGATGCCGACAACCCCAGGCCCGTTACGTTCGATCGCATCGAGTGGCATCCCGACGGCGGCATCGCGCTCATCCAGGCGCATTCGATCGATAACAAAGATCGTTGGATTGTGAAGCTCGATGCGGTCAGCCAGTCGCACAGCGAGCTGCATCGGCTCACTGACCCCGCTTGGATCAACTGGCAGTTCAACGATATGGGTTGGGTGCCGGGCTCTAACGTCGCGTGGTTCCTATCGGAAGAATCCGGTTATAGCCACCTCTACACCGCGAATGATACGGCGCTGACGCAGGTCACGCGGGGCGAGTTTGAAGTCAGTGCTGTGGAGTTTGCCGCCGATGGTCGCTCCGCGATTTTGATCACCAACCGAAATCATCCGACGGAATACGATCTCTATGAATTGCTGTTGCCCAGCGGTGATCTGGATCAACTCACCGAGTTGCGGGGCGTGGAGGGCTTCGCGCTGCACCCCGACGGCACTCGCGTTCTGGTGCGTTACTCGTCAGCCTACCGCCCAGCCCAAGCCGGCGTGTTTGACCTTGCCAGCCGGCAGCTGGTGGCACAGACCAACACGCTGAACGCTGACTATCTGGCGCTCGAATGGCAGCAACCGCAATACGTACCTGTAACCTCCCAGCATGGCGTGGAGAAACCGATTTGGTCCAAGTTCTATCCAGCACGAGGTGATCATGAGGGCCCGCGGCCTGCGGTGCTGTTTGTACACGGCGCGGGATATACCCAAAACACGCACCACAAGTTTCCCTATTACTTCCGCGAGCAGATGTTCCACAACTTGTTGACCGATCTGGGCTATCACGTCCTCGATATGGATTATCGTGCAAGCCGCGGGTACGGCCGGGATTGGCGGACGGCGATCTATCGGCAGATGGGCACTCCGGAGCTCGAAGATCTCATCGATGGCGTTGCCTGGCTGGTTAAAGAGCACAATGTCGATCCGTCTCGCGTGGGTGTCTATGGCGGCTCCTATGGGGGCTTCATGACCTTTATGGCGATGTTCAAAGCCCCAGACGTATTCACTGCGGGTGCCTCACTGCGGCCCGTTACCGATTGGCGCCACTACAACCATCCGTATACGGCGAATATTCTCAACACGCCCGAGGTTGACCCGGAAGCGCATCGACGCAGTTCACCCATCGAGTTCGTTGAGGGTTTTGAAGGTCATATGCTCATTAGCCACGGCATGCTCGACGACAACGTGTTCTACAAGGACTCTGTCCGCCTGGTGCAGCGGTTGATTGAATTGGAGAAGGAGAACTGGGAGCTTGCTTCCTATCCGCTTGAGCCCCACGGTTACGTGCATCCTGAGAGCTGGCTCGACCAGTACCGCAGGATATTCAAATTATTTGAGACGACGATCGGAGATTGACGGGGTTTGCATCGAGCCAAGTAAGTCCTTACTGGCAATAAGCTTATGCAAACAATACTCAATCAAGGTAAAAGTGTTCTATCATGCGTGGCCATGGTGCAAGCATAAGCGCCATTGGCTTCCGAGCCTTGCGAAAAATAATTGAACCCCCATGGAGGAAGTATTGATGGATATTTATCGACCACTGCGTTTTGTGGTCGGGGTGGCGATGGGACTCTCGGTTGCGGTTGGCGCGGCTGCAGACCCCAGTATGCGCCCCGAAGAGATCCTGCAAAAACTGATTGAGGAAACCGGTTCGCCCTACCTGACCCAGAGCGAACAAAACCTCATGATGATGGCCGACAACCCTGCTTACTGGACTGCAGAAGACGGCGAAGCCCTTTTCTATGAGAAGCGTGGCCCCAAAAACGCTTCGCTCGAAAGCTGTGATTTTGGTAAAGGCCCAGGCGTACTCGACGGCGCTTATGTTGAAATGCCGCGTTACTTCGCCGACACCAACCGCGTGATGGATCTGGAGAGTCGTCTCGTCTATTGCATGACGACGATTCAGGGCTTTGACGCCAAGGACGATGCCGTCAAGAAACGCCATGGCTCCAGCTCGGACATGATGAAGCTACAGACATTCATCGCCAGCAAGTCCAACGGCTATGAGTGGAACAACCCTCTCGAGCACCCGATGGAAATCGCATTGCGCGATGCCGGTGAGGTGCTGTTCAACCGCCGTGCAGGGCCGATGGATTTTAGCTGTTCCACCTGCCACAGTCAGACGGGCAAGCGTATCCGCGCGTCAGTCCTTCCCAATGTCAATGAACCCACCGAGTGGACCAAAGCCATCTCCTGGCCGGCCTTCCGTGTAGGTCATGACAACGTGCGCAGCAGCCAGCACCGGGTTCGCGGTTGCTACTGGCAGATGCGTCAAGGCCTGAGCCAGCCTGGCTCCGATGCGGCCATTGCGATCATGTCGTTCTGGACCGATGCCGCCCGCGGGCAGCCTGCGATCCTTCCGGACATGAAGCGTTGATTGGCGACAAGGAGAGACTGATGAAAAAATTGACGAAGAAAGCCTACCTGGCCGCCGCATTCGCATCTTCGGTCGTGTTGGCCGCAGCTGCAGACAATCACATGGAACTCACGGGGAAGGCGGCGGAGTACGCCAAAATGAGCCCCGAGGAGCTGGCTGAGCACCTTATCTTTGATGAAAACGGGGTCAAGCTGGATGAGCCGGTACAAGAGGGCGGTACTGTTCTGCAGCGTCAGCAGCAGGATGAACTGCAGCAGATCTGTTCAGGCGGTGGTCGTGCCGCGCTGACCGGTGAAACCACGCAGCGTGTCATTGCACTGAGCCGTGAATCAACGGTGAAGCCCGAGGGTGGCATCAAGCTCGGCGACTGGAAGGCCGGTGAGGAGGTTGCTCGATCTGGGTACGGCTTCCGCGTTGGTCACAGAGTCGATGATCACAGCAAGCGTGATCCAGGTGGCAACTGCTATGCCTGCCACCAGATGGCACCTGACGAGCCCACCTACGGTACCCTCGGCCCTAGCCTGAAGAATTTCGGCAAAGTTCGCGGCAACACCGAGGCGACACGCAACTACCTGTATGACGTCATTTACAGCCCGCACAGCTACTTCCCGTGCACGCATATGCCTCGCTTTGGCGCGAACGGTGTGCTGACCGAGAAGCAGATTGCGGACGTAATGGCCTATTTGCTGGATCCGGAATCTCCGGTCAACCAGTAAGCGGCGTCCAATACCGAAACACCCCGGCGCTAGTGCCGGGGTTTTTTTTGCCTAAATTTCGTGCGCGCCGTTGTCATGCAGCGACGGTCATCAGCTGGCGGTGCTGTGCACCAATAATGCCGGCCCGCGATCCCAGAGGCGATCGGCGATGCCAACGCCCAACCACATGAATAGCAGTGCGAGCCAAGCGGAATTCAGGAGCATCGAACCATCGGTCAGCCCGGCACCGACCGAGCATCCGGTGACCAAGGTAGCACCGAATCCCATCAACACAGCGCCAATGACATAACGCACTGTGCCTGAGGCTGCGTCGAAGTATTGCCACGCGAAACGCCGCGACAGCAGTGACGATAACAGTGCGCCCATGAGCACGCCGAGTAGCAGTCCGCCGCTGAAGTCAAAAACCGGGTTGGTGTCGGTCATGAATTTGGTTAGTTGCTCACCAGCGGGCCCTGCGAAGCTGATGCCCTCTGCGGGCACGATGTCGAATGACTGCGCTGCGAACTGGGTTGTCACCAGCCAAGCCAACGGTGGGGCGGCACCGACCACCATCGCTGCCGCGATTTGAGTGAGGGGCAGTTGTTGCCGGTAGGCTTGAGTCAGCGCTACTAGAAGTAGCCCACCGCCCAGAATGACGCCGCTGGCGGGGGGTAGCACATTGAGGAATGTCGACCATTGCGCGGGCAGCGTCCACCAGTCGCGAATCTCAAGCCGCAGTGGCGCGAGACTCCCTGTGAGTGATGTCTGCACGACTACAGCGACGATGACCAAGGTCAGGATCGCGCGGGTGTTACCAGTGCCTGATAAAACGAGCAGTCGGCTGACGCAGCCGCGGCTCAATGCCATACCCACGCCGAACAAAAGGCCGCCGAGGGCCGCTGCGGAGAGGGATATGGGGTTGCTAAGTTTGTTGACGTTGGCGGTATCAATCCAGTCTGTCTGGACACCGAGCTGGGTCAGTAGAACCGCGGTGCCCAGTGCAGTGAGCCACACGTAAAGTCGTTGTCCGCTCTCACGACGCCAAGCCTCAAGAGCGGCAGCGCGCAGGCAAAAGGCCGAGCGGTGCGCGGAGAAACCAAACATCAGGCCGACGCCCGCACCGAGCATTGCCAGCCAGCCCGCTGAGTTATCACTGAAAATCAAATGTTCGAGGAGTGGGGGCACAGTAGTCACCTTGCGCGCTTAGATAGAAAAGCGAGCCTAGGTGCTGCGCAATAGAATAAAAAATAATAATTAATTTTAAGCTAAGAGCATTCCGCTGCAATCATCTGCGTCGATTGATCGCAGGCGTGGACGCGTTCCCGCACAGGGGAGGGCGGGGTTATTAATGGCGTCCCAAAATTTTTAAGTAGCCTGCGCGATCGACGAGCCAGTCTGTCGCGCCCGCGCTCAACCACATGCAAAACAGTGCAATCCAGGCCGTGCCGAGTAGTAGCGAGCCGCCGCTTATACCTGCGCCCACTGCGCAGCCACCGGCCAGCATGGCGCCGAAGCCCATCATCGTTGCGCCAATGAGGTAGCGACTGGTGCCGGTTTCCTCGGTAAAGGCTTGCCATTTAAATTGCCGGGATAGCAGAGACGCGAGCATCGAGCCAATGAAAACACCCGGCACCAGGCCAATATCAAAACTGGGAGGCAGCGAGGGCTCGTTGATCAACCCCATGAGCGTGTCGGCCGCGGGGCCGGTGAAGCTGATACTTTGTACCGGGACAATATCGAAGGAGTTGGCCGCATGCTGGCTATTGACCAGCCAAGCCAGCGATACGGTGCCGCCGGTGAGCATGGCTGCGATACTCCACCACAGGTTGACGTGGAATCTGCGAACAAAATAGACAGCGAGCACTAGAAAGATGCCGCCCATAACGACACCGCCAAAGGCCGGAAGCAGACGCGCCAAGCTTCTTAAGTGTCCCTCAACCAGCCACCAGGAAGATATCTCCTCGCGCAGTGGTCCCAAACCGCCACGCAGAGAAGCCTGAGCGACCACAGTGACCATCAGCCCGGCAACCAGTGCGCGCACATTGCCGGTGGCAGACAGGATTAATAAGCGGCTAGCGCAGCCTCTTGCTAAAACCATGCCCGAGCCAAACAGCAGGCCACCCACGATCGCGCCGGAGAGCGAACCTGCGTTGTTGAGCTGGCGAATACCGCCGGTTTCAATCAGTTGAGTTTCGACAAAAAGCTGAGTGAGCAGCAGGGCGGCGCCAAAGGTCAGCAGCCAAATAGCGAATTTGCCACCGGGTTCGCCGCGCCAGAACTCCACGCAAGCGGCGCGTAAACAAAAGCGGCTTTGTTGGGCAAAAACGCCGAACAGAAGGCCGATGAACAAGCCGATGATGAGCGACGTGCGACTGGTGCCCAGCTCATACATCCATGTTGAAAGTTCGCTTTCCATCTGGCCCCCTGCCTGCCGAATCGGCGATGGTATCAAGCCAGTGGTCAGCTGGGATTGGAGACTTGGTTATTCATGCGCGCCAGACCTAGCCAGAACAACTCGTCGGACGAGTATCCGGTGATGCGGTCAATCTCCCGGCAGTTGCTGAGTTGGATGAAGGTGGGCGTACCGAAGACATCGCCGGTCTCGCAATTGTCGTAGGGGTGGTTGCCACTGCGCCAATCCTCTAGCGACACCTTGACCATTGGCAACTGCTTGGCCTCACTGGTTTGCGGATAAATAGGCGCGATTTCCTTGTCGAATTTCATGCAGGCACCGCAATCTTCCTGATAGACATAAACCAGAAGCTCCTCCGCGGTAATCGACGCTGAGGCCAGTCCGACTAGGAAAGATATTGCTGAGACTGTTAAGAATTTCATCGTGTTGATATCTCTGATCACAGTTTTACGTAAGAGAAATTTTCTTCGATTTGTAGACGGATCAGCTCGGGAACTCCCGCCTCGACCGTCTCAATGCCAAACGCCAGATCGTTGGGCGAGATGTTAGTGGAGATCATGGTCGTCTCGCAGGCGAAGATTCTTACCCCCGCAGCTAACAGTTGTTCAATCTGAGCACTGTAGAGGCCACCATTTTCATCCGTGGCACCTTCGACACCCGCGCGCAGTGCACCAGAAATCAGGATCACGTGGGTCGGCAGATCTGGCATGGCATCAATCTGCTTACCGATCTGGCGCAGCGTTTGATTCATCTGGTCATCGCTATCGACATGAAACACGACGCCTCCGGCAGCACTGGCGACCTGAGTGCCCACCAGCGCGAGCCATGCGACGGTCATCAACATCAGGGTGCGAAAGCTCATTGACCGGTTGTGGAAGATGGCCATGTCAAACCTCCTGTGGGTATTTGTCTGCGCGGGCCAGGGTCGGTTGCTGATGTGCCCAAAGCCGAGCGATAACCTGCAGCTGCCGGAGATTAACTGAATCGGCTCGCCACAGACAGGTGCCATCATTGTACTCGTAATTCCTTGCCATATCGCCAAAAAGAATAAGCAAAGTCTAAATCGTTATCATCGATAATGCTAATGGGAACTATACTCATACCCGAACGTTATCGGTCCCCCGAGCCTGAGATAACGTTGCCTGCAAACCAACGCAATAAAACAAGCCGCGCGTCCCCCAAGGGCGGGCGGTTTTTTAAAAAAACTTAACGATAATTCGAGAGGAACCATAGCGATGCCCCCATCCTATATCCGTAGCGAAGCAGCCGTGCATCCCGAGTCACGAAATGGACTGAGCTTCTCCCCCAAGCCGCTGGCGCGGCGAACTTCCGCGCTGTTGGGTCTGTGTGTTGCATCGACATTGTCGATGGCAGCATTGGCTGCAGACGAGCCCAAAGCCGACCGCAAAATTAACGGCAACATGACGGTCGACTATCTGGTGCTCCCCGGCGAGGCGAGCTCAGTTAACGAAATGTTCAGCGGCGGCGAATTTTACGGTCGCCTGCGCAGCAACACCTTTGCTTGGGATTGGGAAACTGAGGCTGGTAACAATCAGGATCACGAAATTGGTGGTATCGGTGGCAGCCTGATCTGGAAATCAGGTCGCTACAATGGTTTTGGCTTGAACTTTGGCGTCTACGCGACCAGCAACGCCTATTTCCGCGTGGATGAAGCGGACTATGCCACGATTCGTGCTGGTAAGGATTTGATCTCGCGCGGCACCGGCGATGGCAGCTTTGCACTGATCGGCGAGGCGGCTGTGAACTATCAGGGCGAGAAGCTGGGCTTCGTTGTAGGTCGACAGCTGTATGAATCACACTTCACCGCGTCCAACGACACCAAGATGATCCCCAACACCTTTGATGGTGCGTCATTCACTTACAAAGCGGCTGCAGGTATCAAGCTGGCAGGTGCCTGGTTCTATCAGACCAAGCTGCGTGACCATATCTATGGCCACGACTTCCTGACCTACAACGACGATCAGGGTCGGCCCTGGCGTAACCAGGACGACTCGGGCGCACACCGTGGCCTGACCTTCGACCGCCTGACGGCTGCTGGTCTCGACACTGATAACGAGATGATCATCCTCAGTGCCCAGAAGAAGTTCGGCGCCATCGACACCAAGCTGAGCCACCTGCGTATTCCTGAGCTGATGGGACAAACCGTGTTGGAGTTCAAGGGCGGCTTCAACAAGGGCGGTGCGTTCAGCATCCATCCCGCGTTGAAGATCATGATGCAGCACGACGAGGAAGGCGGCCGCATCGGCGGTGCCTCACTGCGTCGTAATGTGAGTAACGACAATCCGAGAGGCTACACCGACCCCGACTCTCTCGAAAGTACGCTGGTTGCTGCCCGCGTTGAGTTCCGCCAAAAGTCGACCGGCTTTGCTTACCGCATCGGCTACTCACAGGTCTCCGATGACGCGGACATCGTAGCGCCTTGGCGAGGCTTCCCCACCGGTGGCTACACTCGTCCGATGGGTCAGGTGAACTGGACTGCGAACGAGAGCAGCTGGATGTTCCAAGTAAAGGGCAATCTCAGCAAGTGGCTGCCTTGGGATGGTACACGCTTCCTCGTGCGTCACGGTATCTTCGATCGTGATGAGTCCAAGGGCTTTACCGATCGCTCGGCGTTCAACGTCGATATTGACCAGCAGCTGACCACCAACCTGTCTATGCGTCTGCGTACGGTATTGGTCAGCGATGACGGCAACAGTGATTACAACGAGTACCGTATGGAGTTTAACTACTTGCTGTGATCTTAAAGCGTTGAGGGCATGGGCTTACGTTCGTGCCCCAGGGTTTGGAAAAGCCACCTTCGGGTGGCTTTTTTTGTGATGGCCTTTTACGGGCTGAGGTGCGGGCTACGGCGGTGACTGCTGATTACTCGCCGACTTTCTCGGCGATGTAATAGCCGTAGCTCACGTAGCTCGAGTAGCGCTCGTATAAAGAAATTTCCGCCCGCTCTGCCTCGACGATGGCTTTGGCGGCATCGGTGTGTGAATGCCGATCAAGAAACTCCGCAAACCGTGCTTGCATCGGGCGGTAGTAATTTTCCAACCAGCACCTCTGAGGCAGTGGGAAATAGCCGACGGGTGAGAAGCCGTTAGCCTCGAGCACCGCGATTTTTCCCGCTGCAGTATCGACCTCGGGATATTCCTGTTGCCAGTGTTGATCTAGCTCGGCCGGGCGCGAGGCGGTCAGCCAAGTCAGCTCAGAGACTGCCAATATTCCGCCGGGTTTCAGAAAGGGCCGCCAGGCTTTGACGCCGGCTGTAAACCCCATGTTGTAAATGGCACCCTCAGACCAGATCGCATCGAGTGAATGCTCGTCGAACGGCAACGAATCCATCGATGCCTCGAGGGTCGTGATGCGACTCTCCAACGCTGTATTAGCAATAGTGTTGTTGAGGCACCCCAAAAATTCCGGCAAGAGGTCGACGGCAGTTATTGATGCTTCCAGCAACTCCGCAAGCACGAGGGTGGAGGCACCGGTGCCGCAACCAATGTCTGCTATTTTCAAGTCGGATTTCTGCTCCAGTCCCGAAAGTTTGACTGCGAGCCGTGTTTGTTCGTCCCCGCCGGGGCCTTGTCGCTGGCCTTTAAGGTGGAGGTCGATCAGCAGAGAGAGGTCGTTCATGGGGTAGTTCCGAAGGTGCGGACTGGTCAATTGAGGCAATCGCAACGGATGATGTTACCGCCGCGGAAACGGAAAAAGCCACCGCGAGGGTGGCTTTTCCGTTTTTGGTGGAGGCGGCGGGAGTTTGAGCTTCGCAGGCCTTTGGCCTGCTCACCACGCCTTCGCTGCGCTGCGGCGACCCTTCCCTTCGGGCGCGGGTTCAGCTGTCACAGCCGTTAAAACTGAAAAAGGGCCACCCTACGGGCGACCCTTTGTCAGTTTTGGTGGAGGCGGCGGGAGTTGAACCCGCGTCCGCCAGCACTCTGCCTTTGGCTCTACATGCTTAGTTTCCGTTAATTGATTTAGCGAAC
>JAZBOZ010000083.1:0-10741 GCA_036351405.1 Halieaceae bacterium
TGCCACCATACCGGTACCCGACAGCGGCGCCACGCGATCCCCGTGATGGGCTTGCCGATATTTAGCGTCCTGGCCATAAACTTGATTCAGGCCCACCACCACCTCGGTCACGCCCATCGGCCCCTCCACGGGTAGCGGCGAGCGATTGGCACGCCGCACCCAGCGGTTGAGCGCAAGCTCCCCGAGGCCGTCAATATGATCGGAGTGAAAGTGCGTGAGGAACACCGCGTCGATGGCGCCCACATCTACCTTCGCCCCCATGAGGCTTCGCGCAGCGCCTGAGCCTGCGTCGAACACCAGGGTTTGATTCCCCGCCATCACTACGAGGCAGGGGCCGGAGCGCACTGCGTCAGCCATTGGACCACCCGAGCCGCATAGTAAAACGTGCAGCCCCTCCCCCAGATCGCTCTGCAACGAACTCAAAAAATTACGCGCCAGTAAATCAGGGAGGAGTCGCCGAGCTACATCGGCGCGCTGGGTCCATAACACCGCGACAACCAACAAGGGAATTAACAGCCACCACCGTTTACGCATGCATGAATCTCCTCAATGGGGGAGCATGCACGCTCAGCGGACTAGCGCGTCAGCGTGGAATGCTCAGTAATACCCGTCGTAATCGTTGCGAGCGAGGTTATCAAACCGGGTAAATTCACCTTGGAACGCAAGGCGGCAAGTGCCAATTGGACCATTACGCTGCTTACCGATAATGATCTCGGCGACACCTTTATCGGGCGAATCCTCATGATAGACCTCGTCCCGATAAATGAACATGATCACGTCAGCGTCCTGCTCGATCGCCCCCGATTCCCGCAGATCCGAATTCACCGGCCCCTTGTTAGGCCGCTGCTCCAGTGAACGGTTGAGCTGGGACAGCGCCACCACCGGGCACTTAAACTCCTTGGCAACGGCTTTGAGACTGCGGGAAATTTCTGAAATCTCGGCTGTACGGCCCTCGGACGCCCCTGCAACACGCATCAGCTGCAGGTAATCCACCATGATCATGCCCAGCTGACCGTGCTCACGGGCGATCCGTCTTGCCCGCGAGCGCAGCTCGGTCGGTGTCAGCGCCGGCGTGTCGTCGATGTGCACCGAGGTTTCGCGCAGCTTTTCCACGGCGTGGGCCAACTTTTGCCAGTCGTCCTGTTCGAGCTTGCCAGTACGCACGTTGGTCTGATTGATCCGACCGACCGACGACAGCATACGAATGACAAGCTGCTCGGCGGGCATCTCCATCGAGAAAACAGCGATCGGATCACTGCTAGCCAGCGCCGCATTCTCCACCAAGTTCATGGCGAAACTGGTCTTACCCATTGATGGACGACCTGCCACGATCACCAGATCAGAAGGCTGTAGGCCAGAGGTCATCTTGTCGAGGTCGACGAATCCGGTAGTGAGTCCGGTGATATCACCGCCAGAATTATAAAGTTCCTCAATGCGCTCCAGCGCGCCACTAATGAGCTGCGGCATCGCCCGAGGACCACCGCTCTTGGGGCCCGACTCGGAAATTTGCATGATGCGCCGCTCGGCCTCATCAAGCAGCGCCTCAGCGGCACGACCTTCCGGGTTAAAGCCTGCGCTAGCGATATCCTGCGCGGCATTGATCAGCTGGCGCAGTACGGCTCGCTCGCGAACCGCGTTGGCATAGGCACGAATATTGGCCGCTGTTGGCGTGTGCTCCGCCAACTCTGAGAGGTACTGATGCCCGCCTGCAGCTTCGAGCTCGCCGTTGACATGAAGACGATCAGCAACAGTCACTACGTCGATCGGCTCGCCGCGATCGATCAGCAGCGCGATCTGACGAAAGATCATCCGATGCTGGGGCCGGTAGAAATCGCTGGCGTCAACGATCTCCGCTATGGCGTCCCAGCTTTCACCGGACAACAACAGACCGCCGAGCACAGAGCGCTCGGCCTCGATCGAGTGAGGCTGCATGCGGATACGCGCTACATCGGCATCCGCATTTGATGGTGGTTCAGCCGCGGCGCTGAACTCGCTCATGAGATGATTCCCAGCTTCATGGAGACAAACCCCAGACTAGCCAGAAACACGGCGGGAGAACAGAGCGAAACGGCAGCGTCTCGCTGTTCACCCGCGGGCTGACGCATTACTCGGCGACAACCTCGACGCTGACTGTGGCAGTCACATCACCATGCAGTTGCAGCATGATCTCGTACTCACCCAACTCACGGATCACACCGGCAGGCAGACGAACTTCCGCTTTGTCGGTTTCGCAGCCCGCTGCTGTGATCGCATCGGCGATATCGCGCGTGCCCACAGAGCCGAACAGCTTGCCTTCCTCACCGGCAGTCGCAGCAATGGTGACCGAAGCGAGGGCGTTGATCGCCTCAGCGCGCTTCTCAGCGGCGGCCAGTGCCTCAGCAGCGGCGGCTTCGAGCTCTGCACGACGCGCCTCGAACTTGGCGATGTTGTCTTCAGTTGCAGGCACTGCCTTGCCCTGAGGGATCAGGAAGTTACGACCGTAGCCGGGCTTCACTGCAACTTTGTCACCGAGACTGCCGAGGCTGCCTACGTTTTCCAGAAGAATCACTTCCATGGTTCTCTTCCCCAAGTGACCGGGCTGAGCCCGGTATGTCAAAAATTCAGTTCTCGGCGTCTGACTCAGCTTTCCACTGCCGCCGAAAATCAATGAACGCATCAGCGATCACGAATCCCAGTAACAGCGCTTTCACCGGATCAAACACCAGCCAGAGCAGGTAGAAAGCCGTCAACCAGCCAGCACCTTGCCCCCGACTTCTCGCCCGCGCATGTGCCAGGCTGAAGCCGCAAAACGTCAATGGCACTGCAAATATCAGCGCCCAACCGCTCCAGTCCGGACCCGCTACCCACAGCGCCGCGGTGATCGCAGCGAGGCCGAGGGTCCAGCTTGGCGGCAATCGGAGCGAGCGGAACTCGCTGCCAAAACCGCCCGGGTGATACAGGGCAGACTGCCAGTATCGACCCAACAACAAACCAACCGTGCACAGCGCTGCATTGCCTGCCGCTAAAAGCCCGGCCACCTGGTTCACCGTAGGCGCCACTAACTGCACGCCAGCATCACTTCCACCCGCATTGAGGTTGCCCTCCAGCTGGGATAGAAACTCTCCGAACCAAGTCACGAGTTGCTCCAAAAAAGCCCCCGTGACGGTCAATAGAAACGCACCACTGACCAAACCGACCGGTATTGTCGCCACGACTGTCAGTGGCAAACTGACTGTTTCCCGCAGGAGCACAGCCATCCCGAACACACCAGCAAGCAGCAATACACCACCCGCGTCACCACTGATCCAGGCCAACACGACCGCAGGCAGTAACGCCCACAGCACCAACCAGCCTCCTTCCGCTGCGCCTTTGCGCAGTGTGACCAGCGCCACCGCAGCAGCGCTAATCCAACCGAACAGCAGGCTTCCGGAACCGAGGACGGCAACCGCTAGCGCCTGCCAGCGGCCGCGCATGACAAACTCAGCGAGGCCGCGCATCAGTACAACTTAGTTGTGAGAGTCGGTGTAGGGCAGCAGCGCCAAGTAGCGGGCGCGCTTAATGGCGGTCGCCAGCTGTCGCTGATACTTGGCCTTGGTGCCAGTAATACGACTCGGAACGATCTTGCCGTTCTCGGTGATGTATTGCTTGAGCGTTTCGAGATCCTTGTAATCGATCTCTTTAACGCCTTCGGCGGTGAAACGGCAAAACTTACGTCGACGGAAGAAACGTGACATCGATTATTCCTCGCTCTCTTCGGCGTCGTCAGACGCAGGCTCTTCTTCTTCGCGCTTGGCTTCTTGTGCCTGACGCTCCTGGTAGCGCGACTTGCGCTCGCGATCTTCCTTCTCCGCCTTCATGATCAGTGACTCTTCGGTCACCGGCTCATCGCGACGGATCACAAGGTTTCGGATGACGGCGTCGTTGTAGCGGAACGTGGTCGCCAGCTCTTCCATGGCGTCATTGCTCGCTTCAACGTTCATCAACACGTAGTGCGCCTTGTGCACTTTGTTGATGTGGTAAGCCAACTGGCGGCGGCCCCAGTCTTCGCAGCGATGCACTGCACCACCATCTTTGGTGATGACATTGCTGTAACGCTCAATCATTCCGGGGACTTGTTCAGACTGATCCGGATGGACCATGAACACGATTTCGTAGTGTCGCACTGGCGATCTCCTTACGGGTTAATGCTGCCTGTCACTTGATTGTGTGCAGTGCAGCAAGGAGTGGGGGCACAGGGCCCGTCGAATTTTCAGAGGCGCGGAGTCTACCGAGCAGCACAGCCCGGTGCAATGGGCAAAATTTCGCCCTTCAAGCGACCGCGGTTCGCTGGCGCACGGCCTCGAACAAACAAATGCCGGTCGCCACCGAGACATTGAGGCTAGATACGGAGCCTGCCATCGGCAATTTAACGAGAAAGTCGCATGCCTCACGCGTGAGACGACGCATCCCCTCGCCCTCGGCGCCCATCACTAGCGCGGTCGGACCCGTCAGGTCTTGCTGATAGACGAGCTGCTCGGCCTCACCCGCTGTACCCACGACCCACAAGCCCGCAGCCTTCAGTGCATCGAGCGTCCGGGCAAGATTGGTCACCCGTGCAAACGGCACGGCCTCAGCGCCGCCGCAGGCGACCTTCCGCACTACCGGGCTCAGGTCTGCACTCTTGTCTTTCGGCACCACTACCGCCGTAACACCTGCAGCATCAGCGCTGCGCAAACAGGCCCCAAGGTTATGTGGGTCAGTGACGCCATCCAGCACCAGCACGAGCGGATTCGCGGCATTTTCCAGCAAAGCGGCAAGACCGTGCTCATCAAGCGCCTGCCCAGCAGCTCCCGGGGAGACATCGGCAACGACACCCTGATGTCTGCCTGACACCCACTGATCCAGTTCACGCCGTGGCACGCGCTCGAACCGCACGCCCTGATTCTCCGCCAAACTCAGCAGCGACTGTATCCGCTTATCCTGACGCCCTGATTGCAGCCACAACTGTTCGATACGCTGCGGATCTCTCCGCAAAACGCTCTCCACCGCGTGGATACCAAAAATCTTCTCTGTCATCGGCGTTTGCTGCGCCCTGTGCCTGACTTATTTTTACCCGCTGCGCTTGGCTGCTTTTTTCCCGCTGCGCTCGGCTGCTTTTTCCCCGCTGCGCTTGACTTTTTGCCGCTGTCGCCGCGCTTGCCTTTGGCGCCTAGTTTTTTCTTCTTTTGTTGGTGGGCATCACCCGCAGAGCCACCTGAACCAGAGGCACCGCGCGGGCCGCGTCTTTTGCCCTTACCGCGACCGCCTGGTGCTTTATCACCCGCGGAAGCATTTCCAGCAGATCCATCCCCTCCAGACCGGCGGCTCGTGGCGCCGCCCGCATCAACCATCTCCAGATCGATTTTTCGCTCATCTAGGTCGACCCTTGCCACCTGCACGGTCACCGAGGCGCCAAGCGCGAAGGTTCTTCGCGTGCGCTCACCGACCAAACGCTGCTTGGCCTGATCGAAATGATAATAGTCACCCGGCAGCGCACTGATATGGCAAAGCCCCTCGATATAGAGGTCGTGTAACTCGACGAAGACACCGAAATTAGTCACCGCCGCAATGACCCCGGGGTATACCTCACCCACTTTGTCTTTCAGATACTCACACTTGAGCCACGCATCGACTTCACGAGTCGCATCGTCGGCGCGGCGCTCGGTCATCGAGGCGTGCTCACCCAGCGTAGCCATCTGCAACTCATCGTAAGGGTAGATGTTCGCCTTGGGGATCACGCCAGCACCGCTGACACGGCGCACATGCTGAGGCTTCTTCCGTGATCGGATCAGGTGGCGAATTGCCCGATGCACCAACAAATCAGGGTAGCGGCGTATGGGTGATGTGAAGTGAGTGTATGCCTCGTAATGCAGACCAAAGTGACCTTTATTCTCAGGCTGATAAACCGCCTGGCGCAGTGAGCGCAGCATCATAGTCTGAATGACCGAGGCATCCTCCCGTTCATGCAACTGAGACAGCAGCGTTTGATAGTCAGTCGGCGTTGGTGTCAATCCGCCCGGCAAATCCAGCGCCAACTCCCCCAAAAAGCTTCGCAGATTCTCCAGCCGCTCAGCGCTCGGGCCCTCGTGCACCCGGAACAGCACCGGCAACTGGCTCTCGGCCAAAGTCAGCGCCGTCGCAACATTCGCGATCAGCATGCACTCTTCGATCACTTTGTGGGCATCGTTGCGCACCACCGGTACGATCGATTCGATCTTTCGATCCTCGGTAAAAATGATCCGGGTCTCGACCGTTTCAAAATCAATGGCGCCGCGCTGATCTCGAGCGTGCCGTAATATTTTGTACAGAGCGTGCAGGCGGTATAAATCGTCGAAATGTCGACGGTCGACCGTATCGGACTGGCCTGTCTCGAGAATTTCACCCACTTCGGTGTAAGTCAGCCTTGCGTGGGAGTGAATAACCCCCTCGTAGAACTGCCACTCAATCAGACTACCGTCCCCACCGATGAACATTTCGCAGACCATCGCCAGCCGATCGACTCTGGGCTTGAGCGAACATAGGCCGTTAGAAAGGACTTCCGGAAACATCGGCACGACACGCTCTGGGAAATACACAGAATTCCCCCGATTGAGTGCTTCCTCATCCAGTGCAGAACCGATGCGAACATAGTGCGACACGTCAGCGATAGCGACCCACAGTCGATATCCTCGCCCCTCGGCCTCACAGTAGACGGCATCATCAAAATCGCGAGCGTCCTCGCCATCGATGGTTACAAACGCTTTGTGACGAAGATCAACGCGATTGGCCTTGTCAGCCTCCGTTGGCTCATCACGTAACTGGCCCGCCTCGCGCAGCACGGCATCGGGCCACTCCCACGGAATCCCGTGAGCGCGAATGGCAACATCAATCTCCAAACCCGGGTCGAGGTGATCACCCAAAATTTCGGTGATCTCGCCCTTGGCCCCCAGCACATTGGTGGGATAGTCAGTAATCGTCGCTGCGACGATTTGCCCAGGCTGGGCACTCCCCTTTTTATTGGGAGGAATCAACACATGTTGTGTAATCCGGTTGTTATGCGGCAACAAATAGCCAATGCCGCTCTCTTCCATGTAGCGCCCGATCAAAGCGTCGTGGGCGCGCTTGGTCACTTCAACCACACTGCCTTCGGGCCGCCCTCTTGGGTCGGTGCCGATCTGGGAAATGAGCACTTCATCGCCATCAAATACCTGACGCATTTCTCGCGGCGAGAGGAAAAAGTCATCCCCCCCCTCCAGCGGGTGCGCAAATCCATAGCCATCCCTGTGGCCTATGATTCGGCTTGGCACCAGTTGCATGCGAGAAGCCACCCCGTAGGCACCACGCCGTCCGACAAACACCTGATTATCCCGGTGCATAGCACGTAAACGTTTGCGCAACGCGTCTAAATCAGTGGCATCGCCAATGTGGAGTCGCTCGGCGATGTCATCGAACCGCAGCGGCTTTTCTGCTGCCTCCAGCAAACCGATAATGACCTCACGACTGGCGATGGGGTTTGCATATTTTTCAGCCTCACGCGCCGCATGAGGGTCTGTCGGTGGTTGCTGGGATTTCTTTCTGGATCGGGACAAGTGGACTCCTGATGATTGAACGAGCAGAGCGCTCGTGCGCTATACGACCTGTTTAGCCACTATAAGTAAATAGGTCAAAAGTGTCTTTTAAAATTCCAAATTAGTTGTTGCCCAAAAAACTGGGCTTTGGTGTAATACTTTTACATGCTGCCCAAGTTAACCGAACATAATATGGACAGTGAGATTGAGAAATGAGCTTCCGACCACACATAGGTTTGAATAAAGCTCTGGAGGACGCGCCATCAGGCTGACGGCATATACAAATTACTCCCTGCGCACACTGATGTATTGCGCGCTGCATCCCGGTCAGATGGTGCGGATCGAGGATGTAGCAATCGCATTCGGCATTTCCAAAGCGCATTTGCTGAAATCTGCCCGGCATCTGGGCCAGTTGGGCTATCTGCGCACGACGCGAGGCCGCAGCGGTGGCGTGCAGCTCGGCATGGCGCCCGAGCGCATTAGCGTAGGGGCGGTAGTGCGTGCACTCGAGGGAGACAGCGAACTCGCCGAATGCTTCAACGCCCAGACCAATACCTGCCCGCTAGCCGGTGAATGCAAACTCACGGGCCTATTCGCCAAAGGGCTGGAAGCGTTCTTTAAAGAGCTGGACCCCATCACCTTGGCTGATGTCACCAAGGAAGCTGACGCACTAAGAGACAGATTACCCGTCCTCGAGCTGGCCTAAGGTCTGAGCCCAAACAATGTTTGACAAAACAGGCGCTCATACTTAATCTTCGCGCCCTCTGAATTCTCAGAGTTCCCCTCCTGCCCAGGTGGTGAAATTGGTAGACACGCCAGCTTCAGGTGCTGGTGGCCGCAAGGCCGTGGAGGTTCAAGTCCTCTCCTGGGCACCATTTTGAAAAACGTCGAAAGGCCACGGGAGACCATTTAACATACTGATTCTTAAATGGCTTTTTGTTTATGGCGCCTCGACCACTTGTCTCTCATCGTCTCAAATTGTCCCTTCTGTGGAACGTGAGTGGGACGCAGAATCGGAAATTCAGCGTCTGTTTCGGGCTCGCACACCGCCGTTCCATTAGCCTTTTCACCTCTTTCTGCAGCATCATAATCTGCGCGCTAGGGACTGCCTGACGAACGCGTTCTCCAGACCCTTCGCCTGATCGCCACACTCAGCGCCAACCCCTCCACGGATCCACCGCTATGGCACCTATAGCCACCAATATCATGCCTTCTGGTAAGCACTGTGCTCATTCCAGTTGAAAACTTTTAAATGGACACTATAGTTACCACTTCTGCGAAATATGGTATCTATTGTGACCAGCGACAAATCAGCGAAAGGTCGAGCCGCGGTCGTCTTTCCTAAGAATCGACGCCTTTTGGAACAGTTGGGCGAGAACATCAAACTGGCATGCAAACGCAGGGGTTACACCCAGGTGTTGATTTCTGAGCGAACGGGGCTCAGCCGCCTCACCATTCGCAAGATAGAAAAGGGGGACCTCAGCGTGTCCATCGGCCATTACCTGGCCGTGTTAAGCGTGCTCGGATTGGCGGAAGATGTTGCCAAGGTCGCTCAAGACGATGAGCTGGGGCGTAAGCTCCAGGACATCAAGCTGATGAGCAAGAAATCCGGAACGCAGCCTTGAGCCGGCATAAGAAGCCTTAAGCCGCCATAAGAAGCCTTGAGCAGGGGCAAATAGCCATGAGCACCGAAGTCTTCGTCTTTGCAGACTGGGAGGAGTTCCAGGAGCCGACCTTGGTTGGCACACTTCGGTCCTCCCCCGCGCGTCAAAAAGAGCATTTCAGCTTCAGTTATGACACTGACTGGCTGCAGTCTCCTTATGCGCAGCAAATCGATCCTGAGCTCAATCTCTATTCCGGTGAGCAGCACGGGGAAGACGATAAAAATTTCCGCGTGTTTCTGGATTCCTGTCCGGATCGCTGGGGGCGTTTGCTGATGAAGCGGCGTGAGGCCATCCATGCTCGCCAGGAACAACGTCGTCCACGCGTGCTGTCCGAAATCGATTACCTTCTGGGAGTGCATGACCTGCACCGCGCCGGCGCGGTGCGCTTCAAACGCGAAATTGACGGCCTCTTTCTGGACGACGATCACCACTTCGCGGCCCCGCCGCTCTCATCGTTGCGGGAGCTTGAGTACGCCGCCGGGCAGGTAGAAGAAAATGCCGATAGCGATGATCCCGAGTATGTGAGGTGGCTGGCCATGCTGATGTCGCCGGGTTCTTCCCTAGGTGGCGCCAGACCGAAGGCCAGCGTAACCGACGAGGAGGGTCACCTGTGGATCGCCAAGTTTCCGAGCCGCCGGGATGATTACGATATGGCTGCCTGGGAATACGTCGCGTACCAGTTGGCGCTGGATGCAGGGGTCGTCATGCCGGAGAGCCGGATCGAAAAGTTCGGCAGTCACCACCACACCTTCCTAACCAAACGCTTTGATCGCACGGCAGCGAGTCGTCTTCACTTTACCTCGGCGATGACGCAGCTCGGCTATTACGACGGCGACTATGAAGCCAGTTACCTGGAACTCGCCCAATTCCTGACCGAGCACGGCGCCAACACCAAAGAAGATCTCGCGCAGTTGTGGCGCCGCATCGTGTTCTACATCGCCATTTCCAACACCGATGACCACCTCCGCAACCATGGCTTCATCTACCATCAGGGAGGCTGGTTGTTATCGCCGGCCTACGACATCAATCCGGTGACACCTGCGCATGGTCTGCATCTCAATATCACTGACAGCGATAACCATCTGGACTACGAGCTGGCCATGGATGTCATAGAATTCTTTCAGCTTGACCGAATGCAGGCTCTGAAAATCAAAGATGAAGTGCTCGCCAGTGTTGGCAAATGGAGGGTTCAAGCAAGCGCCGTTGGACTGGGCAGGAGCGAGCAAAATTTGATGGAGCCGGCCTTCAATCTTTGAACCGGATTTTTGGTCTTTTGGCTCCATGCAATGGCGGTGGGCCGCATACCTTTTAGTGCAGCCGCGATTAGGGAGTGCTAGGGTATATAAACGCTAGACCAACCACACTCCGACACGGAGGCATTCGATGCCTCGACTTGTCACATTGACACTTACGCTTATCGTCCTGGCAGGGCTCGCTTGGTTCTCAATCAATGACCAGGACGACTTCAAGGAGCCAGTCGCAATAAATGTGATGGAGCCTGCCACACTGGCTAACGATCGGGATTTGGACGCA
>JAZBOZ010000084.1:0-25647 GCA_036351405.1 Halieaceae bacterium
AGTCGCCGGAAATCAGTGCCAAGGAATAGTTGTTGTCATGGGTAAGCGGAAGCCGGATTTTATGTGGGTACTCGCACTGGTGGTTGCGCTTGGTGCAGCCTCGTCGGCCCTGATGGGTGGCGAAGAGCCCCGAATGTTGCCGCAGCAGGCGGGTATCATCGTTCGCTAAGTGCAGCTGGTCGTCAGCTGTGCTTGCATAACTGACTATCCCAAGCCCTGCGCTTAGGGAAACAACACCACACCCGCTTCGCTCACGAAGCAATCCAATCTCTCATCGTGCGTTTCTGCGGGTAATTGCTCCCGGCGTTGCTGCGCAAAGCCGATACCCACTCGCTTGGCAGGGGTACGCTGTAAGTAGCGGTCATAAAAACCACCCCCGTAACCCAAGCGGTAGCCCCGATCGTCGCAGGCGAGTAGCGGTACCAGAATGACGTCGATCTGTTCCGGGTTGATCAGCGGCGCCGCTGCAGTGGGTTGCTCAATGCCGCCCGGCCCCTGCTCTGTTTCCGCATTATCGTCGAGGGGATGAAAGCTCATCTCACCTCCGCTCAGCGCCCTCGGGTAGGCCACGATTTTCCCCGCAAGTGTGGCGGCTGTCGTCAAGGGTGAGGGGTCGAGCTCATGTGGCGTGGCCCGGTAAGCGGCGATCACCTTCGCCTCCTGCCAAAACGGCAACTCCACCAGCTGCGACACAATGGCACGGCCCGCCCGATCGCGCGCGATGGGATCGATTTTGGCGCGTTGCTCGCGCAGTCGTTTGCGCAGCGCGGCCTTTTCGGTTTTCAGATTATCAACGACCATGCAGACAGCATGGGTTGCTGTGAGGCTATGTTCAAGGGGGGAACACCCGACGTACCGCTGGCAGTGTGGCCCTTGAACCCTGCGGTTCAAGGTGGTGACCGCCCCGCCGCATCAGGCTTTCCGGTCGTGCCGGACTTGCACAACAGCGACGCTGGGTGATCCCCGGGTGTTGCATTATCGGCTCGAGGACTGACTGCCTCGCGGGTACGCCAGGATGGGCCAAGTATAGCGGAGATTACGGCTGGGCGTTGTCAGTTGATTTCCAGCTGCCGCAGCTCGTAAAGCGCTTCGTCCAGCTGGGCGGTGACGTCGCGGATGCGATCTTCCTGATCATCGAGGGGTTTGGCCGTCCGGCCTTCGCGGGTCGCCAGTAATTCGTGGCTCATATTGAGTGCCGCCATGATAGCGACACGCTCCAGACCGATGACTTTGCCCGTCGCGCGAATGTCACGCATGGACTGGTCGAGATGGCGCGCTGCTGCCAACAGTTCCTGCTCCTGCCCGGGCGGACACGCGACCTGGTAGTCCTTGTCGAGAATAGTGACGGTGACGGTATTTTGGCGGCTCACGAATTGCCTTCGATTTTACGTAATCGTGCGAGTGTATTGTCGACGTGCTCGCTGGCCTGACGATGTCGCTCGAGGAGCTCCTTGCGTTCTCGCTGGAGTTCGGCGGTGCGGGCCTTGAGGGCACGGTTCTCTGCGTTGAGGTCGCGCGCCAGCGCGATCAGGTCAGCGACTTTGGCCTCCAGTGCCTGGATGAGTTTCTCTGCCACGGGCGTTACACTGGGCTGCGAAGATTCGGCCACTATAGGGATGGTGATGCGGGCGGTCAACGGATTGAAACCCGAGAATTATCAAGTCACTGCCGCCGATTCCCGATAAACCTATTGAAATGCGTCCGTGGTTGACACGGGCGCCACAGGAGATGCAGTTCTTGCTCGATTCACTCGGTGCTTTTGAAGACATGCCTACATGGGAAGAGGCGGCCAACGGCTTGTTCGATGCAGGCCTCACCCTCAACCCCAGCGAGCTGCACGGCACGCTGGTGGGATTATTGGCATCGGGCTATATGCCGGATGCGGATAATCACCTGGATGGCACGGTGGCTGCGGCAGAGCGCGCACTCGCGATCGACCTGCGCGGTGAAATGGTGGACTTGGTCGCGCGCATGAATCTCGCCACACTGTCCGCCATTCGCGACAGTGACTACGCTTTTCAACCGCTGCTCCCCGAGGACGACGACACCGCTGAGGAGCGCTTGCTGTCGGTCGGTCGATGGGCAACCGGCTTTCTCACCGGCTTTACGCAAGGTGTGAGTGCGGGGCAGGGAGGCGATACTGCTGTGCCCCCCGATACGGCAGAGACTCTGCGGGATTTTGCGGCCATCGCTCAGGTCGAGACCGATGTGGCGGATGGCGATGATGCCGACCGGGATCTCGAGGAGTTGATCGAATACCTGCGTTTCGCCGCGCTTAACGTGGTTCTGGATACGCTTAACAACAAGGAAGATTTATCGTGAAAATCAGCCGTGCGGAATATGCCCGCCGACGCAAGCACCTGATGTCGATGATGGAAAAGGACAGCATTGCCATCATTCCCGCCGCTCACGAAGTGACCCGCAGTCGGGATACCGAGTACCCCTTCCGGCAGGACAGCGACTTCTTCTATCTGACGGGCTTCAATGAGCCCGATGCCGTATTGGTGTTGGTACCAGGGCGCCGACAGGGTCAGGTGATCATGTTTTGTCGCGACAAGGATCCCGAGCGCGAGCTCTGGGACGGCCGCCGGGCGGGCCCCGAGGGTGTGGTCAGCGACTTCGGCATGGACGACGCATTTCCGGTGGGTGATATCGATGACATCCTGCCGGGGCTGATGGAGGGGCGGCATCGCATCTACTACTCCATTGGTCACAACGACGCCTTCGATCGTCGCGTCATGACCTGGGTGAATCACATTCGCGCACAGGTGCGTTCCGGTGCTACGCCCCCTGGGGATTTCACCGACCTCGCGTTCTTGCTGCACGAGCAGCGGCTGATTAAAAGTGCACAAGAATTACGCATCATGCGTAAGGCAGGAGAGATCAGTGCCGGCGCTCACATCCGCGCGATGCAAACTTGTCGCCCCGGTCGTTACGAGTATCACCTCGAGAGCGCGATCAATCATGAATTCGCCGAGCACGGTGCCCGTTATCCGGCCTACAACTCGATTGTGGGTGGCGGCGCCAACGCTTGCATCCTGCATTACACGGAGAACGATGCCCAGCTCAAAGACGGCGATCTCGTGCTGATCGACGCGGGCTGTGAATATCAAGGCTACGCGGCGGACATCACGCGGACGTTCCCGATCAACGGCACCTTTAGCCCCGAGCAGCGAGCGATCTACGACCTCGTGCTCAAGGCCCAGCGAGCGGCCATCAAAAAGGTCAAACCCGGCGGCACTTGGAACCAGCCCCACGATGCTACTGTGAAGGTGATTACCCGGGGTCTGATTGAGCTGGGATTGCTCAAAGGCAATGAGCGCGATCTGATTAAGTCCGGGGCTTACAGGGATTTCTACATGCATCGCGCCGGCCATTGGATTGGCCTCGACGTGCACGACGTAGGTGACTATCAGATCGATGGCAAATGGCGCCAACTCGAGCCCGGCATGGTATTGACCATCGAACCCGGGATTTACATTGCGCCCGATAACACCAAGGTGCCCAAAAAGTGGCGGGGCATCGGCGTGCGCATCGAAGATGACGTCGCGGTCACCAAGGATGGCCATGAGATATTGACCGCCGATGTGCCCAAAGACGCGGACGCTATCGAAGCGTTGATGGCCGGCGCTGCGTGAACCCTCAAGGGCGAGTGCTCATCGCAGGCGGGGGCATGGTTGGCCTCGCCTTTGCGATTGCCCTCGCCCATGAGACCGGCGGCACCCTCGATATCGAGTTGATCGAGGCCCGCCCGCTGCCCAATGGTGAGCCCAACCCGCTTGATAGTCGGGCCTCGGCACTCAATTTACGCAGCCGGGAGTTGCTCGCGCGTTGGGGTGTTTGGTCGGGGCTGGCGGATGATGCGGCGCCGATTCGTGATATTCATGTGTCCAACCAGCACCGCTTTGGCAGTGCTTTATTGGCTGCCAAAGACCTCGATACGGATGCGCTGGGCTTCGTCGCCGAGAACCATCGCATCGGTCGCGCCCTATTGGCGAGAGCCGAAGACCTGGGCGTACAGTTTCGAGCCACTGAAGCGATCAAAGAGTTGCTGCCGCCCGAAGAGGGTGCAGGCCTCGTGATGACCTCGGGCGTTGTTGAGCACGCGGACCTGGTCGTATTGGCGGATGGTGGATCCTCGGGGCTGCGCGAGTCATTGGGCATCGGTGTTGATTTGCTGGAGCCTGGGCAGGTGGCGGTCGTCGCCAATGTGGCCTTTCCCGGGCAGCAACAAGGCATCGCCTATGAGCGATTCACCGGTGAGGGGCCTTTGGCGCTGTTGCCCTTAACCGATGAAAGTCGGGGGCGTCAGCGTTTCAACCTGGTGTGGTCAATGGCACCCGAGGCGGCTGATGCGCTCGCTAACGTATCCGACAGCGAGTTTCTCAAGGCGCTGCAGTCCGCTTTTGGTTGGCGACTCGGGCGGGCGCAGGCGGTAGGTCAGCGCACCGTGTGGCCACTGTCGCGACGTCGTGCCTGCGAGCAGTCTCGCCCTGGCTATCTTATCGCCGGTAATGCCGCCCATGCTTTGCACCCGGTGGCAGGGCAGGGTTTTAATCTTTCCGTGCGGGATGCAGCGAGCTTCGCGGCGGCGGTAGCGCAGGGGCTCGCAGCGGGAGCAACGCCGGGGGCCCGCTCGGTGCTGAGAGACTATGAACGGCGTGTCGCAGCCGATCAGGATTTGACGATTGGTGCCACCGACACGCTGGCGACGCTGTTCAATCGTCGCAGCGTGCCACTTGATTTACCTCGGGATATGGCACTCTCGTGTCTGGATTTGAGTGCCACGTTACGACGCGGGGTCGCGGCACTTGGTGCCGGCCAGCGCAGGGAGTCTTGAGATGAGTCAGGTCACTCGGGTAGATGTTGCGGTTGCCGGCGCCGGTATCGCTGGCCTCGCGGCGGCGGTCGCGTTGTCGCGACTGGGGTACCGGGTGGCGATCCTTGAGGCCGCTTCGCGTCCGCAATTGTCGGTCACCGGCGAGACGCTTGATGACTGGGACCGCCGCGTCAGCGCGCTGACGCCCGCGACTTGCGAATTTTTGGAGCAACTCGGCGTATGGCCGCGCATCGCTGCCGAACGGGTAGGACCTTACGTGGATATGCATGTCTGGGATGCCGAGGGCACGGGGCGTATCGATTTCTCGGCGACGGAAGTGGGTGCGCCCCTGCTCGGCCATATCGTTGAGAACCGGCGCATTATCGACGCGCTGTTGGTGGCTGCAGAAACCACACCGGGTATCGACCTCTACTGGCAAACGCCGCTTGAGACGTTGGATGCCGGCCCGGATGGTGAGGTTCTGCTGGGCAGTGAGGCACTGCCCGAGACGCTTACCGCTTCACTGCTGATCGGCGCCGATGGTGGTCGATCGCGAGTAAGGGAGCTCGCCGATTTCGAGGTGCGGCGCTGGTCCTATGAACAGCAGGCGATTGTCGCGACGGTTGAGTTGGCGGATACCCATCAGTCGGCGTGTTGGCAGGCTTTCTTGCCTACGGGGCCGCTGGCCTTGCTGCCTCTGGCTCCGGCAAATCTTTGTTCGATCGTATGGTCGCTCGACGACCGGGACTGCGAGCGCTGGTTGGACGCGACCCCTGCGGAATTTGTTGCCGGCCTTAATCGCGCCATGGGTGCGGTGGGTCCGGAGGTCACGCGCGTGAGCGAGAGACAGGCCTTCCCGCTGGTTCAGTGCCATGCTGTGGACTATGTCCAGCCAGGGATCGCGCTGGTCGCCGATGCAGCGCACAGTATCCATCCTCTGGCCGGTCAGGGTATTAACCTCGGGCTTGCGGATGTGCGGGTATTGGCCGCAGAACTTGAGCGGGCACGGGAAGCCGGATTGAACCCCGGGGACGGCGCCGTGTTGCGACGTTACCAGCGGCAGCGCAAGGGTGAGAATCTGACCATGATGGCCGCGATGGAGGCTTTCAAGCGAGGGTTTGGTGCCGACTCACCCTTGATTCGCGTCGCCCGGAACGCGGGGCTCGACTGGGTCAACCAGATGGCGCCACTGAAACAGTGGTTTATCCGTCAGGCCCTGAGGTAAAGTCCACCGCTGCGATTCATGGGTAACGGATCATGGGTGAGGCGCCAATCGCGGTACCACCCTTTTTCATCTGTTACCCGCTACCGTTGCCAGCCAGTCAGACACAGAGGTCAAGCATGAGCCACAACCCGAGCGAACTGAAATACGCCAAATCCCATGAGTGGGCGCGTCTTGAAGAAGACGGCACGGTCACCATTGGCATTACGGACCACGCGCAGGAGGCCTTGGGCGATGTGGTATTCGTTGAGGCGCCGGGTGTGGGGGACCAGATTGCTGCGGGAGATCAGGCGGGTGTTGTGGAGTCGGTGAAGGCCGCCTCAGACATCTACGCGCCGATTGGCGGTGAAGTGATTGAGACCAACGAAGCGTTGGAAGATGCGCCAGAGACGGTTAACAGCGATCCCTACAACGATGGATGGTTCTTCAAGCTTCGACCCGACGACGCGGCAGAGTTGGACGCGCTCATGAGCGCCGAAGAGTACGCCGCCCACTGCGACGCAGAAGACTAATCGCGCAGGGACAGCACCGGCCAGCCAGCCGCCTCGGCGTGCTGGCGCAAGGTGGCATCAGGGTCGACAGCCACGGGCCGGTCTACCTGCTGTAAGAGCGGTAGATCATTGTGGGAGTCGCTGTAAAACCACGCGCCCGAGAGCGACAGGCCGGTTTCTTTGAGCCAAGCGTGCAGGCGCGTCACCTTGCCCTCGCGATAGGATGGAACACCGCGGGGCTCACCGGTGTATTTGCCGTCCGCCATAGCGACCTCGCTACCGATCAGCGTATCGATGCCCAGCCGCTCGGCAATGGGGCCTGTGACCACGGTATTGGTCGCAGTGATGATCACCAGTTCATCGCCCTGTTGGCGGTGCCTGGCAATGAGGTCGAAGGCGGCGGGTAGCAACATCGGCGTGATGTAGTCCGCCATGAAAGCTTGTTGCAGTGGGGCGATTTCTGCCGGCGTTTTGCCAGCAATGGGCTCCAGCGCAAAACGCAGATAGGCATCAACATCCAGAGCCCCCGCTTGATAATCGGCGTAGAACTGATCGTTGCGCGTCGCGAATTCAACGGGGTCGACCAGGCCTCGATCGCAAAGAAATTCTCCCCAGCGGTGATCGGAGTCGCCAGCGAGGAGTGTATTGTCTAGGTCAAACAAGGCGAGAGGCATGCGCTTGGGGCTCTTTGCGAAAACGGTTGGGTCTCGGTCTGACGAGACATCGCGATGTGTGGAAGAATAAGCCAGCCTGAACCGATAACAAACTGAAACCCCAGAGCGAAACGACAAGCCTTGAACCGCGCCGACGACAAAGATCGAATCATTGATGCTGATGGCTTTCGGCCTAACGTCGGTATCGTGGTGTGTAACGCCGACGGGCAGGTGCTCTGGGGCCGTCGGATCAACGGTCGGGATTCCTGGCAGTTTCCCCAGGGTGGCATCCATCCCGGCGAGAATGCAGAAGCCGCGATGTATCGAGAGCTTGATGAAGAGGTGGGCCTCAAGCCGGAGCATGTGCGCATTATGTCGCGCACCAAGGGCTGGCATCGTTACCGCCTGCCCTCGCGTTACGTGCGTCGCCACGAAAAACCCGTGTGCATCGGACAGAAGCAGAAGTGGTTCCTGCTGCGCCTGGAGGCCGGCGATGACGCAGTCCGACTCGACGCTCACGACAGCCCGGAATTCGATGATTGGCGCTGGGTCAGCTATTGGTACCCACTGACCGCAGTGGTTGATTTCAAACGCGACGTGTATCGCAGCGCTATGACCGAGCTGGTCGAGGGCTTTGCCCCTCGCCGCAAACGTCGGCGACGGTGAGCGCATGATTTCGACACTGCGCCGCATTATTCAGGCGGTTAACGACGCTCCCGATCTCGAAGCCGCGCTGGCGCTGTTGGTCCGTGAACTACGCGCCGCGATGGCCACCGATGTCTGCACCATTTATCTGCGCGACCGGGCTGCCGGGCGGTTGGTGTTTCGTGCAACTGAAGGTTTGAACCGCGACCGGGTCGGGCAGTTCAGTCTGGGTATGGATGAAGGTCTCGTGGGTTGGGTGGCGAGTCGCGAAGAGCCGCTTAACCTTGAAGAGGCGGATCAGCACCCACGCTTTCAGTTAATTCCTGATCTCGGCGAGGAGCCCTTCTCTACTTTTCTGGGTGCGCCCATCATCCATCAGCGCGACCTGCTGGGCGTGCTCGTGGTGCAGCAAACGGCACGGCGCCGCTTTTCCAACGACGAAGAGTCGTTCCTGGTCACGATATCCGCGCAGCTGGCGGGTGTGATTGCGCACGCCGAGGCGACAGGCGCGGTGCTGAGCCCCACTGCCGGGCAGTTCGGTGACGGGGCGCGTTTCGTTGGCGTGGCGGGTTCGCCGGGTATCGCGATTGGTGAAGGCGTGGTGCTGTCGCCGAACGCGGATCTCGAGGCGGTGCCGTCGCGGCAGTGCGAAGATCGAAAAGCGGAGTTGCGCGCTTTCCGCGCGGCACTGGCGCGCGTGCGTGATGACATCGAAGTCGTCGCTGAAAATCTACGGGAAGAGTTGAGCCCTGAAGATCACGCACTGTTTGGCGTGTACCTCACGATTCTCGACGACTCGTCTTTGGGCGGCGAAGTCGCTGCGCTGATCAAAGCGGGGGAGTGGGCCCAGGGTGCGCTCAGTCAGGTCATGCTGCGCCATATCCGTCATTTTGAGCGGATGGAGCACTCCTACCTGCGCGAGCGCGCGGTGGATGTTCGGGACTTGGGTACCCGGGTGCTGGCGTACCTTCAGGACGACCAGCGCGAGCGCCGACAGATGCCCGCCAAAACCGTACTGGTGGCTGAGGAGCTGACTGCCTCCGTGTTGGGTGAGGTGCCTCGCGAATGTCTGGTGGGTGTGGTGTCCATGCGTGGCTCGGCTAACAGCCACGCAGCCATTCTCGCGCGCTCCATGGGCATCCCCGCGGCGGTGGGTGTTGCTGACCTGCCGATGAATCGCCTCGAGGGGCTGCCGGTTGTCGTTGACGGTTACAACGGCCGGGTTTATGTCAATCCGCATAGCCAGGTGCGGCGTCGCTTCGAATTGTTGCAGGCGGAAGACACGGCGCTGACCGAGGAACTCAAGGCGCTGATCAATCTGCCCTGTGAGACGCTCGATGGCGTGCGAGCGCCGCTTTGGGCCAATACGGGGGTGTCAGCAGACATTCAGCGGGCCCGCGATAACGGCGCTGAGGGTGTCGGGCTGTACCGCACGGAGGTAGGTTTCCTGCTGCGGGACCGTTTCCCATCGGAAGAAGAACAGCGACAGATTTACCGTGAGCAGCTGGACAAACTGGCGCCGTCGCCGGTGACCATGCGCACGCTCGATGTCGGCGGTGACAAATCCCTGCCCTACTTCCCGATCGAGGAAGACAACCCTTTCCTCGGCTGGCGGGGGATTCGCGTCACGCTGGATCATCCCGAGATATTTCTTACCCAAGTGCGTGCCATGCTCAAGGCCAACGAGGGGTTGGGTAACCTACGCATATTGCTGCCGATGATCACCAACCTCGAGGAATTGGAGGAGGCGCGCCTGCTGATTGCACGTTGCCACGATGAGGTGCTCGCGGAAGGATTCACCCAGCCGCTGCCGCCGGTGGGCGTGATGATCGAAGTCCCTGCAGCGGTTTATCTGGCGCGAGCGCTGGCAGAGCGCGCCGATTTTCTGTCGGTGGGGTCCAACGATCTTACCCAGTACTTGCTGGCGGTGGATCGCAACAACCCGCGCGTTGCCGGCTTGTACCAGCCGCTGCACCCCGCGGTATTAACCGCGCTCAAAACGGTTGTCGACGCCGCGCACGATGCAGGTAAAACCGTCAGTATTTGCGGCGAGCTGGCAGGAGATCCAGTAGCCGCACCGCTGCTGGTGGCGATGGGCTTTGATCAGCTGTCGATGAATGCGGGCAACCTGCTGCGCGTGAAAAGCGTGTTGCGTTCACTGTCGTTGAGCGACATCCAGTTCATGGTAGATCGGCTCGGCCACTATCGGAGCGCGATACAGATCTCGACGCAAGTCGAAGCGCTGCTTCGGGATAATGGCCTTGAGCGATTTGTGCGGACGGGAGATCGGGCTCAGCAATGATTGCCTACCCTGTAATTGATCCTGTGGCGGTGGAGCTGGGGCCGCTCAAGGTGCATTGGTATGGCCTCACCTATCTGGCGGGGCTCGCTTTCGCCTGGTGGCTGGCGATGCGACGCTCGGCCCGACCCGATGCGCCTATCCAGCGCGATCAGGTGGACGATCTGATCTTCTACGCGGCGGTGGGTATCGTTGTCGGTGGCCGCTTGGGTTACGCCTTGTTTTACGGTTGGGATCGTTTGGCGTCAGACCCGACCTGGCTGTTCCGCGTCTGGGAGGGCGGCATGGCCTTTCACGGTGGGCTGCTGGGTGTCGTCACGGCGATCGCCGTCTTCGCTCGGCGTCACCAGATACCTTTTGGCGCGCTGGCGGATTTCGTGGCGCCGTTGGCGCCTGTCGGTTTGGCGCTGGGCCGTCTCGGCAATTTTATTGGCCAGGAGCTCTGGGGGCGCCCGTCGGACGTCCCTTGGGCGATGGTATTTCCCAGAGATCCGTTGGGTTTGGCGCGTCATCCCTCGCAGCTTTACCAGTTTGCTCTCGAGGGATGCCTGCTCTTTGTTCTGGTGTTCTGGTTTAGCCAGCGCCCGCGCCCGCGCTGGTCGGTGGCTGGCGTGTTCTTGCTGGGATACGGTGTGCTGCGATTTTCGGCGGAGTTTTTCCGCGAGCCCGACGCACACATCGGCTTTGATGCGCTGGGCTGGATGACGCGGGGGCAGTTGCTGTCCCTGCCTATGATGCTACTCGGCCTGTGGATGTTGATGGCGGCTTTTGGACGCGCCAGGAGAAGTTGATAAGACCATGCAAACCTATCTGGATCTGTTGCGAGATATTCGTGATCACGGCGTTGACCGTGGCGACCGCACTGGTACGGGGACCCGCTCGGTATTCGGCCGTCAGCTGCGCTTTGATCTACGCCGGGGCTTCCCGCTGCTGACCACGAAAAAAGTGCATTTCAAGAGCGTGGTCAACGAGCTGATCTGGTTCTTGAGTGGCGACACCAATACCCGGTGGCTGAAAGAAAATGGCGTATCCATCTGGGATGAGTGGGCCACCGAGGAGGGCGATTTGGGCCCGCTCTATGGCGCCCAGTGGCGCGCTTGGCCGACCCGCGATGGCGGCAGCATCAATCAGATCGATTACGTGATTGATTGCCTGCGCAACCGGCCCGAAAGTCGGCGTATCCTCTTTCACGGCTGGAATGTTGAATATTTGCCCGATGAAAGTTTGTCCCCCCAGGACAATGTGCGCGAGGGTCGAATGGCTTTGCCGCCCTGCCATCTGCTCTACCAGTTTTATGTCGCGGAGGGCCAATTGTCGGCCCAGTTGTACATCCGCTCGAGCGATGTCTTCCTCGGTTTGCCCTTCAATATCGCCTCGGTGGCGCTGTTGGTGCACATGCTCTGCCAGCAGTGTGATTTGCGGCCCGCGGAAGTCGTGGTGACGCTGGGAGATGCGCATATCTACGCCAACCACCGGGAGCAGGTTGATATTCAGTTGGCGCGGACCCCGGGCACGCCACCGCAACTCAATATCCTGCGCCGCCCTGAAAGTATCTACGACTACCGCTTTGAAGACTTTGAGCTGCAGGGATACGAGCCTCAGCCCGCCATTCCTGCGCCGGTGGCCATATGAGCGAGGCGGATTTTGGCGCAGCGCTGCCGCTGGTCATGGTGTTGGCGGTTTCTGAAAACGGTGTCATTGGCCGTGGCCAGGCCCTGCCATGGGACCTGCCTGACGATCTGCAGCACTTCAAGCGAACCACGATGGGGCGCCCGGTATTGATGGGGCGAAAAACCTTCGAATCGGTGGGGCGGCCGTTACCCGGGCGGATGAATATTGTGATTAGCCGTGACCCAGATTGGTCAGCATCCGGTGTGCGGGTGGTGCAAAACCTCGACGATGCGGTGGCGCTGGCCACGGATCAGGCCCTCTTGGACGGTGCGGATGCCCTGATGGTGATCGGTGGGGCTGAGATTTATCGTCTCGCGTTGCCCCGAGCGCAGCGGGTTGTGCTCACCAAAGTGCACGGCGACGTTGCTGGCGATGCGTTCTTCGATCTATCGCAACTTGCTGATTGGAGGGAAGTTTCTGTGGAGCACTTCGAGCGTGGTGAGCACAACAGCCACGATTTTTCCGTGGTGGTTCTCGAGCCCGGCGAGCAGCCTTAGAGCCCCCGTTTTGGGGTAGTTGGCACTCCACTTTAAGCAAAGTAACAAGGATTTGCGTTGACTTCGAGCACAGGTTAGAGTCCGAACTCGTCAACACACGAAGTCGTTAAATCAACATCAAAAACACCCCACCACTTCGTTTAATTAAATCAATAACGAGCAGTGCGTCGTTCCCGACGTCACTACTCAACGGTTTTGTCCACGAGAGGAAGTACCGACCCCATGACTACGACTCGATTTAAATCTGTTCTGCTCGCGGCCTGCGTCGCTGGCGGCGCCCTGGGTGTCGCAGCGTCGGCGAGTGCCGAATCACTCGAAGATATTATGGAGGTTGGCAAGCAGCGCACGGCGGAAGCCAAGGCGTCGCAGGCCAAGATCGACCGCCTAGCTGATGAGACCCGTGATCTGCTGTCCGACTACAAGACGGTCATGAAGCAGATTGACGGCCTCAAGGTTTACAACGCCCGTCTGGAGCGTCAGATCGCCAACCAGAACGCGCGTATCGCTGATATCGATGCATCAATCTCTGATGCGGCAGTCATCCAGCGTCAGATTCCGCCGCTGGTCACTCGCATGCTTGATGGTCTCGAGCAGTTCATCAACCTGGACATGCCGTTTGATCTCGACACGCGTCTCGGCAACATCGAGGCGGTGCGCTCTAACCTTGACCGCTCTGACGTGAGCGCCGCAGAGGCCTTCCGCCAGGTGCTTGAGCTGTACTCGATCGAGCTGCAATACGGTCGCGGTATCGAGGGCTACACAGACACCATCGAGCTGAACGGCACTGAGCGCGAGGTAGATATCCTCCGCATCGGCCGGGTCGCACTGGTTTATCAGTCCACCGACGGTGCTGAAACGGGTGCGTGGAACAAGGACACCAAGGCGTGGGAGCCCCTCTCCGCCGCTGATTATGCGTCGGCCGTGCGCAAGGGCGTTCGTATCGCCAAGAAGCAAGCCACCATTGAACTCATGAACATGCCCGTAGTGGCGCCGGAGGCCAATTAAGATGACTGCCAAGTTCGTTAAAGCTACTGCCTTTGTGGTTGCCGGGGCGTTTGCTTCAGTCGCGGCCTTTGCTCAGGACGAAGCGGCACCCGCCGCACCGGCCGGGCCCACCCCGCAGGAAATCGCTGCAGAGAACCTGGATCAGCTGTTGAAGCTGGTCGAGCAGGGCCGAATCTCTGCTTCTCAGGAAAACGCGGCTCGCGAAAAGCGATTTGCCCAGGACAAGGCCAATCAGGCTGCTGAACTGCGCAAAGCTGAGCAAGAGCGAACCCGTGAAGAGCAGCGCTCGGCGCGCCTCGAAAAGCAGTTTGAGGACAATGAACTGCTGATCGCGGCAAAGCAGGAGCAGCTGAAGCAGCGTCTCGGTACCCTGTCTGAGCTGTTTGGCCACCTCACCGCTGCGTCTGGTGACTTGGCTTCTAACATCGAAGTTTCATTGGTCAGTGCCGAGTACCCGAATCGTCAGGGCTTCCTCAAGGACCTGATCGCCAAGATGAGCGGCTCTGACAAGCTGCCCAGCGTCGAAGAGATCGAGAAAGTCTGGTTCGAGATGCTGCGCGAGATTACAGAGCAGGGCGTTGTCTCCAAGTTCTCAACCGAAGTAGCCACGCCTTCCGGTGAGCTGAGCACGCGTGAAGTGGTTCGTATCGGTGCGTTCAACGTGATCGATACCGATGGTAACTACCTGTCTTACAACAACGATCACCTTGCTGTGCTGCCTCGTCAGCCGGGTGGTGGTTACAACGCTGCCGCAGCTGAATTGGCCAACGCCACTTCTGGTCTGCACGCCTTTGGTATCGACCCGACGGGTCCGACCGGTGGCTCATTCCTCGCGGCGATCATCGACAGCCCCACGCTGGAAGAGCGTTGGCACCAGGGCGGTTACGTTGGCTACGCCATTACCGCAGTGGGTGCGTTTGCCTTCTTGCTGGCGATCTACCGCCTGATCGTGCTGACCGTTGTCAGCGGCAAGGTCAGCTCGCAGCTCAAGAGCGACAAAGCCAGCGAAGGGAATCCGTTGGGCCGCGTACTCAAGATCCACGAGGACAACCCCAACATGGATCCCGAGACCCTCGAGCTGAAGATGGCAGAAGGTGTATTGCGTGAGACGCCCAAGCTGGAAGCAGGCTTGACACTGCTCAAGATCATCGCGGCCGTTGCACCCCTGATGGGTCTTCTGGGTACGGTGACCGGTATGATCATCACCTTCCAGGCGATCACCATCTTTGGTGCGGGCGACCCGAAAGCGATGGCTGGCGGTATTTCCGGTGCACTGGTTACCACCGTTCTGGGTCTGCTGGTTGCGATCCCGACGGTTCTGCTCCACACAGTCGTGAATGGACGCTCACAGCGCATCATCCACGTACTCAACGAGCAGGCAACCGGCATCGTTGCTGAGCACTCTGAGAAGGCGCACTAAGTAGGTCTGACGGAGGACTAAGCACCATGGAAGTGATCGACGTCATCCTTGCCTTTATGGAAAAAGGCGGCAACGTGCTCTGGCTGATCGCGGGCCTGGTGTTCTTCATGTGGATGCTCATTTTTGAGCGAGTCTGGTACTTCGCTGTGGCGTGGAAAAAAGACCGCACCGCAGTGGTCAACACCTGGGAATCGCGCACTGAGCGTAAATCCTGGAACGCGAAGCAGATTCGTATGAAGCTCCTGTCGACCAGCCGTGAGCTGATCAACGACAACATGAATATCATCACGACCTGCGTGGCACTGTGTCCGCTGCTCGGGCTGCTGGGTACCGTAACCGGTATGATCGAGGTGTTTAACGTCATGGCCGTAACTGGCGGTGGCGATGCCAAGTCAATGGCGGGCGGTGTTGAGAAATCAACCATTCCGACCTTGAGTGGCATGGTGGCGGCCCTGTCGGGGCTGTTCGCCAACACCTACCTGCAGCGTGTTGCCGCCCGGGAGCAGCAGTTCCTGGAAGATCAACTGACCTCGGACCATTGAGTCCGGGGCACAGAGGAATAACACCCCATGCGAAAGCTCGCGAAACAGCAGGAAGAGGAAGGCGCTGAGATCGACCTGACGCCGATGCTCGACGTCGTCTTCATCATGCTGATCTTCTTTATTGTGGTGGCCTCCTTCATCAAGGAGGCCGGTATCGAGGTCAACCGCCCCGACGATAACCAACAGTCAGATCCCAATGATTCCGTCAGCATCGTGGTCGAAATTGCTGCTGACAATCAGATCTGGATGGAGAACCGTCGCGTTGATGTGCGTGCCGTGCGCGCCAACATTCAGCGGTTGCTCGCCGAAGACCCCGAAGCCCCGGTCACCGTCAAGGTTGAGCGCGGCGCCAAAGCGGGTGTCGTGGTAGACGTTGCCGACGCGGCTCGAGAAGCCGGCGTTGGTGCAGTGAACTGGGCGAGTGACGGAGGTTGATGCTATGAGTATGAGAGACCAAGCTACACGCCCGTCAGCGGCCTCCCAGCAAGACGGTAGTCAGATTGACCTGACACCGATGCTCGACGTCGTGTTCATCATGCTGATCTTCTTTATCGTGACCTCTTCATTCGTGAAGGAGCCCGGCATCGAGATCTTTAAGCCTCAGGCATCAACAACTGAGGCTTGTGAACGCGGCACGATTATCTTTGCGGTGGATGATCGCGGCGATATTTACTACAACAAAAACAAGGTGCCGCTAGAGCGTGTTTTGCGCGTCGCTGAAGCAGCCAAGAAAGAGGCGCCGCAGGCGAACGTGGTGGTTCAGGTTGACCGCGATACGCCTGCTTACGCGGTAGAAGAGTTGATCGATATGGTGCGTCCGGTGCTGACTGCTCCGCCCTGTATCTCAACCGACGATGAGGCTTAATTGACATGGGAAGCGCGCTCCGACTAATTATTGGTGCAGCACTGGCAGTCCCGGTGGCTATCGGCCTGTTCTACATAATGCAGAGCCTGGTCACTCGAGAGTTTGAACAGGAAGAAACCAAAGCTCGAAAGATTGCGGATATTGTGGTCCCGGACAAAGTGATCGAGACCAACCTCAAAGAGGTCAAGCCTGAGAAGGTGGAAGACCCCGAGGAACCGCCACCCGAACTAGAGCCGATTCAGTTCGACACTGATGTGGATATGAACGTGGCCAATACTGCGCCTGCAGCTTCGGTCCAGCTCAATATTTCCACCTCCGGCATGTCATCGGGTGATGGTGAGTACCTGCCTATTGTAAAGGTCGCACCCATCTACCCGCGTCGTGCTCAAACGCGAGGCATCACTGGCTATTGCATCGTTGAATACACGGTGACGACCTCGGGTTCCATTCGTGACCCGCAGCCCGTGGATTGTCAGCCGGCTGGCATCTTTGAAAGCGCGTCCGTGAAGGCGGCGCTGAAGTTCAAGTACAAGCCGCGTGTTGTCGATGGTGAGGCGATTGAAGTGGCAGGTGTACAGAACAAGTTTACCTACGAGCTCGAGAAGTAAGCGGGGCTCAAGGAGGTGAGTGTGAATTTGCAAAAATGGTTTGCAGTACCCGCCCTCGCGGTTGCTGTTTCAGCAGCGACTGTGGTGGTTGATCAGGCCATACCGAGCGCTGGCCTCGTAGCGGACGCCGTGGCGCAGGATAACGGTGCGAAGCAACAGCGGGAATCCCGTCGTACGCCTGCATTGCGTAACAAGGTCTATGAAAAGCTGTCTGAGGCGCAAACCGCCGCAGAGGCGAAGAACTATGCCGAAGCAGGTAAGCTGCTTGACGCGATGCTGGCCGGTGAAGGCAAGAGCGAGTTGAACAGCTACGAGCTGGCCAACGTTTATAACCTCTATGCGTTCCTGCGCTACTCCGCAGAGGACTACCCGGGTGCATTGAAGTACTACAACCAGGTGGTCACCCAGCCCGACATTCCGCTGGCCATGGAGATCAACACCAAGTTCACCATCGCCCAGCTGTATTTCGTGCAGGAGGACTGGCAGAAGGGTATTGATGCGCTGCTCGAATGGTTTGATCTGACGGACAAGCCGAACGCCAATGCTTATGTATTACTGGCCCAGGGCTACTATCAGACGAAGCAGTACGACGACGCTCTCAAGAACGTCGAGACGGCGATCAACATGTACGAGGCCGAGGGCAAGCTGCCCAAGGAGCAGTGGTACAACCTCGCGCGCTTCCTCTACTTCGATAAAGGTGACACCGACAACGCCCTTGAAACGCTTAAGCTGTTGCTGACCTACTACCCGAAAAAGCAGTATTGGGTACAGGCATCGCATTTGTACGGTGAGAAGAAAGATGACGCTCGCCAGCTGGCAATGATGGAGACCGCCTATGTGCAGGGTCTGCTCGATAAGAGCACTGATCTTGTGACCATGGCGTACCTTTATCTCAACGCGGAGGTTCCTTATCCCGCCGCGAAAGTGATCGATCAGGGACTAAAGGATGGCACCGTTGAGGAGAAATCCAAGAACTTCGAGTTAGCGGGTACGGCATGGCGCCAGGCGCAGGAACGCGCCAAAGCGATTCCCATGATGGAGAAAGCCGCAGCCGAATCCGAGGATGGCGAGCTCTACGCCCGCCTGGGCAACGTCTATCTCGACGGCGACCAGTTTGAGCAAGCGGTAGACGCAATTGAGAAAGGCTTGAAGCGTGGTGGCGTAAAGCGGCCAGATCAAGCACAGCTCGTGCTGGGTATGGCCCAATTCAATCTGGGTAACTACAGCGAGGCGCGTAAAGCGTTTCGCGCAGCGGCCAAGGACGACCGGTCCAAAAAGTACGCCCAGCAGTGGATGAAGTACGTCACCAGTGAAGAAGATCGTCTCAAGCAGCTCCAGGCGGATGCCTGATTGCGGCCGAGCGACGACACCCGTAAAAGAAAAAGGGAGCCTTTCGGCTCCCTTTTTTATTGCAATGTTTTACCCTTCTGATCAGACGGGTACGACATTCTCCGCCTGAGGGCCTTTCTGGCCGGATGCGACGGTGAACTCAACTTTCTGACCATCGCTGAGGGTTTTGAAACCGTCACCTTGGATCGCGCTGAAGTGTACGAAGACGTCCGGTCCGCCTTCCTGCTCAATAAAACCGTAACCTTTGGTCTCGTTGAACCATTTGACGGTGCCAGTAACTGTTGCCATGCCTAAAAATACCTATATTGCTGTGATATGCGGCCGTAAAGGCCAATTCGCCCGATCCGAGGCTGGCCGTACACCCTGAGGCCACGGTTGCTCATCAATAAGCGGGCCAGAAAATCCTGACCGAATTCAGTGTAGCACCGGTAAATAAAACTTGCTTTTTATTTTTTTGACCTAATTCGGGTCAGTCGACGGTCAAAATTTTCATGATATTCGTCTCCCCTGCACGCCCCATTTGGGTTCCCAGCGTCATCAGTATGTGGTCGCCCTTACGTGCATAGCCGCCGTCGTAGAGGAACTCGATAGCTCGCGATTCCAAGTCCGCGGGATCAAACGCAGAGAAATCGAAGTAGAGCGGAATGACTCCCCGGCACAGTGCCAGTCGTTGTAGCGTCGGTGCATTGCGGCTCAACGCAAAGATAGGTAGGCCCGAACTCAAGCGTGACATGGTTGTGGGCGTAGTCCCCGCTTCGGTCAGGCAGGCCAACCCGCGTACGCCGGGAAAATGATTGGCGCCATACATGGCGGACATGGCAATGGTTTCCTGTGGCGTAGTGAACTCCCGGTGCACGCGATACCGGGAGGTGCGTGCTACCGGATGGCGTTCGGCGCCGACTGCCGCCTCAGCCATTGATGTCACCACTTCTACGGGGTAGCTACCGACCGCGGTTTCCGCGGACAGCATCACCGCATCGGTGCCATCGAGTACCGCGTTTGCCACATCGAAAACCTCAGCGCGGGTCGGCATCGAGTTGCTGATCATGGACTCCATCATCTGCGTGGCGGTAATCACCACGCGGTCGAGTTGGCGCGTTCTGGAGATCAAGTCTTTCTGAATACCGATCAGTTGCGCGTCACCAACTTCTACACCGAGATCACCCCGCGCGACCATGATGCCGTCGGAACTGCGGATGATATCGGTGAGTAGCGCTTCATCAGCCACCACTTCGGCCCGTTCGATTTTCGCGATAATTGCAGGGTGCTGATCAACCTCGGCCAACAACTCCCTAGCCTGCGCGATGTCACCACTACTCGACACAAAAGACACGGCGATAAAGTCGGGCGCAACCGCCGGCATGCTGCGGATATCTGCGAGGTCCTTTTCGGTGAGGGCAGGTGCCGCCAAGCCCCCACCGAGTTTGTTCACGCCTTTGCGAGATGACAGCTTGCCACCAATCACCACCGTGCAATCAACCGCACGCTCGTGAACCTCGTCGACCCGCAAACGCAACTTCCCGTCATCGAGCAAAAGGATGTCGTCGACGTCGACGCTTTGTGGCAGAGGCTGATATTCCACCCCAACGGCTTTGTGGTCACCGGCGTCCGGCGCGATGTCCAAATCAAGCCGGAAAGCGTCGCCCGCTGTCAGCTCCACGGAACCCGCAGCGAAGCCGTGAATTCGAATTTTTGGCCCCTGTAAATCGGCAAGAATGCCCACGTAACGTCCATGATGGGATGCCTGACGACGGATTCGGCTGGCGACTCGGGCGTGATTTTCGGCGCTGCCGTGACTGAAATTGAGCCGGAATACGTCGACGCCCGCCTGAATGAGGCGGCCAATCATGTCCTCGCTCTCGCTGGCAGGACCAATAGTGGCGACGATTTTTGTACGACGGTGGACCGTCATATCTGGGGTAGTGCTCAAGGTGATGGTTCCTCGGATTCGGCGTGAGTAGTGGCAAGGTGTTGGTCGATGAAATCCCGCGTCAGATCCGGGAAATCACTGAAAGCGCCATCCACCTTTGCCTCGTCAAATAATAGTGATTGCAGTGCGTTGAAGTCGGCCACGGGCAGTGCCAGCGCATCCTGACGCAGCGTGTAAGGGTGTACCAGCATGCCCAGTTCGTGGGCGGTGGCGGCCACATGATTGGGCGTTAAATCCTTGTTGAAAAGCTGCGGTATCCAGGGACCAATACCCTCTGCGTAATCGGCAATCTTCGCCAGACCTTCTGGGGTCAACATCCACTCATAATCGGTACTGTCCTCGGGGTCCCAGCTCGCTTCGCCAATCAGTTGTATCAAGGGCAGGGGTGTCGCGCGCTCAGCGCTCAGGCGCTTGAGGGTATCCGGGTCGAAGCACTGCAGGAACACCGGTGATTCAGGCGTGTTGAGCCCATAGCGATCGAGCACGGCAAGCACGCTCTTCGCGATGTCGAACCCCGCTGCGGCATGGAATTGAGGCGCTTTAAACTCGATGTAGAGACCTGCGCTGTGCTCCCGTGTCTGATTCAATCCCTGTATAAGCTCGATTTCCTCAGCGAGCGTCGGCACGCGCAGTCCTAAATTCGCTTGGGGAAAGCGCGCACTGAAAACTGGCGTACCGGCATCATTGCGTCGCTCGGTCACCGATAACTGGCGTATTTCCTCCAGATCAAAGTCGATCGCGTACCAGTGGCCGTCCGCTCGAGCGCGGTCGGGAAATCGTGTCGCGACATCGGTGGTTGTCTGCAAATGGATATCGTGGAGTACGATGGGCACCCCATCGCGGGTCAGCACAACATCCTGCTCGATATAATCCGCACGGAGCGTGTGGGCTGCGGTGACGGCCAAGAGCGTATGTTCGGGCAGGTAAGCGCTGGCACCCCGGTGGGCGATGACTATCGGTCTTGCAGCGATCACCTCATTTGCGGCCATCAAAGCCACCAACCACCACGTTGCGAAACGGATTCCAATGTTCATGCGCCCACCATCGACATTGCCGCCGAGTATCTCACTCCGGATATGACAGTGTCATGCAGGCTGCGACAAGCGGGATTCGCTGCGGCCTGAAAATGCTGGCCGCGCTTGCTCTCTGACTGCCAGATTTGCTATTGATGCGCTGATGACCGCGACTGACTCAAGAACACCCTGCCCGCCTTGGGGCTACTCCTGCGAGTGCGACTTGCCGCTGCCGCGTCAGGTTGAGCTGGTGGCGGAGTTCCATGCGCACCGGGTGCGCCCCACTCGGATCGCTTATCGCTTGGGGATTGATATCGCGTTGATTGAGGCGCTGCTCGCCGGTGAACAAGAGCCCGAACGATTCAGTGCGCTGGTACGCCACTTTCGTCGGCAGCGGTTCAACGACCGCGTGCGCGTGGCCGATCGACTTCGCGGGCAGCGCAGCTACGAACTGCGACAACGGGCCGCCGAAGACCTCGCTCGGGAAACGGGGATCTGACCGCGACGGCGACCTTGATGCGGCCACCCTGCGCTGTCATCCGGACATCGTCTATTCAGACATCGTGCTAAACTCGCGCCCCATGACGAACTCACACCACACACAACAGGTACTTGAGCAGTGGCATGACCTGCTCAAAACGCGGGACAAGGCTGCCCTGCACGCCTTGTTGCACCCCGATTGTGTGTTCTGGTCACCGGTTGTGCATACACCGCAACGGGGGCGAGATATCACTTTTGCGTACCTCTCCGCGGCGCAAGAAGCCTTCAGCGACGGTTTTCACTACCTGCGGGAGATTGTGGACGGTAATAACGCCGTGCTCGAATTTGAGTGCCAGATGGGCGAGATCGCGGTCAACGGCGTCGATATGATCGTCGTCGAGGGTGACCAGATTATCGAGTTCAAGGTCATGGTGCGGCCTCTCAAAGCGGTACACCGTGTCCATGAGAATATGATGGCGATGCTTGAGGCAATGAAGCAGTAATGGTCGGCGAGGGTGTCATCCAGCGTCTGATTGGCCGGCAGCGCACCGCGCGCTGGTGGTTGCCATTGCTGTTGTGCGCTCTCTTGTCCACACAGGTCGCCGCTGTATCACATGTCCACGTCGGCCTCTCAGCTGCAGACTGTGAACTGTGTTTACAGGGCGCCGATCAGCTGCCTGCTGTCGATGCGTCCACCCCGGCCCCTCACATTGAGGACGCCGCTGTGTTCTGGGTTGCCACCGCGGTGGTGCTCGCCCGGTGTGTTCTCAGCAGCTCCATCCGGGGTCCGCCCACCACTTTCTGATACGGCCAACAATTCCCCCAAACCGTCTTCAGGAAGTTAAATCATGAAACTCAACGCAATTTATGTTGCGCTGGCGGCTATTGCTGCTGGCCAAACCGCGCAAGCACAAACAGACCACGGCACTCACCAGCATCCCGCAGGACCCATTGAGCATGTGCTGGTCACCGTCCCTTTGCACAAGGAAATTACGGATACCCCCTTCCCCGTCAATGTGATGACGGGTGATGAACTGTCGCGCGAAGTTCGCTCTACCTTGGGCGAGACCATCGAGAATCAACCCGGCATGTTCAATGCGAGCTATGGCCCCGGTGTCGGTCAGCCCGTGATTCGTGGCCTCGCGGGTCCGCGAGTGATGGTGTTGCAGAATGGCACCACAAGCGCCGATGTATCGACATACAGTCAGGATCATGCGGTAGCGGTTGAGCCGCTGCTTGCAAATACTGTTGAAATCCTGCGCGGACCCTCCACGCTGTACTATGGCGGCGGGGCCATCGGTGGTGTGGTCAACGTCATCGATAACCGCATCCCGGTGAAGCATGTCGACGAAACTCGCGCCCGCGTTGGCTACCGTTACGACGGCGCTTCATCCGGCAATGTCGCGGCGGGTATGGTTGAGACCTCGCTGGGTGATTTGTCGCTGCACTTCGATGGTGTGATTCGTGAGACCGATGATCTCGACGTCGCTGATGGCGCAGGTACCGAAGAAGGTGACGTACTGCTCAACACCGACACCGAAGCCGATAGCTTCACCTTGGGTGGTGCCTGGCACTTCGACAAGGGCTTTTTTGGCCTGTCGGTGAGCCAGATGAACTCCAACTACGGTCTGCCCGCCGGCACTCATGACCACTCGCACGGTGAGGAGCACGACGAGGAGCACGAGGAAGCGCACGACGACCATGACCATATGGAAGACGAGGAAGGTGGCATCCGGCTCGATCTGGAGCAGACGCGATACGACGCGCTAGTTCACCTCCACGACCCTCTGCCCGGGATCGAGGTGGCACGTGGCTTCCTGACGGTGACCGAATATGCGCACAAGGAGCTTGAGCCAGGTGGCGGTATTGGCGTTGAATTTGACAGCGATACCACCGAGGCTCGCGTCGAGCTGGTGCACAATTCCTTCGGCAACTTTGATGGTGCGGTGGGTCTGCAGTACATCAACAATGAATTCAGCGCCGTCGGTGAAGAGGCTTACGTGGTGCCAACCGATGTAGAGCGGCTCGGTATCTTCTTCAACGAGGACTGGCATCGTGATGCCCTCACCATCGAGTTTGGTGCGCGTCTCGATAGCGACGAACTAACGCCGCTCAACAACGCGGGCCCGGGTCGTAGCTTCGACTCGCTGTCTGCTTCTGCAGGTCTCAGCTATGCGCTGTTTGATGGCCTACAGCTGAATACCTCGGTGAGTCGTGCCGAACGGGCACCAACGGTGTCCGAGCTTTACGCCAACGTGACCAACCTCGAGTCTGAGGAATACGTGGAGCACGTTGCGATCGGTGCGATTCCGCTCGGTGATGTCGATCTCGATACCGAGCAGTCACTCAATTTCGAAGCGGGCTTTACTTGGGTTGGCGGTGGCCATCAGGTGTCTTTGACCGGTTTTGTGTACGACTTTGACAGCTTCATCTATGCGCGTAACACCGGCTTGTTCGGCGAGGCGCATGGCCATGATGATCATGACCACGAAGAGGAGGATCATGATCACGAGGAAGAGCACGACGATCATGATATGGACCATGACGAGGACCACGATCACGAAGAGGATTACGACGAGGAAGGTGCACCAATCCTCCAGTGGGATCAGGAAGCGGCGCTTTTCGTGGGTATCGAATTGGACGCTAATTGGCTGTTGTCCGACGGTGAAGGCGGCCGTCTGATGCTGGAGACCGGGTTCGACTACGTGCGCGCCGATCTCGATCGCGGCGGTGACGTGCCGCGCATGCCGCCACTGCGCGGACGTCTCGGCCTCAATTGGGCGGACGAGCACGGCTACTACTTTGCGCGCGTCGTCGCTACTGACCGTCAGGATCGCGCGGGTCGTTTCGAGGAGGAAACCGACGGTTGGGTGCGTGTTGATCTCGGCGCCGAGTGGAATATTCCGCTCAAGTCGGGTGAGTTGAGCGTGAATGCGGGCGTACGCAATTTGACCAATGAGGAGATTCGCCTCAGTACCTCCTTCCTGCGTGAATATGCACCGGAGCCGGGGCGTTCACTGCAGTTCGGTGTCCGCTGGGATCTCTAAGCGTTCGATCTCTCGGCTCGTATGTGGCCTGCGAGCCGGGTTTCGAAGCCCCGTCAAAGACGGGGCTTTTTTTTGTTTGCGTTTTTGTTCGTCCAGCAGGCTGTATCAACATCCGTCGTCGATGGCAGGGACGTTCTGCTAGCCTTAGCGCTCCCGAATTCGGAGCTCGGTCATGGAGCGTCTCATTATTGGTATCAGCGGCGCCTCTGGCGTGCAGTACGGCGTCCGGGCGTTGCAGCTACTCGCGCCGCTACCTATTGAAACTCACTTGGTGATGTCCAAGTCGGCTGAGCTGACCGCCCACTATGAACTGGGCATGCCGGTGGCGGATGTCCGTGAATTGGCTGATGAGTTCCACCCCGTGAAAAATGTGGGGGCTTCTATCGCCAGTGGCTCCTTTGCGGGACTCGGGATGCTGGTGGCGCCTTGCTCCATTCGTACGCTGGGCGAGATCGCAACGGGTGTGACATCGTCTCTGCTGACCCGCGCCGCTGATGTGGCATTGAAGGAGCGACGTCGTCTGGTATTGATGGTCCGGGAGACCCCTTTGCATCTAGGGCATTTGCGCAACATGGTGGCCGTGACGGAAATGGGGGCGGTGGTTGCCCCGCCGATGCCGGCTTTCTATACGGCGCCCGAGTCAGTCGATGACATCGTGACCCAGAGCGTAGCGCGAGCCCTCGATCTATTTGGCATCTCGGTTCCCGAGACCCATCGCTGGACTGAGAGTTAAGACGCCGGCGGCAAGCACGAGCAAACACGATGTGCTCCACCCCGACTACTCGCGGTGGAAAACCAGCGATTGCGCAATAACGCTAAGTCGCCGTCGGCGTGAGTGACGGCAGTCAGCCGGCTACCTAGGCGCTGGTGTCGTCACTCTGGTGATGATGCTCGTGTTTTTCGCCGTCACCCTCGCCCGCATGGTGATGCTCATGCTCATCCCCGTGTCCATCGCTACCATGATGGTGCTCGTGCTCACCGCCGTGTCCGTCGGTACCGTGATGGTGCTCGTGCTCACCGCCGTGTCCGTCGGTGCCGTGATGGTGCTCGTGTTCACTGCCATGCCCGTCGGCAGTGTGGTGATGTTGAT
>JAZBOZ010000085.1:0-11154 GCA_036351405.1 Halieaceae bacterium
ACCTTGACGTTTTTTGTTTATGTGTTCGTCAACATGGGGATGGTTGCGGGCATCTTGCCGGTGGTGGGTGTGCCGCTGCCGCTGGTCAGTTTTGGCGGGACTTCGATCGTGACACTGATGCTGAGCTTTGGCGTGCTGATGGCCATCAGCACCGAGCGTCGCATCATGTCGGACTAAAGAGCGGCGGACTAGATAACGGTGGATTGAAGAGCGGCGGATCAGATAACGCTGGATTGAAGACTCTATTGAGTCATTGGGTCGTGAAAGCGTGGAACTCCGCAGCACACAGAGGTTCGAATACAACATGTTGAAGTGGATACCAATGACCGCGGTGCTTTGCGGTGCCGTGTTGGGCAGTGCGTGGACGTACGCCAATTACGCCGAGCGGCCTGATGCCGAGGTGCTTATCGCCAAGGCGGCGGAGCGTGGCGTCGATGCCGAATGGGCGCGATCATTGATCGCCTCGGCTGAGCGCAAGCAAAGCATCCTCGATGCCATAGCCCGGCCTGCCGAGAAGACCAAGCCTTGGCATGAATATCGGGACATTTTCCTCACTCAGCGACGTATTGAAGGTGGTGTGGCGTTTGCCCGCGAGCATCGGGACACGCTGATTAAGGTAGCTGAACGCACAGGCGTGCCCGTGGAAATGATCGTTGCCATCATTGGTGTCGAAACGTTTTACGGTCGAATTACGGGCAGTTATCGCGTCATCGATGCGCTGGCCACGCTCGCTTTTGATTATCCCAAGCGCTCGCCCTTCTTCAGCGGTGAACTGGTCAATTTCCTCGTGCTGGCTTCCCAGTCAGGCAAGGATCCACTGGCCCTCAAAGGCTCCTATGCGGGCGCAATGGGTTACGGGCAATTCATGCCCTCAAGCTATCTGAGTTACGCCGTCGACTTTGATGATGACGGTGTCACTGATATTTGGGACAACCCGAAGGATGCGATTTACAGCGTGGCGAATTACTTCCTCGCGCACGGCTGGAAACCGGGTGACCCCGTCGTGGTGCGCGCCGATGCGAGTGCGCCGGATGACGCGCTATTCGATGGCGAGCTCAAGCCGCGTCGCACAATTGGTGATTTGGTGACTGCGGGTCTGGCGCCGACAGAGCCATTGTTTACCGATTTAGTGGCCACGCCCTTGCGGCTCGAAGGCCAGCAGGGGCCTGAATACTGGCTTGGACTCGATAACTTCTACGTAATTACCCGTTACAACCACAGCGCCATGTATGCGCTGGCTGCGTGGCAATTAGCTGAAGCCATCGCCGCAGAATTGGCTCAACCATGAAGCGTTTTTTTGGAGGGTTGTTTGGCGCGCTGCTGACGGCGTTGGGGGGGTGTGGCGTCGTCTCCGATCGTCATGTGCCCGACACGACGCCACCGCCAATCTCCGCCGCGGCGGTGCGGGATGCAGTGCCCGCTGCAGATCCGATTTTGCGTCGTGGCAACACCAGCCCGTACACCGTCAATGGGCAAACTTACCGCGTGATGGACACGGCGGCGGGTTACGTCGAGGAGGGCGTTGCGTCGTGGTACGGGCTTAAATTCCATGGCCGACCCACCGCAACGGGGGAGCGCTTCAGCGTATATCAGGCGACTGCCGCGCATCGCAGTCTGCCACTGCCTACCTACGCCCGTGTGACCAATCTCGCCAACGGCCGTCAGATTGTGGTTAAGGTTAACGATCGAGGGCCCTTCCATGCCGACAGGATTCTGGATCTGTCCTACGGTGCTGCGATCAAGCTGGGGTTTGCCGATCAAGGGACCGCCCGGGTGAGAGTGGAGGCCATCGAGGTGGCGGGTGTCGATGATCGACGCGCTGTTGCTCAAGGGCGTTATCGGCAGCTCCAGCTGGGCGCTTTTAGCGCCCGGTCAGCCGCTCAGGATCTGGCGGAACGAGTGCGTCCAGTCGTAGGTGTGCCGGTTGAAGTCACCACTGTCGACACCGCACATGGCCAGCTTCACCGATTGCGCGCGGGTCCTTTCGCCAGTGAATCAGCCCTGCGCGCGGCACAGGGTGCGCTGCAGCAGGCCGGGCTGCCCGAGGGGCAAGCGCTACCATGATGTTATGGCGCCGGCGGAATGAATAGACACCCCTTCCTCGCCATTAACGGCGATGTGGACCCAGCTGCTACCATGCGCACCGCAATACTCCCCCGACACACGATGAGGGCCTTCATGCTTCGTTTGATTCTGCTCACTACGAGTCTGTTGCTCACAACCCTGCAAGCCAACGCTGCAGCGGTGGTGCCGGCACCGCCAAATATCGCAGCGGATGCCTATCTGTTGATCGACTATGACTCGGGCAAGATTTTGGTCGAGCACAATATCGACGAGCGGCTTCCGCCGGCGAGTCTCACCAAGTTGATGACGGCTTATATCCTCGCGGAAGAAATCGATGCCGGGCGCTTGTCCCTCGACGATCAGGTGCCGGTCAGCCGTAACGCCTGGTCGCAGAATCCGACGTTCCGCGGTTCCTCCTTGATGTGGATTGAGCCGGGGTTGCCGGTCACCGTGCGCGAGCTTGAGCGAGGCATCGTGATTTCCTCGGGTAACGATGCCACCGTCGCTATCGCTGAACACATTGCCGGCAGTGAAGATGCCTTTGCGGGGATGATGAATAGCTACGCTGAACTGCTGGGCATGGACAGCACCTACTACGTGAATTCACATGGCCTGCCCAACCCTGAACACCTCACCACGGCGCGAGATCTTGCCACGCTCGCTATTGCCACGATCCGCAATCATCCCGAGCGCTACAAGGTGTATCGGGAGCAGAGCTATACCTACAACGACATCACACAGTACAACCGCAATCACCTGCTACGTGAGGACGATTCGGTCGATGGTCTGAAAACCGGTTACACATCGGAGGCGGGATACGGTCTGGTCGCGTCGGCCGAACGCGACGGTATGCGTCTGGTGTCGGTCGTTATGGGGAGCGCGAGCACCCGGAGTCGCAAGGCAGAGACACGCGCACTGCTGAACTACGGTTTCCGGTTCTACCAAACCATTACCCCGGTTTTGGCGGAATCGGCATTGGCGCAGGGTAAGGTTTGGAAGGGTGCGACTGACCAGTTGACTGCAGGCTTATTGGAGACGGCGGTCATGACTGTGCCCCGAACCCGCGTAGAGCCAGAGGTCAGTGTTGAATTGGCCGAACCTCTGGTCGCGCCGATTGCGCGTGGCGACAGCGTGGGCACGGTGCGGATTGCGCTGGGCGAGGAAGTGGTCGGTGAATACCCCCTGCTAGCGTTGGAAGATATTCCTGAGGCGGGGTTCTTCGCTCGACTGTGGGATGGCTTTATGCTTTGGCTAACGAGTCTTTTTGGATAAGTGATGAATCAGCCCGAACCTCCAAAAATTGAGTTTCCCTGCGAGTATCCGATCAAAGTCTTGGGGCGTGATTGCGAGCAGCTGCAGCCGGTGGTGATCGAGATTTTCGAGCGACACGCGCCCGGCTTCGATAGCGAGTCTCTGGTGATCAAAACCAGCTCGGCAGGCACGTTTGTTTCTCTCACCATCACCATTGAAGCCACGGGTAAAGATCAGCTGTCCCGATTGCATGAGGATTTGATGCAAACCGGGCTGGTGTCGATGGTCATCTGAGCATGCGCTGCCGCGAGTTGGGTCTGGTCGAATACCAACCCACGCTGGAGGCGATGCAGTCGTTCACTCGAACGCGGAATGCCGACACGGAGGATGAGCTGTGGCTGTTACAGCATCCAGCTGTTTACACCCAAGGCATTGCCGGTAAATCAGAACACTTGCTGGCGCCGGGGGATATCCCGGTAATCCAAATCGACCGGGGCGGCCAAGTGACTTATCACGGGCCGGGACAATGGGTGGTCTACTGCTTGATTGATCTGCGTCGCGCCGGCCTAACCGTGCGCGGCTTGGTGAGTGCGATTGAGCAGGGCGTCATCGATCTTTTGGCTGGGCTTGGTATTGCGGCAGCTGCGGACCCCAAAGCGCCCGGCGTTTATGTGGAAGGGCGAAAGATCGCGTCTCTGGGGTTAAAGGTGAGTCGTGGTTGTTCGTACCATGGCGTTGCGTTGAATGTCGATATGGACTTAGCGCCTTTCCGGCGGATCAACCCGTGTGGTCATCCGGGGCTTGAGGTCATCGATATCAAGACGTTGCTCGGTTCACAGACACCGGCTATCGACCAGATCGGTAGCCAATTACTGCAATCACTGTCGCTGTCGCTCTACGGCGATTAGGCCACTGAACCCGCCTGGCTGCGGGCATACAAATCTATGAACTCGTTCGCCGGTAGTGGTCGGCTGAAGTGATAGCCCTGCGCCAGATCACAGCCAAGGTTTTGCAACAGTTGCTCTTGAACTGCTGATTCGACGCCTTCAGCAACGACTCGTAAACCAAAGTTTTTACCGACGTCGATCACCGCAGAGACGATGGTTGCGTCGCCGCTGTCGCTTTCCAGGTCGTGAATGAAACTGCGGTCAATCTTGAGCTTATTGATCGGCAAATATTTGAGGTACGAGAACGAGGAATAACCGGTACCAAAGTCATCGACCGACAGATTGATACCCATGTCTCTTATTTCATTCAGGGCTTCGAGAACTGAATCGGCATTTTCCATAATGCCGCTCTCGGTGAGCTCCAGTTCAAGACCGCCGGGATCGACGTCCGAGAGTTCAATGATGCTTGCGATGTCGTCGGTGAAATCGTCATAGCTAAAATCTCGAGCTGATACGTTCAGGGCAACCGTGAGTTGGAAGCCTTGAGATTGCCACTGTCCGAGCTGCTGGCATCCACGGCTAATGACCCAGCGGGAGATTTCGTGGATCAGGCCCCGCTCCTCGGCAATCGAAACGAACGCAGAGGGCGTGAGCAGTCCTTCGTCAGGATGCTGCCAACGGATGAGTGCTTCTGCGCCGACAATCGCTCCGCTATTGAGATCAATTTGCGGCTGGAAGTGCAGAACGAGTTCATCGCGTGCCAGGGCTCGGCGTAGCTGATTCGCTATCTGTAGCTTGCGATCTGCTTCGCGCGTGATGCTGTCAGTGTAGAACGCGTAAGTATTCCGCCCCTTTTCCTTGGCGCGATACATCGCTGTGTCGGCGTAGGTGAGCAGGGCCTCTGCACTGTCTGCGTCATCAGGATAAACGGCGATTCCAACGCTGGTGCCAATAAAGGCCTCGGTACTCGCGAGCTGAAACGGCTGGTTGATATGCTCGATGATGTCAGTGGCAACCACCGCCAGATCATCGCTCTGTTTGATGCCTTCAGCGAGGATGACAAATTCGTCACCACCCAGTCGTGCCACGGTATCGGTGGCGCGAACGCGATCTTTTAAGCGATTGGCCACCTGGCAGAGGAGCTCATCTCCCGTTGCGTGTCCCTGGCTGTCATTGACGATCTTGAACTGATCGAGATCTAAAAAGAGCAACCCGACCCGGCCTTGCTTTTCACGATTCACCATCGCAATGGCGTGTTCCATTCTGGCGCGCAACATCAAGCGGTTGGGCAGTCCGGTCAGTGCATCGAAGTGGGCCAGCTTCTCCAATCGTTGCTCGGACTGTTTGAGCTTGGTGATATCAGAGAACACGCCGATGTAGTGTGTGACCCGCCCTGCATCGTCGGTGATACGACTGATCGAGAGCATCTCTGGATAGAGTTCGCCGCGTTTGTGCTTGTTCCAGATTTCGCCACTCCAGTAGCCGTCGCGTTCGATGTCCGCATACATGGCCGCATAAAATGCTCGATCGTGTCGCCCGGAAGTCAGAATACCGGGGATCTCACCGATGACTTCGGCGCGATCGTAGCCAGTGATGTCGGTAAACGCCTGATTGACGGTGATGATGCGCATATCGGCGTCGGTCACGATGACCCCTTCGCGCGTGTGGGCAAGTACTTGTGCCGCAAGCCTCAGATCTTGCTCGTTCTCGAGGCGCGCTGTGACGTCATGGATCGTGAGCGCGATCCAGTGCTGACCTTCTGCGACGATGGGAGAGCTGTGAATTTCAACCGAACGCTCTGCGCCACTCGCGAGTCGATGTCGCGCGATCACTGGCTTCGTGTTCGAAAGATCAGGCGCCGTGCCTGTGACATCGAGGTTGGATAGAGGTCGTTCTAGAAGATTCTCCGCGTCGAATCCGTAATAGCGATGGGCCGTCTCGTTGGCATCACAAATACGCAGGGTCCCGGCATCGAGTAGTAGCATCACCGCTCGATTCTGGCGAAAAAGCGCGGAAAAACGATCGCCTTCACAATCGTTGAGGCTATTTGAATCGGCCATGTCGGGGCTTGTCTGTTCCAAAGTCAACAACAGATCGTTTGTAGCGTGCCCCACTTAACCACAAATAGCCCACCTACGCGCCCATAAATTGATGCAGCATCGGTCACGGCTGGCTCCTTGGCGGCAAAGCTCGCATAATTCGCGCCCCTCAGGAGGTGTTATGTCAGAGCTCACAGATGCGGTCGACGCTCGTCGAACGTTCGCGATTATTTCTCACCCGGATGCGGGTAAAACGACGATCACTGAAAAGCTACTACTGCTGGGCAGTGCGATTCAGGTAGCGGGGTCGGTCAAGGGCAAGCGGGGACCGCATGCCACTTCCGATTGGATGTCGCTGGAGCAGGAGCGTGGTATTTCGGTGACCTCGTCGGTAATGCAGTTTCCCTATCGCGGTCGGACGGTGAACTTGCTCGATACACCGGGGCACGAGGATTTCTCCGAGGACACGTATCGCACGCTGACAGCGGTAGATTCGGCACTGATGGTGATCGATGGCGCCAAGGGTGTTGAGGATCGAACCATCAAATTGATGAATGTGTGTCGACTCCGGGATACCCCCATCATCAGTTTTATCAATAAGCTCGACCGAGACATTCGCGACCCGATTGAGCTGTTGGATGAGATTGAAGAGGTGCTGGGGATCGGCGGCGCACCTATCAATTGGCCCGTCGGTATGGGGCGTCACCTCAAAGGTGTCTACAACCTCTATACCGATACCATCCATCTCTACCGTCAGGGATCTGGCGCCGTGTTGCCTCCTGATGAACGGATTGAAGGGCTCGATTCGCCCGAGGCCCGGGCGTTACTGGATGACGAATATGATGACTTTTGCGACGAAATCGAGCTGGTGCGCGGTGCCAGTCATGCCTTTGACCTCGAGGCTTTCCTTGCCGGCAAGCTGACCCCGGTGTTCTGCGGTACAGCGCTCGGTAATTTCGGTGTACGTGAGATGCTGGATCAGTTCGTGGAGTGGGCGCCGTCGCCTCAGCCACGTGAGACCCAGGAGCGGGAAGTCGCTGCCTCGGAGTCTGCATTCAGTGGCTTCGTGTTCAAGATACAGGCGAACATGGATCCCAAGCACCGTGATCGTATTGCGTTTTTACGGGTTTGTTCCGGGCAGTACGAGAAAGGGATGAAGATGCGGCACGTGAGGACGGGAAAAGACGTGCGTATCGCAGATGCGGTCACCTTCAAGGCGGGTGAGCGGGTGTTAGTGGAGCAGGCGGTAGCAGGTGACATTATCGGCCTGCACAACCATGGCACGATCCAGATTGGCGATACTTTTACGGTCGGTGAGTCACTCCGCTTTACGGGCATCCCCCATTTCGCGCCTGAGCTGTTTCGTCGGATCCGCCTCAAAGATCCGATGAAAATGAAGGCATTGCAAAAGGGCTTGCAGCAGTTGTCCGAAGAGGGCTCCACCCAGGTGTTCTCGCCGCTGAATAGCAGTGATCTCATTGTTGGCGCTGTGGGCCAGCTACAGTTCGACGTGGTTGCTTACCGTCTCAAAGACGAATACAAGGTCGAAGCGGTGTATGAGCCGGTCAGCATCTACACCGCCCGCTGGATTGAAGCGGACGATCCCCGGAAGTTGGAAGAGTTTCGGAAAAAGGCTTCCGAGCACCTCTCTCAGGATGGGGGCGGGCACCTGACTTACCTGGCGCCCACTCGCGTCAATCTATCCCTGATGGAAGAGCGCTGGCCCGATATTCGCTTCCGTGAGACCCGGGAACACTGAGGGCTTATTGCCCAAGCAGTCGCTCGATATCCGCTGCGATTTTCTCGGGTTTGGTGTTGGAGCCGTAGCGCGCCACGACGTTGCCTTCAGCGTCTACCAGGAATTTGGTGAAGTTCCACTTGATGGCTTTGCTGCCCAGTAGACCCGGTGCCGAGGACTTCAGGTGGTCGTACAGTGGATGCGCGTCGTTACCGTTGACATCGATCTTGGCGAAGATCGGGAAAGACGTGTTGAAGCGCATCGTGCAAAATTCGACGATTTCCGACTCGCTGCCAGGCTCCTGCTGGCCGAATTGATTGCAGGGAAACGCGAGAACGCTAAAGCCGCGGTCGCCAAATTGTTGTTGCAGGGCTTCCAACCCATCGTACTGGGGTGTGAAGCCGCACTTGGAGGCGGTGTTGACGATCAGCAATACCTTGCCGCGGTAGTCGGCTAGGGCGATGTCCTCTCCAGCGGCAGATTTTGCGCTGAAGTCGTAAACGTGAGTCATAACGTGCTCCTGAGTGTTATGGGGATCAATACGCAGACTCGGGCAGGGGGGTTCAACCCCTCAGGTAGCTGTCGTACTCAAGTTCCGTGATTTGCCGGCCAAACTCTTCGAGTTCTTGGCGTTTGCTGAGCGCAAACATGTGCTGGAAGTCCGTCGATAGCTGCTGAGCGATGATCTCCGACTTCTGAAAGCGGTCGATCGCGGCACCCATCAGCGTGGGCAGGCCTGCACTATCCGGCTCCTGTTCGTAGGCATTCCCCTCGACTGCCGATGGCGGTTGGATACGTTGCTCAATGCCGTGCAAGACCCCGGCGAGTACGGCTGCAATAGCGAGGTAGGGGTTGGTATCGGCGCCGGCGACACGGTGTTCGATGCGTTTGGCAGCGGGTGGTCCGGCGGGTATGCGCAGCGCCGTGGTGCGATTGTCATAACCCCAGGCCGGGAAGGTCGGGGCGTGGTTACCCGACTGGAACCTTCGGTAAGCGTTGAAACTCGGCGCGAAAATCAACATAGCATCTGCCATGAGCGCCAATGAGCCGCCGACCGCGTAGCGCAGTAGCTCGCTGCCTTCGTCGCTGCCGTCATTGAAGACGTTGGCGCCGTTTTCCTCGAGCAAACTGCAGTGGACATGCATGCCATTGCCCGCTGCATCGCTCATCGGTTTGGGCATGAAGCTCGCAATCAATCCAAAGCGCTGGGCCACCGTGCGGATGCCGCGCTGCATGCGAACCACCTGATCGGCGAGTTCCAGCGCGTTGTTATTGTGCGCCATGTTGACTTCGTACTGGTTCGGCGCGGCTTCTTTAATGATTCCCTCGAACGGCAGGTTCTGGACTGCAAAGTATTCGCGCAGCACTTCGAGCATTTCATGGTGCCGGTCGAGTTCGTCGAGGGCGTAGAGGTTGCCCCCAAGCTGGCGACGACCATTGAGCGCTTTGCTCATGGGCTGATCACGACCGGGATCTGGAAAAAGATTGAATTCCAGTTCGGCGGCGACACACGGTCGCAAGGACTTCGCCTCGAAACGCTTGACCACCTCGGCCAGGACCTGCCGTGGGTCCCCCATGAAGGGCGAGTCGTCGTCCTTGTACATCGTCATGATCAGCTGGCCGTGATCGATGCCCCGCTCAGTCTGTACTGGCGTGAGTGAACCTTTCACCGCTTTACACCAGCCATCGACATCGCCTGAGGTAAACGCGAGCTCGGGGACATCTCGACCCCATACGTCGAGATTGAGCGCCGACTTTGGCAGTTTTAATCCGGTCTCCAGTACGGAGAGGATTTTGGTGCGCGGAATCCACTTGCCTCGGGCTACGCCGTTGCAGTCAGTGATCAACGCTTCGATCATCGACACGGAGGGGTAGGCTTTGAGGAATAACTCGACTTCGCGCTGCATACTAGGGCCGTTGGTTGGCATGACCCCTCATTTTCCGCGGTCGGCTGGAAACGCCACAATGCCCCATCGGGGGCAGTATGGTGGGTGTTAGTGCATGTAGACCCGCAGCGGATCGCCGCCGCGCGCGGTGCCAATGTACGGCATGGTGTTGATGAACAGCGAGAACAAGTCCGATTGGGAGCTCACATCGAGTTTCTTGTAGATGGACTTGCGATGTCGGCGTACGGTTTCCACCGAGATCTCTAGCCGTTCAGCCGTGGTATCCGTGCCATAGCCGCGCAACATCAGTTCCAGCACTTCGCGTTCGCGATCGCTGACAAATTCGGCGCCAAAACAGCGGAATGCCATGTCGATCTGGTAATCGAGGCCGGGTTGCAGGAGGTTATCAACGACGAATTCATCCCGATGGCAGTGGGCTTGAATCGCCGCGGCGATGGGCTCGGCCAGTGTGTACAGCGTGTCGTATTCAGCCTGGGTGAAGGGACCTTGTTTGGCGTCACGCATGATCGATAGATTGATCACGCTGCCGTCTGCGAGGCGGGTGAGGAAGATCACTTCGTCAACGGTATTGGTCTGGTTGTAGTAGCCCTTGAAATATTCCGATTCCTCCAGCTTGCCCGCAGTCACGCGTTCGAGTCGATAAATGTGGCTGCGCGGGCAGTCCATCGAGATCCGGTAAAACGGATCCTCTTGATAGGGGCCATCGAGATAGTTGTCGATTTGCATGGGGCGCGCTTCGAGGGGGATATCGTGGTCGATAATCTGTGGCGGCAGATCCCGGTGGTAAAGCCATACCTGTGGATAGATCAGGTCGACCTGATTGCGCAACGCCTCGAACAATGACTTGAAGAACGCATCGTCACCGAGCAGGGAAATAGTCTTGGCGAGATCCACGTTCCAACGATTGAATTGTTTTAGTTCAGTCACGGTGCTGATGCTCCGAGTGGGCTCACCGGGTAATCAGCAATTGCCGTGCCAGAAATGAATTATTACCAGCGAGGCATTTCGTTGCGCCAGCGTGTGCGCCAGGCTCGGTAGACTTTGTCGGGATAGCGTCGACTTCCCGACGATCCGTTGTAGGCGGCTAGGGCATTGCGCAAGTTGCCGCCTTCCCGCTGGATGTAAAACTGCAGAATATGGCAGCCGTAGCGGAGGTTGGTCTCGGCGAGCGTCAAATTATCGTCGGGGCGGCCGATCTCGTTTTTCCAGAAGGGCATCACCTGCATATACCCCTGCGCGCCGGCGCGCGATACTGCGAAACGGTCGAA
>JAZBOZ010000086.1:0-5110 GCA_036351405.1 Halieaceae bacterium
AGGCGATTGATGCTGAGCTTGAGCGTTTGAAGGCATCGATGGGTGCGGGCGAGTCGTCGAAGGAAGACGCCTGAGGCCTGATGATCAAGGGAGTGAGGGGCAGGCCAGGGAAGGCCAATTAGTAAGCCCCCTCATCTTCATTGGCCGGTTTCGGCCGAAAAAAGGAAGTTAGGATGAAAGGCCAGGGAAGGCTGTTTACACTTGGGTTTTGCAAGCAAATCCTCAGGAGAAATTGATGCAGTGGACGGAAGCGATTTTTGTACCCATGGTGCTGTTCATGGTGATTGTGGCGCCCACGTGGATCGTCATGCATTACCGCAGCATCAATCGCTCCAGCCGGAGTCTCAATGAGGAAGATCGGGAAGCGTTGGACCATATGCTCGCGACGGTAGATAAGTTGTCCGAGCGCATTGTCTCCCTCGAATCGATACTTGATGTAGACCACCCGAACTGGCGTAAGCAGCGGGATCATCAGGAGTAAATCATGGCACGCAAATCATCACAGAGTTTTGGAGAGCGTCGCGCCCGGGGCTGGGGCATGGGCCTCTACCGGAACCGCTCTGAAGGCTGGATCGCCGGTGTCTGCGCTGGGCTCGGAGATCATTGGGACGTGCCCAACTGGATGGTGCGCCTCGGGATGATCGCGCTGTTTATTTTCACCGGTGGGTCTATTGCATTCTGGGGCTACATCGCCGCCTGGATCATGTTAGGTGCAAAGCCCAGCCGTTGGGATGATGCAAGAGAATCCGCCGCTGGTGCCGACGTCGAAATGGAGTATGACGAAGATATCCACACCTATCGTCCCAAAACGGTTTTCCGCTATTCCGGGTCACCGACCGAGCGGCTTGGCAAGGCGCGACGACGTCTCGATGAGGCGCTGGCCAGAGTTGAAGCCATGGAGCGCTACGTTACCTCCCGGCAATACGATCTGAACCGGGAGTTCTCCAAGCTGTGACACCGCTATCTCGCGTTCCTCTATCGGGGGCGCATTGATGCATCCACAACAGCTCGTCCAGGTTGGCAGTCGGGGAGACCCGTCACTGCCAACCGTTGTTTTCGTGCATGCCAACGGCTATCCGCCTGCATCCTATGCAACCTTGCTCTCTGCTCTGACAGGTGTGGGTGACGTTTGGACGGTGGCGCACCGGCCGTTATGGAGCGATCAGACGGCCCCAAAGCGACTTTCATGGCATCAATACGCGCACGATTTACAAGTGGCTGTGGCAGGGCAATTCTCAGAGCCTGTTTGGTTGATCGGGCATTCGATGGGAGCGGTATCCAGTCTGATCGCTGCTGCTGCCCAGCCGGCGCGTTTTGCCGGTGTTGTTGCCATAGACCCTGTGCTGTTGCTGGATCGTCTGTGGTGGCCAGCGCAAATTCTGGGGCGCATCAATCCCGATGGTCTGCCTATCGTGAAACGCGCGCTGTCGCGACCCCACCAGTTTCAGGGATTCGACGCCGCCTTTGAGTTTTACCGCGGCAAGCGTGTGTTTCAACGTGTCGCGGATAAAGAGCTTTGGGATTACGTCAAAGCGGGTCACGAACCGGTGCCGACGGGCGGTGTTCAGTTGCGTTGGTCGGGGGCTTGGGAGGCCTGTGTATATCGGTCTGCACCCAGGATGTGGGGTGTGTTGAGCAGGTTACGTGTGCCGACGCTGGGGTTGATTGGCGACCGTTCTGACGTATTGGATGATCGCTCAGTCAGGCGTTGGCAGCGATCGCAGTCTCAAGCACAACTGATCACCCTGTCTGGTGGGCATTTATTGCCATTGGAGGCGCCTGAGGTGTGTGCAGCGCATACCAGCCGTTTCATAAGAGAAAATACCGATCCACAGATAATCTGAGTCGGGTTCTTAGTGCGCGTGGCGTCAGCCCTATCTATACTGCGATGAAAACTCAGAATTGGGGAATGACATGACCAAACTGTTGATTGTCGATGATATTGAGGAGAAGTGCGTTGCTTTGCCGCGGGGCTTACATCTCGCGGAGGCCATGGACTTGGAACCCGAGGTGGTAGCGTTTACTTGGGCCAACCTCAAACGCTTGCGGCTTGATTCAAAGAAATCCGCCGAGGTGAAGAAAAAACTGATGGACGATCGTCGCGCAGAGCTTGCGGCCCGCGTTGATCAGTATCGGATCGGTGACCGCAAGATCAAGACACAGGTGGTTTGGGCAGAGGACATCCACAACTGGATTAACCGTCGTGCAGAGGGTGATTACGCAGCAGTCGTTAAGACCCGTCATCAGTCCGAAACTTTTGTACATATGTCGACGGACTGGCATTTGTTGCGCGGCTGTCCGGCGCCCGTTTTGTTGGTAGGGCGTAAAAAGTGGAAGAAGGGTGGCGGTATTATCGCGACCGTGGATCTCGATACCAGCAACCGCACCAAGCGGAAACTCAATGTCGATGTCGTTCTTGAAGCCCGACACTATGCAGCGATGTTCGATTTGCCGCTCAGTGTGCTGGCAGTCATTGAAGTGCCTACGTTGCTGGCTGATCTAGATTTGGTAGACACCAAAACTTGGGCCAAGCAGCGCAAAGATGAGCTTCAGCCAGTGCTTGAGGCGCTTGCAGAAGAGACAGGCCTCCCCACCAGTACCTTCAAGCTGAAGCGCGGCCCTGTCGCCAAGACCATTGTCTCTGAGGCTTCACAGCAAAAGGCTCAGCTTGTTGTTATGGGCACAGTTGCGCGCAAGGGGGTGAAGGCTCAGGTGATGGGGAATACCGCTGAGGAAGTTTTAACACTGCTGAAATCAGACACGCTTACACTCAAGCCTTGATCGATCGTTCCAAATCTCACTAGGCGGGCATCAAGCCCGCCAATCTTAAGGGAGCTTCAGCGCGTGGCTGAGTCGCCGAACAGTTCTATCGAACGTCCCACTGCCGAGTTCAACGATTCTCACTTCATGCCCCGGGAGCTCAGTTGGCTCTCGTTTAACGCGCGGGTACTGCAAGAGGCACAAGACCCCAGTGTGCCGCTCATTCAACGCGTTCGTTATCTCGGGATATTCTCCAACAATCTCGACGAGTTTTTTCGTGTGCGCGTGGCCGAGGTCCGCCGGCTGATCAGTATTTCATCCGGCAATCGCCGACAAATGGCGAAAGACTTGCTTGCGGAAATTCAGCGCCGGGTGGTTTCACTACAGCGGGATTTCGAGGCCATTTACTTCGATTTGATGGCCGAGCTGCGCAAGCGGAAGATTTACCTGATCAATGAGCGCCAGCTCGATAACAAGCAGCAAAGCTTTGTCGAGCGTTTTTTTCATGATTCCGTCTTGCCCGAGCTCGAACCGATCATGCTGGGCGATGATCAGGGCATCCCGAACCTGACCGACGAGTCGCTGTATCTGGCGGTGATTCTTGAGACCGATCGGGGAGAGCAATTTGCACTGCTTGAGGTGCCAACCGATCGCCTGCCTCGCTTCGTAGAAATTCCCAAGAAGTCCCGTCGTACCGGCCGTGTTTACATCGTCCTCGATAATATTATTCGCGCATGCTTGCCGCAGGTGTTCCGGGGTATTTTTCGAATTGAGCGCGCCGAGGCCTTTTGCTTCAAGTTCTCCAGAGATGCCGAACTCGAGCTTGACGCCTCGATCAACGAGAGCTTGATTGAGCGATTTGCGACGAGCCTAAAACAGCGCCAGCGCGCTGATGCGGTGCGCTTCGTTTACGACGAGGACATGCCCGAGCGGCTGTTGAATCACCTTCGTCGCCGCTTTAGTTTTGGTAAGTACGACAGTTTGATTCCCGGCGGTCGGTACCATAACTCCAAAGACTTTCTGAGCTTCCCCAATGCGGGGCCTAAGTATTTGGAATTCAAACCGCTACCGCCCATCGCTGTTGCGCGGTTGGAGGCCGAGGGCAGCATCCTCGACCATATCCGAGATAAGGATGTACTGCTTTACTATCCCTATCATCCGTTTGACTACATTATTGATGTGCTCAAGTCGGCGGCCATTGATCCCGATGTGCTTTCGATAAAAATCTGCCTCTACCGTGTTGCCTCCGATTCACGCATCGCTGATGCGTTGATCAATGCCATTAACAACAGCAAACGAGTGATGGCGGTGGTAGAGCTGGCTGCGCGGTTTGACGAGCAGGCCAATATTCAGTGGGCGCATCGATTGACCGAGGCGGGTGTGGAAGTCATTTTCGGCATTCCAGGTCTGAAGGTGCACAGTAAATTGTTCTCTATTGAGCGCCGAGAGCGGGGACAGATTCGCTATTACACGCACGTTGGTACTGGCAATTTCAACGAAAAAACAGCCCGCTTGTATACTGATTTTGCACTGCTCACCTATGACCAAACTATCGGTCGTGACGTCGCACAGGTGTTCGACTTCCTCAAGTACACCTACCGTCGCCCTGATTACAAAAAATTGCTGGTCTCCCCCCATAGTTCGCGGCCCGGTTTGTTGCGATTAATCGACCGAGAGATCCGTCACGCTAAAGAGGGCTATCGCGCGGGGATGATCCTCAAGTGCAACAACCTCGTCGACAGGGAGCTGACGGAGAAGCTCTACGAGGCCAGTGCTGCCGGTGTTGAGATCAAGCTGATTATCCGAGGCATGTGTTCACTGTTGCCCGGCGTGCCCGGGATATCCGATAACATCGAGGCGATCAGTATTGTTGATCGATATCTTGAACACCCGCGGGTTTACGTCTTTCACAATCGGGGTGAGCCCGAATACCTGATCGGTTCCGGTGATTTGATGACCCGCAATATCGATTATCGCGTCGAAGTACTGTGTCCGGTTGAAGATGAGGATGCGCAGGTCATGTTGCAAAATATTCTTGACCAGCAGTTGAACGATAATGTGAAAGCGCGCACGTTGGACGCCGGTCAAACCAACCAGATGCCGAGCGAAGAGCGCAGGGCTGCGGCTATTCGTTCGCAGGAGACCATTCATCGCTACCTCTCTACTGGCAAGCTTCCCCGCATGCCGAAGTCCACGATGCGACAGAAGTCGGTTCGCCGGCGGAAGGGCCACTGATCATGGCCATTGCCAATTTGCTGGCATTGCTCGATGACATCGCAACGGTGCTCGATGACATATCGCTCATGACGCAGGCGGCGGCCAAGAAAACCGCCGCAGTGATGGGTGACGA
>JAZBOZ010000087.1:0-3045 GCA_036351405.1 Halieaceae bacterium
AATCTCTTGATTCAGGGCTTGCAAAACACGGCGGGCGTAAACGGCGCCACAGTAACCATGACCGGAGACCTGGCCGAGGGTTTTGCGAGGGTTTGCATCGAGGATAATGGTCCCGGCTTGGATGAGCAGGCCGCTGAGGATCTTTTCAAGCCGCCGCTCGAAGTCTCGCGAGAGCGCCCTCGCAGTGTGGGAATGTACATCGCTAATCAGATTTTGACTGAGCACGGAGGCGTGCTGAACTACGCTTCCGCTGGAGGCACGGGCAACATGTTTGTTGTGTGCCTGCCGTTACCGTCCTGACAATTCGGTTCTCCGAGTGGCGTTTTTCTTGTCGTCAAACATCTCAAATCGACACTTCGTTGAGCCCGATCCCTGACACTCGGTTTCCTGCCAGTAAACCCCTTGCCTGATCATTGATGTAAAAAGCCGTGTGAAAACCGCTGTATGCCAGTGGCATAACGGGCCATCGCTGTTTTCTCCAGCTATCAACGGGTTATTGCGCAGTTCAACAACTGGCGGGCGCGCGGAGACAACCTTGAACTCACCTGATCCAGCGAAAGTCCATGCATGCTTGCTGATCGCTTTTAATAACAGCGGTGTTGCAATACTTGCCGGTAAGATTTTGAGAAGGCGCTTTGCGAGCGCAGGTATTCGATGCGCCATGATGTAATCAGCGGTTCTCCTTCCGGCCTCGTTGAGCCAGGCCTGCGCCTCGTCAGGGTGTAACTCTCTTACCGCCAGATGTAGTGCGTGTGCCGGATGCTCATCCATGAGGTGTTGGTCGCTGGGCAGGGCGCTGAGACCTGCTCGGAGACAGAGCGCTCTCGCCCGTTGTTCACCCAACACGGATTCCAGCACGGGCACTAGTTGGAGCACTGCATTGGGTCCGATGAGCCCCGACCTTGAAGTGTCCATATGAACTGTCACAACCTTCAAACGGCGTGTTCGGTCAATGATGCATCGCGGGATTCCGCCATCTGCTGGTCACCGCCGCCACAGGCTTTAACAGTGACCACCTGCTCCTCAACCTCTAGCAGTGCTGCCTGCTTGCGTGCGCGTGCCTGAGCAGCACGATCTTGTGCAGAGACCCAGTCATCCGACTGCGCCTTCGCGATTTTTCGCGAGGTATCGAATTTGAAGTCAACTTTGTCCTTGGACTGCGGGCCCCAGTAGTTGTTCTTACCGAGGTCATAGAATGTTCGTTCAAAACCAGCTTTGAGGAACGCTTTGAGACAACCCAGCAGATAGCGGCGGCGGAAGCCAGTACCCCGCCATGGATAGTGGAACAACGCCTTGCGCATATAAAAACGCCGGTAGTTGTTCATCACCCGATCGAGCAGCTCAGCGCGATCCATCGATGCGGGCTTCATGATGGGCGTCACAAAGTTGTACTTGGAGAAATCAAAGACTTCGACTTTGTCGCCCAAGTCCTGAAATAGGGGCGTGAATGGCCACGGCGTATACATCGCCCAGTTCGCGAGATCAGGTTGCCAGTCCCACGCCATACGATAGGTTTCTTCGAGCGTTTCGGGTGTCTCGTTATCGAGCCCGACAATAAACTGCGCCTCAACGAGGATGTCGGCATTTCGCAGTAACTCAATCGCCCGGCGGTTATCTTCAACCTTGGTCTCTTTGTTGAACTGATCCAGCTTCATTTGCGCTGCGGCTTCAGTGCCCAAGCTCACATGTACCAGTCCGGCCCTTCGATACAGCGGCAGTAGGGCTTCGTCGCGGAGGATATCGGTTACCCGCGTGTTGATACCCCATTTGATCCGGTCGGGTAGCCCCCGCGCGATGAGCTCTTCGCAGAACTCGATGAATTTCTTGCGATTGATCGTGGGTTCTTCGTCGGCAAGTATGAAAAAGCCTACCTGATGTTTATTGACGAGATGCTCGATTTCATCGACCACTTTCTTCGGGTCACGTACCCGGTAGTCGCGCCAGAACTTCCATTGCGAGCAGAAGCTGCAGGTAAACGGGCATCCTCTTGCCATATTGGGGATAGCGACACGTGTGCCGAGCGGAATATAGTTGTAGTTCTCCCACTCGAGCATGTCCCAGTCGGGTTCAATGGCATCGAGGTCTTTAATGGTGGGGGCGGCGGCCGTTGCAATAATGTTGTCGCCTTCGCGAAATGCCAGGCCTTCTATGTCGTTGCGCTGCTGTGCAAATGTTCCTGCTGCCACTGCTTTGACCACATTGACCAATATCTCCTCGCCCTCACCGCGGACGATAAGATCCACCCACGGGGCTTCGCTTAGCACTTGCTTGTACATAAAGGTGGCATGAATGCCGCCTAGGACACGCAGCGCGTTGGGGACGTGTTCTTTGGCAAGTTCCAAGATCCGCTCGGCGGCGTAAATCGAGGGTGTGATTGATGTGACGCCAATCAGATCCGGCGCGAGCGCCTCAAGTTGGTTGACGATCTCGTCGTCGTCCAGCTTGTTGGTCATCGCATCGATGAAGTGAATGTCGTTGAAGCCCGCTTTGCGCAGCGGTCCTGATAGATAGGCAACCCAAGCTGGCGGCCAATTTCCGGCGATTTCTGCACCACCGGACTGATAGTTGGGGTGGACGAAGACAATCCGCATGACTGGCACCTCCCCGGGTGTCCATTTAAAAAGTCATCCTAATTGTCACTTTATATTGACACTTGTCAAGTCAATGAAATGCTTACGCAGATTCAGGTCAGCGCTGGGTAACGTCTGGGGCGGCGGCTTGGTGCCAAATTGAGCCATTTTTTGAACGTGGCCGTGCTGGGCACATCTGCCGAAGCTATGCGAAGAGGGTGGCAGCAGCAAATCTGAATTAGCGGGCGAGCTTTTCATCTAGGATTTTTTCCTGCCCACCTGCCACGGATTACCGGTAGGATGTGATCTGAATTTGAAATTTCTGGGGGGGATAACACCATGAACAAAACAACCAACATGTTGAAATCACTGGGTTTAATGGCTGCGTCGTTGGCTCCTGCTTCGTCTTTCGCTCAAGTGTCGCCCACTATTACGATTAGCCCAGTGTTGTCGGGGCCGACGTCAGTGCCGACTC
>JAZBOZ010000088.1:0-2584 GCA_036351405.1 Halieaceae bacterium
GCCCCACGATGACCCGCCGGAAACTACTGTCACTGATCGGTGCAGCGGGCGGATCATTGGGTGTCTGGCACGCTGCACACGCGCTCGACTTACTCTCCGAGCCCGGGAAACCGACTTCACATCGCTTTATACAGCCATTGCCCAGCCATTTAGGTCAACCCCACGTGGTGATTATCGGCGCTGGTGTTGGCGGCCTGAGCGCGGCCTTCGAATTGGAGCAAGCAGGCTACCGTGTCAGCATGCTCGAGGCGTCGCATCGCTTGGGCGGGCGAAACTTCACGGTTCGCCACGGCACAGTGATTGATGAGCTTGGTAACCGGCAAGTCTGCGATTTCGATGACGACCCCAATATTTACTTTAACGCGGGCCCTGCACGCGTCCCTGCCGTACACCACCGATTGATGAACTACTGCCGCGAGTTCCGTGTGCAACTCGAGCCGTTCACCAACACCAACTACAACGCCTGGGTAGTGGACAGTGCTATCAATGGAGGTAAGCGCGCGCGTCAAAGAGACGTCATCGCCGATGCGCGAGGCTTCATCGCAGAGCTGGCCGCCAAAGGCATCGGCCAGCAAACCATGGATGCCCCGGTCACCGACGAAGACATCAAGAAACTCAAAGCGTTTGTTAGCGCCTTTGGCGACTTGAAAGGTGACGACCTGCGCTACAAAGGAACCGGCCGGGCCGGCTACACCACCGACGGCATGATTGGCGCTGTGACGACAAAACCTCACGGCGATCTCGCAGAGATTATCAACAGCCGCTTCGCCATGATGGCGATGCCCTTCGGTGAAAACGAATATCAGTCCCCAGCTATGATGCAGGTCGCCGGTGGCACTGACAAAATTATCGACGCCTTTGTCGCTCGACTCCAAACCCAGCCCCTCACCGAAGCTCGCGTTGTGGCCATTCACAATCACAGCGACCAGTGTGCAGTGACCTACGAGCACAACGGTCAACAGCATACCCTGAAGGCTGACTACTGCCTCAATGCGATACCCGGACATCTGATGCCGGGCATCGACAACAACTTCTCTTCTGAATATCGCGCCCTACTCGACAAGATTGACCGTGGATATCTGTCGAAAATCGCGTTCCAAATGTCGCGACGCTTCTGGGAAGACGAAGGCATTTATGGCGGTATCAGCTGGACTGATGCACCTGAGCAGCAGATTTGGTATCCACCCCATGGACACCAGCAGCAAAAAGGCGTCGTATTAGGCGGCTATATTTTTGATGAGTCAGCGAATCAGGCTTTCGGCAGAATGACCCACGCTGAGCGCGTCGAATCCGCCATCGCCGCTGGTGAAGCGCTGCACCCGGGTCAGTATCGCAAACACATTGAGCGCAGCGCCTCAGTCGCCTGGCATCGCATGAACCATATGCTCGGTTGCGGCCATGGCGTAGGCAGTTACGAGACCATGCACCGCCCAGAGGCCGACGCTATTCGCGATGGTCTTTTGGCGGGCGACGGCCGCCATTTCTTGATCGGTGATCAGGTAAGCCGGCACCCGGGATGGCAGGAAGGTGCGCTAGCAGTCACTGACCACGTGCTCAAAACCGTGCAAACAAAGGTTGCAGAAGCAGGTATGCAAGCGTGAAAACCCTCAAGGTAAGACTGTGTCTAGCTGCGCTTCTCTGTGCAGGTAGCCATGGCGCTATCAGCCAACCGGAGGTAGAAGACCCGACTTACTGCCTGACCTGCCACGGCGCCGCTGGACAGGGCAACCCGGCCATAGAGGCACCCGTGCTAGCGGGCATGTCTTCCACCTACCTGGAGCGCCAGCTAAAACACTTCCGAAGCGGAATACGCGGCACTCACGACAAAGACACCGCAGGTGCCGAGATGCACGGTATGGCGAGAGTGATGAGTGACGAAGGCATTCGTCGTGCCGTCGCCTTCGTCGCAGATTTACCTGCTAGACGTTATGCCACCACTGGCATACAAGGCGATCTAGCCGCCGGCGAGAAGGTTTATCAAACGTGCAGCACCTGCCACGGACCACGTGCCAAGGGCAATGAAGCGCTGTCGGCACCGGGTCTGGATTATCAGGAACCGACCTACTTGCGGCGGCAACTGACACACTTTCGAGATGCCATCCGCGGTAGTAGCGACAGCGATGTGATGGGCCAACAAATGGCCGCTGTAAGCACGGCTTTGTCAGACGACGACATTATCAATGTCGTCGTCTATATCAAATCACTCGGACGTTGATTAGGGCTTTCTGGCCGCAACAACTTCGATCTCGACGTACCAACCCGGGCGCGCCAACCCTGCAATCTGAAACGCTGAGCGTGATGGTAGGTTTGGCTGAGCCTCTGTGCCGAAAAACTGGGTATAGCCGCGCATAAATCCTGCAAAGTCCATGCGATCATTGTTCTCGGGAACGCCGACCAGATAAGCGCGCATCATCACTACATCGCCCATACCCAAACCAAGCCGCTCCAGCCGCGCCTGAACCTCTTTTAACACACTGACCGTTTGCGCCTCGGTATCACCGTAAGTGGCGGCGTCATTGGGGTCACCATTTTCAATAATGGGTTTGGGGACAGCGCCACTGACGAAAATCAGCTCCGACGCACC
>JAZBOZ010000089.1:0-2449 GCA_036351405.1 Halieaceae bacterium
CCGAGTTGATCCGGCGTTTCGCCATTCAGCTTGCACCGCAGCAAACCATCCGACCGGCTGCCCGGCTGACGACTCGCCCTGCAAAGCCCATTCTCTGTCATTGCACGCCGCTCTCAGAGTGAGTTCGTGCCGATTGAGTCTGCGCCACAGGCGCTCGTCTCGCTGACTCTGCGCCTGTGGCTTCGGAACGAATATCTGCGTCCCAGAGAGGCGCGATATCTCGTTGACAGGCCTCACCCATGGAAATGCCCTCGCTCATCGCTGGCCAAAGAATGGGTGCCGATAGCGGAGTCATCATCAGAAAGGGTAGAGGGTCTCGCCATGACCAAACGCAATCGCGAGTAGTGAATAGCCAGCGCAGATTCTTGAGGAAGGCACGTGGCCGGCCTTTAAAAAGTTCGGCATAAGCCTCGGTTAAGGTGCTGTAGGCCCACTGCCAACGGCGCGCTTTGTTTGGTTTTGTTGGGCTGCACGGCTGTTTAATTGAAACGCCCCGCGAAAGCAGAGATGCCATGTCGTCAAAAAAATGGATGCCGCTCGTGAGTCGCGGGTTGCATTCGATACCCCAGGGTTGCCCCGCATCGTCAATGATGAGGTCGAGCGCGAGAAACCCCTCGAGGTTAAACGACCTTACCCACGTGTCGATCCAGTCGGTGACTTCCTGCGACGGTTGGATTTGCTCAAAGCAAATCGAGACGCTGCCGGCGTACGCTTTGCCTTCGTAAACTACTGTTTTGACCGCTTGATCGCGATCCACCCATGACAGCGAGCTGATGACTTGGCCGGGGATAAACTGCTGCGCAATAACGCCACCTGCCGTGTCAGCCTGTTGCGCCAATTTCATATCACGTGTGATCCCGAGCCCCGAACAGCCGCGCCTCGGTTTGTAAATGCAAGGTTCGCGGTCTGCGAGCTTGCGGGCTTGCTCTGTATGCAACGCGAAGGTCGGGGGAGTGCGCAGACCCAAGTCTTGGGCACGCTCGGCAAAGCGCAGTTTGTCTGCACAGGTCTGATAGTCCTGCCAGTCGGGGCCTAAGAGTTTTATGTCATCCCTCAGCCGCTGGCGTAGAGGCAACACGTGGTGGATTTCCTCCGACACGGGAACGATCAGCGATACCTGCTCTTTATCAATGATATCCAGCAGCGCGGCTCTGTAGGCATGTGCATCGGCGTTGGGCGGTGGGGTCTTGTAGCTTCGAGCCACCGCGTTGGACACTCTGCAGATGTGCCAGCCGAATGGCTCTGCGACGATGACGCGATATCCCGCCCGCTTAATCAGTCGCGCCAAAGTAAGTGCCTTGGGTAGTCGGCCAAGCGTGATGAGCGCTGTGGGCATATTGTGCCCTCGGGTTGAGGTGTCAGTTTCCGCAGTGTGGCTTCTGGGCATTGTGTGCGTCAAATAGCATGTACATCTATTTGGTTCTACAGATTTGACACGCAGATTCATTTGCTCAAGCCAGAGAGTAGTGCCGGGCTCGCAGTGGGTTTGGATGATGCATAGTCGGTGAAAAGATGCTGCGTCTTGCGACGCGCGGAGACATGCCTTAGTTTGGCCCGGAGTGTTGATGAAAGTTGGCTAGCTGCTGGCGATGGCGGCGTTTGAAAGCACCATTGACTGTGTCAGGTTCGACCGACACAGCAGAGAGAACAGGGAGAAATCTTGCTGTGCCCGCTGCTTATGCCTTGTCTTTAGATCAGGATGGGGAACGCCTCTTTGCGTGAGGCTCAGCAGTCATTACCGCCTTCGGAGGCTTCTCTGGCCGCGGAGTCCATTGACGTTGATATTCGCAAGTTAATTGGTGCGAGCGCAGGAGTACAGCTTCTCGCCCTGTGCAGTTACGCTCTGACATTCGCCATTGCCTGGTGGCTTTCAGCGCGGCTCGAGGTGATTCCGGGTACTGTCTCGTGGTTCATACCGGCTGGCGTGCGCTTTATTGCGCTGCTTATTTTTGAACCCCGCCACTGGTGGAGAATTTGGGCGGTTGAGGTAGTCACCATCTATTTGGCGACTGAACTCATTTATGACTACGTCAACCTGCTGCGAAGTATTCAAGGCAGTTTTTTGCCTTTTTTGTGCTATGCAATACCGGCCTACGCTCTTCGCTGGTGGAGCAGAGTGCACGCCGATGTCGACTTATCCTATATGGCCCGAGCGACGGTGGCTGCAATGTTTGGCGCAATCCTGAGTGGAGCCTCGCTCTCCAATAACTTGTACATGAATCTCACCGTGTCACTCGAGGATCGGAATGCAGTATGGATGGCGGCGATACTGGGCGACATGACTGGAGTCATGTTGGCCGCGACGGCGGTAGGCGTATATTTCGGGACTTCATTGCAAAACTCTAGGTGCGTGTTGCGTCGTTTTGCTTGGCTGACGCTGCCGGCAGCCGCACTTCTGCTTGCAGGGCTGTATCCCGATCTGCTGGTTGAGCACGCCTACTATTTAAAG
>JAZBOZ010000090.1:0-4432 GCA_036351405.1 Halieaceae bacterium
ACGCTAACGGCGGCCGCAGAAACACTGACCTCGGAACCCCGAGCTGTAATGCTGTTTCAGAGGCTACGCCGTGCCGATCTGTCGCCAGGCCTCATAAACCGCAACCGCTACGGCATTCGACAAATTCAAACTGCGGCTGTGCGCGAGCATCGGTAACCGCACCACGTGGCCAGCCGGTAAACCCGCCAGAATCTCTTCGGGAAGGCCCTTGGTCTCCGAGCCGAACAACAGCGCGTCGTACTCGGAAAACACAAATTCCGACAGCAAACACTGGCCAGAAGTCTCAATCGCCACTAGACGCCGTTCGGGATGTGCCGCCACATAGTCGTCTAACGAGTCCCACTCAGTCACCGATGCAAACTCATGGTAATCGAGACCTGCACGGCGCAAGCGGGTGTCGTCCATGACGAACCCCAGAGGCCTGATGACGTGTAACACCGCACCCGTGTTTGCGCACAAGCGGATAATATTGCCCGTGTTGGGCGGAATCTCAGGCCGGTGCAACACGACGTGCAAGCCTGAAGGGTGGTTCTCTGGAAATTCGCTCAATGCTGGTGCTGCCTTTTTTAACGGGTAGTTGTTGCTGAAAGCTTGTACCCAGCAGTATGTTGCCCGCAAGCTGCACCTCAATAACTGGTGGTAGCGGCACACCAACTCTCGATCGCGAGGACACTCATGATATTCGTTCAGCAAAAACTCAAGTGGGTTTTGACAGCTGCAGCCCTCGCGCTGTCGGGCTGTGTGCAGGTGTCGGTCGAAACCACCAATCTAGACCCATATAGCGACACTTCTGCTACCGAAGCCGCCAAAACGTTTATCAAAACGGGCGATACAGCGCCCGCCTGGCGAGGCGTGGATCTATTCGATGGCAGCCCGGTGATATTCCCCGACGTCGCTCAAGGTGCACCATCAGTGCTCGTATTCTGGGCGAGTTGGTGTCCCTACTCGAAGGCGTATCTGCCCTATCTGGAAGGCCTGCAATGGGATTACGAGGACACTGATATCAAGATCATCAGCTTGAACGCCAAGCAGCGGAACTATGGAGACCCGGCAACGTTTGTCCAATCGCTTGGCTTTCCGCTCAAGGTGATCCGTGATGCTGACACCATCGCCGCGGATTATGGCGTCGAGTTTGTGCCCGGGATATTCGTCGTCGACGGCGAAGGCACGGTGATTTATCGGCGTGCTTCAACCGACCAGCCCGCAGGCCCGGTGATCGCGAGTCAGTGGGACCGCGAAGTGCGCGAGGCTCTCGAGCGCGCCTTGGGCCGCGGGCCATAATAGAGCTCTATTTCAGGGATTACAGAACTCGCAATACATCGGATTCTCGCGCTCTCTCCCGAGCGGGAAGCGCTCTTCCTTCTGATGATGGCAGTGCTGACACTCGAGGAGATGTCGTGAAGGGGACTGGGTTGGAAGACCGCACAGTTCACACGGCAAACCTCTGATCACTTCGGTGACGCTCAAGCCCGGCATGTCGCAGGCGGGACATCTTGAGTCCAATAGCTTGAGCAGCTTGGCAGTGGCATCAGCGATCACACCCAAGCGGGTCGGATTGTGCATGGCGCGCATATCGGTCTCGACATACACCTCGCCATACCGATCCCTCAATTCGGAGAACCGAGTCAGTAGTTCGTCGCGATCCACGATGCCTTTGTAGATTGATCGATGACTGTTCGCCGATTCGCGAAGTATAAGCGCATGCTCCGGAAACCCAGCACGCTCGGCGAATGCCAATAAGGCCGATGCATCGTGCACGGCTTCAGCCGCAAAGTTAGTCGCCGTGCTCACCTCACGCGCGGCGATATCAAGCCCGTATTTTTTATCCATGAAGACCAGCAACTCATCGTCAGCATGGGCAAAAGGTACAAGCGGGTGCGGCCCGAACGAGCCCTCGCTTGCCACCGCAAGATCACAGCCTGTTTCCGCCATCGCCAAACGGCACTTCTCTCGAGCTGTGGCTAAAGGGTCGAGCTTGCGATCTATCTCTCCGGTGAACGTGCCAAGCTGATCGGTATCCAAATCATCCGGCGTAATGCAGCGTACGCCCAGGTGTGATTCCAACAACGGCGCGATGACCCGCTCTTTGGCGTGCATGGTGGCGATAACCAATGTGCGTTGCTCGAACATGCTTTGATATCTATCGCTAACCGTTAAGCTACAAACCGCAGCGCGCTAGTCAGCGACTAACGTCGTGCGCCATGGCATAGACGTCTGCGCACCCGCGATCTCGGTGCTGGCCGCAGCCGCTCTACAGGCGAAAGCCAGTGCCGCCTCGGGCGCCATGCCCTCCAGCAGTGCCACAGTCAGCGCACCCACAAAGGTGTCACCTGCGCCAGTGGCATCAATCGCGTGAACCTTGGGAGGAGCGGCGCGAGCGATCTCCACGCCCTCTCGAAACAGCACAGCCCCTTGAGCACCTAAGGTCAGGGCGATCATGCCTCCTGAAGCCAATAAACGATCCATACCGTAGGCGTTAGCCTCGGACTGGTTCACGACCAATAAATCCGCTCTTGCCAAAAGCGCATCGGGCACGTCGCTCGCCGGTGCAAGATTGATGACGACCAATCCATCACAACGCGCGGCAGCTTCAGCAAGAACGGAGACAGGTGTCTCCAGTTGGCCAATCAATGCGCCCTCGATTCGCTCGGGAAGATCCTCAACAGTGAGCAACCCATTGGCTCCGGGTGCAACAACAATCTGGTTATCTCCATCCGCAGCGACAGCAATCAAAGCGACGCCTGTTGGCGTACCTGGGGATGGGATACAGCGCACCAAGTCGACACCATCTTGCCGCAACAGGGTCAAGGCCGATTCGGCCTCTGCATCATCACCGACTCTGGCGATCATGGATACGTCAGCACCGAGCCGCCGGGCAGCCAGCGCCTGATTCGCCCCCTTACCGCCGGGATGTCGGGAGAACACACCGCCAAGCACGGTTTCACCGGGCTTCGGGAGTACTTCACACTGCACCACGAGATCGAGATTCACCGACCCAACGACAACGATACGGGGTGTTTTCACAAGCGCTCCATCCGTTCTATCAACAGATCAAACAATCGCGGGGCATCAAGCTCGGTCACCCAGTTCACATTGGCAGCAGCACCCGTCGTGACTTGGAAGTCGACCGCTGTATGCCCTCGCGTCAGCCCACTGTTCATCTCGACCGCGACCTGTGCGGGTCTCAGGGTGAACAACGCCGGTGCCAGCAAGTAGCCCACTGTGCACGGGTCATGGAGGGCAGCACCTTCAGTGCCATAGATCTTGCCGTATACCCGATTCACGTGATCGACCATGGCCTTGGCGGCCACCACAGCGCGATGCGCTGATGACTCCATCCGCGCCATCCGCTCAGCCGTGCAGCGAATCTGCAAAGTGGCGTCGAGCCCAATCATGGTAATGGGCCGCCCACAGGTCAAAACGATATGCGCGGCATGAGGATCAGCGTGAATGTTGAACTCGGCCGAGGCGGTGATATTGCCACCCGCCTCGCGAGCGCCACCCATGATCACGATCTCCTTGATACCCACCGCGATCTGCGGCGATCGCACCAAAGCCACGGCGAGATTGGTCATCGGCCCGGTGATCACCACGGTGATCGAAGCCGGTTCAGCGCTCGCCAGTAATGCGCACAGCGCATCGACGGCATGCGGGTGAAGACCGAGATCTGCCTCTGGAAGCTCCGCATCTCCGAGCCCCGAAGGGCCGTGGATATGTTCGGCAAACTCCGGGGGGACGATCAGTGGTCGCGGACAACCCACGTGCAAAGGCACCTCTGATCTGCCGGCCAGCGCGAGGACACCGGCCGCATTTCTCGCACAGATATCAACGGGCACATTGCCCGCGACAACACCGACACCGACCAACTCGATGTCATCAGGGCAACCCAAGGCGACCATCAGCGCGATGCAATCATCGACGCCCGGATCGCAATCAATAAAAACTTTATGGCGTGCCATGCGCTAGCTCGACACCTCCTCTTCACGATAATTCTCGGGCAAGAAACGCGGCGTACACAGCGCGTGAAAAATAAGATCAACGTGGCCGGTATTGCGGATCGACTGACACACACCCGGCGGTATCACCACCACATCCTCTGCCTTCACTGGCGTGCCTTGAGTATCGTCGCCCAAGAACACCAACCCGGTTCCTGACTGGATCAGGTAGCGCTCGGTGGTGTTAGTAAATGAGTGAGGCTGCGTAGTCACCCCGGGCGCCACTCGAGCGCGGGCAATCGACAGGTCTGGGTGGTCAGGATCATTGAGTACTTCAACGATGTAACAGCCCTCGCGAAAGAAGTATTCACTGGATGCGTCGAACGGGTGTACTGATCCTTGATCTGTCACTGCGTCCTCCTCAAATCACGGGCAGTCGCCCATCATAACGGCGCGCTCAAGAGATGGGTGCATATCCTTCGATAATGACATCAGCG
>JAZBOZ010000091.1:0-28320 GCA_036351405.1 Halieaceae bacterium
CCCTGATTGCGCCGATCGCGATGGAAGAAGGTCTGCGTTTTGCTATCCGTGAGGGTGGCCGTACCGTAGGCGCCGGCGTAGTCGCCAAGATCATCGAGTAATCGATTATCGCTGCACAGGGGGCGCGCTAAAGGCTTTTTAATTCGCAGATCCCCGACTAATCCGTGCACTGGTGAGAAAAAGCCCGCTTATGCGGGCTTTTTTATTTAATGAAAGCCGTTGGCTCGGTCAGCATTGCCACGGTTTGGCAAAATTCACGAAAGGGTGCGTCCGCTTCGCTTTTCCAGCGAATAGTTGTTGACAGTGGTTACGCGCATCCCTAGAATTCGCGCTCTTTTCGACGGCTCCCCCTGCGGGTGCCGGTTTTTTTAGGAGATGTATTGTGCAAAACCAGCGTATCCGTATTCGTCTCAAAGCGTTCGACCACAAGCTGATCGACTCTTCTACCCAGGAGATCGTTGAAACTGCTCGTCGGACCGGCGCTCAGGTTCGCGGCCCAATCCCGCTGCCGACCAAGAAAGAAAAATACACTGTTCTGATTTCTCCGCACGTCAACAAAGACGCGCGCGATCAGTACGAGATCCGTACGCACAAGCGCCTCCTCGACATCGTTGAGCCAACCGAGAAGACGGTTGACGCACTGATGAAGCTCGACCTGGCCGCTGGTGTGGAAGTCCAGATCAGCCTGGGTTAAGCGCAGACAATTTAAGAAGTAAGCCTGCTCGGCGTAAGCCGGGTGTGTAACGTCCTGGCGGGGTGTTGTGGTTGCCCAAAAGGACGGCCATAGAGGGTGTAGCCCCGTACACTGTGAGGTTTTGAACCATGACTATCGGTATAGTCGGCCGTAAGTCCGGTATGACTCGTGTCTTTACCGAAGACGGCGTATCAATCCCAGTGACCGTAGTGGAGGTAACTCCAAACCGCGTCACTCAAATCAAAGAGCTCGAGACCGATGGGTACCGAGCAATTCAGGTAACAACGGGTGACCGCAAGGCCTCGAAAGTTTCCAAGGCAGAAGCCGGGCATTTTGCCAAGGCTGGCGTGACTGCGGGCCACGGTCTGTGGGAATTCCGTCTTGATGGCGTGGATGAAGCTTTCGAAATTGGCAGCGAGCTGACCGTTGAGCGATTTGAGCAAGGCCAGAAGGTCGACGTGGCTGGGCAGTCGAAGGGTAAGGGTTTCCAGGGTGCTGTGAAGCGCTGGAACTTCCGTACTCAGGACGCCACGCACGGTAACTCGCTGTCGCACCGGGCTCCCGGTTCGATCGGTCAGTGCCAGACCCCCGGTCGTGTCTTCAAAGGCAAAAAAATGGCCGGTCACATGGGTGCCGAGCGTGTAACAACACAGGGCCTCGAAGTGGTGCGTGTTGATGCAGAGCGGAACCTGCTGTTGATCAAGGGCGCCGTGCCCGGCGCACCGGGTGGCGAAGTTATCGTTCGCCCGTCGGTGAAAGGATAAGGGGACCAGCACAGTGGAATTGAGTGTTGTAAAGCCCGGTAGCGAGGCGGCAGGTACCGTCGCGGTATCTGATACGACGTTTGCGCGTGAGTACAACGAGGCGCTGGTGCATCAGGTTGTCACCGCGTTTTTGGCCGGTGCTCGGCAGGGCACCCGTGCCCAGAAAAACCGTTCTGCGGTTGCTGGTGGCGGCAAGAAGCCCTGGCGTCAGAAGGGTACTGGTCGTGCACGTGCCGGAACGATTCGTTCGCCTATTTGGCGCAGTGGTGGTGTGACCTTCGCGGCGAGCCCGCAAGATCACTCCCAGAAGGTCAACAAGAAGATGTATCGCGCAGCAATGCGCTCGATTCTCTCCGAGTTGGCGCGCACTGACCGTCTTGTCGTCGTTGAGAGCTTCGACGTCGACCAGCCCAAGACCAAGCTGTTGGTTGAGGCGCTGAAAGGCTTTGGTGTGGATAACGTGCTGATTGTGGCTAGCGAAGTGGATAAGAACCTTTACCTCGCGGCGCGCAACCTGCACAAGGTCGATGTCCGCGACGTGGACGGTGTTGATCCGGTCAGCCTGGTTGCCTTTGACAAGGTGATGGTCACGGTTGACGCGGTCAAGAAGTTTGAGGAGGCCTTGGCATGAACCAGGAACGCGTATTCCAGATTCTGCTGGGTCCGCACGTGTCAGAGAAGTCGGCGATGGCCGTCGACAGTGGTAACCAGTACGTCTTCAAGGTTGCCCTCGACGCGAGCAAAGATGAAATCAGGCATTCGGTAGAGCAGCTGTTCAAGGTCAAGGTCGATGCGGTGCAAACACTGCGCGTCAAAGGCAAGAGCAAGCGCAACCGGTTCGGCTGGAGCAAGAAGTCGGACTGGAAGAAGGCCTATGTGCGACTGGCGCAGGGTCAGGAAATTGACTTTGCGGCGATCAGCTAAGGGGACGATGAGTCATGGCAGTCGTTAAGAGCAAACCGACATCAGCGGGTCGCCGTCACCACGTACGCGTGGTCAACGATGATCTGCACAAGGGTCGTCCCTACGCCCCGCTGCTGGAGAAGAAGTCCAAGAGCGGTGGTCGTAACAATCTGGGGCGTATCACTACCCGTCACGTAGGCGGTGGTCACAAGCACCACTACCGCGTTATCGATTTCAAGCGCAACAAGGACGGGATTCCGGCCAAGGTTGAGCGTCTTGAGTACGATCCTAACCGCACCGCGCACATCGCGTTGCTGTTGTACGCCGATGGTGAGCGTCGCTACATCATTGCGCCCAAGGGCGTGAAAGCGGGTGATACTTTGTTCTCTGGCTCGGCAGCGCCGATCAAGCCGGGCAACTGTCTGCCGCTGCGCAGCATCCCTGTGGGTGCTGTTCTGCACGCCATCGAATTGAAGCCTGGTAAAGGCGCACAATTGGCGCGTTCTGCAGGTGCATCGGTGCAGCTGGTCGCGCGTGAAGGTCAGTACGCGACGATCCGTTTGCGTTCAGGCGAGATGCGCAAGGTGCCGGTCGATTGCCGCGCGACGTTGGGCGAAGTGTCCAACTCTGAGCACAGCCTTCGCAAGCTGGGTAAAGCGGGTGCTGCGCGCTGGCGTGGTGTTCGTCCGACGGTTCGTGGTGTTGCGATGAACCCGGTTGATCACCCCCACGGCGGTGGTGAGGGTCGTACTTCTGGTGGTCGTCATCCGGTGACGCCATGGGGTGTTCCGACCAAGGGCTACAAAACCCGTAAAAACAAGCGCACCGACGGCTTTATTGTTCGTCGTCGCGGTAAGAAGTAACCGCCAGGTTTAGAGAGAGGATTTCAACGTGCCACGTTCATTGAAAAAAGGCCCCTTTATCGACCTGCACCTCCTCAAGAAGGTGGAAGCTGCGGTAGAGAGCAACGATCGACGCCCGATCAAGACTTGGTCGCGTCGGTCAATGGTGACCCCTGACATGGTGGGTCTGACGATTGCCGTTCACAACGGCCGTCAACATGTGCCGGTTTTGATCAACGAAGATATGGTCGGCCACAAGCTGGGCGAGTTCGCGGTAACCCGTACGTTCAAGGGTCACATCGTGGACAAGAAAGCCAAGCGCTGAGTTAGGGCGGAGAAGAGACGATGGAAGTAGCAGCAAAACTTCGCGGCGCGCGCCTCTCGGCGCAGAAAGCCCGTCTGGTCGCTGACCAGGTGCGCGGCAAGCCGGTGGGCGAGGCCCTTAATCTGCTCGAGTTCAGTAACAAGAAAGGTGCGGAGATTGTCCGCAAAGTACTGAACTCGGCGATTGCCAACGCCGAGAACAACGAAGGCGCAGATATCGATGAGCTGCGCGTATCGACCATTTTTGTTGACGAGGGCCTCACCATGAAGCGCATGCGCGCTCGTGCAAAGGGTCGCGGCGACCGAATTCTGAAGCGCACCTGTCACATTACTGTGAAGGTTGCGGACAGCGAAGGCTAAGGGGACCAGGGCATGGGTCAGAAGGTACATCCGACCGGTATTCGACTGGGCGTGGTCAAGGATCACAACTCGGTCTGGTATGCGGACAGCAAGGACTACGCGAAGCATCTGGTCAGCGACCTAGAGGTGCGTGAGTACATCCTGAAGCGTCTTGACGCTGCTTCTGTAAGCCGCGTTGTCATTGAGCGTCCAGCGCAGACTGCACGAATCACCATTCACACTGCCCGTCCAGGCATTGTGATCGGTAAGAAGGGTGAGGATGTGGAAGCACTGCGCAAAGAGCTGAGCAAGCGTCTGGGCGTTCCGGTTCACATCAATATTGAAGAGATCCGCAAGCCTGATCTCGACGCGCGTTTGGTTGCGCAGAACGTTGCACAGCAGCTCGAGCGCCGTGTGATGTTCCGCCGTGCGATGAAGCGTGTTGTGCAGAATGCGATGCGCCAGGGTGCTGAAGGCATCAAAGTGCAAGTCGGCGGCCGCTTGGGTGGTGCTGAGATCGCGCGTACCGAGTGGTATCGCGAGGGTCGAGTGCCGTTGCACACGCTGCGGGCAGATATCGATTACGCGACCTATGAAGCGCACACCACTTACGGTGTGATCGGCGTCAAGGTCTGGATCTTCAAGGGCGAGGTGATTGGTGGTGGTGATGATGCCGCTGAAGCACCGCGTCGTGCCAGCTAAGGGAGCAGGGGACTAAATCATGCTGCAACCGAAACGCACTAAATTCCGCAAGATGCAAAAAGGCCGTAACCGCGGCCTGGCAGAGCGCGGCAGCAAGGTCAGCTTTGGCGAATACGCACTCAAGGCGACCGGACGTGGTCGCATCACTGCGCGCCAGATCGAGGCCGCGCGTCGTGCGATGACCCGCCACATTAAGCGTGGCGGAAAAATCTGGATTCGAGTATTCCCGGATAAGCCGATTACCGGCAAGCCGCTGGAAGTTCGTCAAGGTAAAGGTAAGGGTAACGTCGAGTACTGGGTTGCACAGATCCAGCCCGGTCGTGTGCTCTATGAAGTTGAAGGCGTATCGGAACAACTGGCCCGTGAAGCATTCCAGCTCGCGGCGTCAAAGCTGCCGGTACAGACCACGTTCGTTAAACGGTCGGTGATGTGATGAAAGCGAGTGAACTGCGTGACAAGTCGGTTGAAGACTTGAACAAGCAGCTGCTGGAGCTCCGTGAGGAGCAGTTCAAGCTGCGCATGGCGAAGTCGACAGGTCAGCTGGGCCAAACCCATCTGCTCAAGGCGACTCAGCGGGACATCGCTCGCGTCAAGACCGTACTGCAACAGAAGGCGGAACAGTAAATGACAGCGACCGAGAAGCGCGCACGTACCCTGCAGGGTCGTGTGGTAAGCGACAAGATGGACAAGACCATCACCGTACTGATCGAGCGTCGAGTGAAGCACCCGGTGTACGGCAAGTACATCACCCGGTCTTCTAAGGTTCATGCGCACGATGAAGAGAACCAGGCAGGCATGGGCGACACCGTATTGGTCGCTGAGTCTCGCCCGATCTCTAAGAGCAAGACTTGGAAGTTGGTAGAAGTATTGGAGACGGCCACGCAGATCTAACGATCGCGGGCCTGATGCGACAGCCGTCGCCGGTGGAGTAAAGAGATGATTCAGACTCAGTCTTATTTGGAAGTCGCTGACAACAGCGGAGCGCGCCGGGTGATGTGCATCAAGGTGCTCGGCGGATCCAAGCGTCGTTATGCCCGTGTCGGTGACCTCATCAAGGTGACCGTTAAGGAAGCGATTCCACGCGGCAAAGTGAAGAAGGGTCAGGTAATGACCGCAGTCGTTGTTCGCACCAAGAAAGGCGTGCGTCGACCTGACGGCTCACTGATCAAGTTCGACGAGAACGCCGCAGTTCTGTTGAACAACCAGGAAGCACCGATCGGTACCCGCATCTTTGGTCCGGTGACGCGCGAGCTGCGTGGTGAGAAGTTTATGAAGATCATTTCCCTGGCGCCGGAAGTTATCTGAGCGACAGGTAGAGAGGACTGAAGGCAATGGCAAAGATCAAGCGTGATGACGAGGTGATCGTCCTGGCCGGTAAGGACAAGGGCAAGCGCGGCACCGTTCGTAAGATAGTCGACAGTGACCGTGTGGTTGTCTCTGGCGTCAACATGATCAAGAAGCACACCAAGCCAAACCCGCAGATGGGTGTCGCTGGTGGCATCGTCGAGAAAGAGGCTCCTATTCAAGTCTCCAACGTGGCGATCTACAACAGCAGCACCAAGAAGGCGGATCGCGTGGGTTACCGCGTCGAGGACGGCAAGAAAGTGCGTATCTACAAGTCAACCGGCGAGGCAATCGACGCCTGAGGGCGCGAGTTGATTGAGGCAGACAGTAATGGCAACGCTTAAGCAAAAGTACCGCAGCGAGATCGCCCCGCAGCTCAAAGAAGAGCTCGGCCTGGCGAACGTCATGCAGGTTCCACGCATCACTAAAATCACCCTGAACATGGGTGTTGGTGAGGCAGTTGGCGATAAGAAGGTGCTCGAGAACGCACTTTCGGACATGCAGAAGATTTCAGGTCAGAAGCCGGTAGTCACCAAGTCGCGCAAGTCAATTGCGGGCTTCAAGATTCGTGACGGCTGGCCAATTGGCTGCAAGGTAACTCTGCGTGATGAGCGCATGTACGAATTCCTGGAGCGCCTGATCAGCGTTGCGATTCCCCGTATTCGCGATTTCCGTGGTATCAGCCCCAAGTCTTTCGATGGTCGCGGCAACTTCGCGATGGGCGTTACCGAGCAGATCATTTTCCCGGAAATTAACTACGACGAAGTCGACAAGCTGCGCGGCATGGACATTGTGATCACGACCAATGCCGCGAACGACGATCATGGTCGAGCGCTGCTGCGCGCTTTCAACTTCCCGTTTAAAGGCTGAGGGGTAAAGGGTATGGCAAAGAAGTCCATGGTGGCTCGCGAGGCCAAGCGCGCCAAGACAGTAGCGAAGTTCGCTGCCAAACGCGCTGAGTTGAAGGCAATCATCGCCAGCTCTACCGCTTCCGATGATGAGAAGTGGGACGCACAGATCCGTCTTCAGAAGTTGCCGCGTGACGCGAGCCCGGTGCGCCAGCAGCGTCGCTGCCAGCTGACCGGTCGTCCGCACGGTGTTTATCGAAAATTTGGTTTGTGCCGCAACAAGCTGCGCGAAGCGGCCATGCGCGGCGATGTGCCGGGCCTGGTGAAGTCCAGCTGGTAACGGAGTAGAAGCACATGAGCATGCAAGATCCCATCAGCGATATGCTGACTCGCCTGCGCAACGCGCAGATGGCTGGCAAGAAGTCCGTCGAAATGCCCGGTTCCAAGCTCAAGGCTGCTGTAGCCAAGGTGCTTGAGGACGAAGGTTACATCGCGGCACACAGCCTCGATAGCAGCAGCGGCAAACCCCGTCTCGCTATCGAACTTAAGTATTACGAAGGCAAGCCGGTAATCGCCGAGATTTCACGCGTAAGCCGTCCAAGTCTGCGTCGTTACGCAGGCAAGGGTGAGTTGCCTTCAGTGCGCGGTGGTCTTGGTGTTGCCATCGTTTCTACGTCACGCGGTGTTATGACTGACCGCGCAGCACGCGCTGCGGGTGTCGGCGGCGAAGTGCTCTGCACCGTCTTCTAATTCGACGCATATCTGAGAGCAGACTGAGTTATGTCACGAGTAGCAAACAGCCCGGTCACCCTGCCTAAGGGCGTCGAAGTTAAAATCGACGGCAGCGCAGTCGCTGTTAAAGGTGGCAAGGGCACACTGGAAATGACCCTCCCTGAGGGTATTGGTCTGGAGGTCGCTGATGGTAGTGCGACTGTCCAGTATGATTTTGATACCAACCGCGCGATGGCTGGTACCACCCGTTCGTTGCTGAACAACATGGTGGTTGGCGTCAGCGATGGCTGGGAAAAGAAACTGATCCTCAACGGCGTTGGTTATCGTGCCAAAGCTACAGGCAAGGTTGTGAACTTGACTGTGGGTCTGTCTCACCCAGTGGATTACGAATTGGCCGAAGGGTTGTCGGCAGAGACTCCCACGCAGACCGAGATCGTGATTCGCGGTATCGACAAGCAGGCTGTTGGCCAGGCAGCGGCGGAAATCCGCAGCTACCGTCCGCCGGAGCCTTACAAGGGCAAAGGTATTCGTTACGCGGATGAGTTTGTCCGTCGTAAGGAAGCCAAGAAGAAGTAACGGGTAGAAGCATGAACGAGAAAACAGAATCGCGTCTGCGCCGAGCGCGCAAGTCTCGAGTCCGCATGCGTACTGCGGGTGCTACCCGTCTGACGGTTCATCGCACTCCGCGTCACATTTACGCGCAGGTGATTGCGCCGGAAGGTGACAAGGTGATTGTCCAGGCGTCTACGCTGGACAAGGACCTGCGCAGCGGTGCTACCAGCAATATCGATGCAGCGGCAGCGGTCGGTAAGTTGGTTGCAGAGCGCGCAAAGGCAGCGGGTATTACAGAAGTGGCCTTCGACCGGTCGGGCTTCAAGTACCACGGACGAGTCAAGGCGCTGGCGGATGCCGCGCGTGAAGGCGGACTGGAGTTTTAAGCATGGCGTTCAACGATCAGAAGAAAGGCGATCAGCGTTCCGACGGTGATCTGCAAGAAAAGCTGGTTCAGGTGAACCGCGTCGCTAAGACCGTTAAGGGTGGCCGAATCATGAGCTTCACGGCTCTGACGGTTGTCGGCGACGGCAACGGTCGCGTTGGTTACGGCCGTGGTAAAGCACGCGAGGTGCCAGTTGCCATTCAGAAGGCGATGGAAGCGGCACGCCGCAACATGGTCAAGGTTGATCTGGTTGACGGTACGCTGCAGTACCCGGTGAAGGCCGCACATGGCGCTTCCAAGGTTTACATGCAGCCTGCTTCAGAGGGTACTGGTGTGATTGCAGGCGGCGCGATGCGTGCTGTTCTTGAAATCGCCGGTGTTCACAACGTATTGGCGAAGTGCTACGGGTCGACCAACCCGGTCAACGTGGTACGCGCTACTTACAACGGTCTTCGTGACATGGCAGCCCCGGAAGATGTGGCAGCCAAGCGCGGCAAGACGGTTGAAGAGATCCTGAGCTAATAGGGATGCCGACGATGAGCAAACCGATGATCAAAGTGACCCAGGTAAAGAGCGTGCACGGCCGGCTGAAGAGCCATAAGGCTTGTGTTGCGGGTCTTGGCCTGCGCCGAATCGGCCACACTGTAGAAGTGGAAGACACTCCTTCAGTTCGCGGCATGATCAATAAAGTGAACTACCTAGTTCGCGTAGAGGGCGACGCAAATGTCTGATGAAATGCGTTTGAACAGTTTGAGCCCGGCTCCCGGCGCCAAGCGAGATGCTAAGCGTGTGGGTCGTGGCATTGGCTCTGGCTTGGGCAAGACGGCCGGCCGTGGCCACAAGGGCCTCAAGGCTCGCTCTGGCGGCACCGTGAAGCCCGGTTTTGAGGGCGGCCAGATGCCGCTGCAGAAGCGTCTGCCGAAGTACGGCTTTACCTCACGTATCTCGCGCACCACCGCACAGGTGCGTCTGGGCGAGTTGAACCGCGTAGAAGGCGACGTAGTCGATCTGGCGGCGCTGAAGGCTGCGGACCTGATCAAAGACGACGTGCTTCGTGCGCGTGTGTTCTTGTCGGGCAGCATCGAGAAGGCGGTCAACGTCAAGGGCCTCGCAGTCACCAAAGGTGCCCGCGAAGCGATTGAAGCCGCTGGCGGAAGCGTCGAGGCTTAAGCGATGGCGAACGGAATGCCGTCACTCAATTCGGCTGGGATGGGCGAATTATTCGGCCGTCTCAAGTTCGTTTTGATGGCACTGATTGTGTATCGCATTGGTACACATATTCCTGTGCCCGGCATCGATCCGGAGCAGCTGTCCGCGCTGTTTGACCAGAACCAGGGCACTATCCTCGGGCTGGCGAACGTATTTTCGGGTGGCGCACTGGAGCGAATGAGTATTTTGGCGCTGGGTATCCTGCCCTACATCTCTGCATCGATCATTATGCAGCTGATGACGGCGGTGACCCCTCAGCTGGAGCAGCTCAAGAAGGAAGGCGAGTCGGGTCGGCGTAAGATCACGCAGTACACGCGGTATCTCACGGTGGCGTTGGCCTTGGTGCAGGGTACCGGCATGACCGTGGGTCTTGCCAACCAGGGTCTGACTTTCGAGAGTTCGATCAGCTTCTATGTCATTGCGATTACTTCGTTGGTGACCGGTGCTGTATTTATGATGTGGCTGGGTGAGCAGATCACCGAGCACGGTGTCGGTAACGGCATTTCGCTGCTTATCTTTGCCGGCATTGTGGCGGGCTTGCCCGCAGCGATTGGGCAGTCGTTAGAGCAGGCGCGTCAGGGCGAACTTAACATTTTGGTGTTGCTGGGCATCGTTGCGTTGGCAGTGGCAGTTATTTACTTGGTGATTTTCATCGAGCGCGGACAGCGTCGTGTCACGGTCAACTACGCCAAGCGGCAGCAGGGCCGTCGTATGATGCAGCCTCAGGCGTCGCACTTGCCTTTGAAGGTCAATATGGCAGGCGTGATTCCGGCGATTTTCGCCAGTTCGATCCTGCTGTTCCCGGCGTCGGTCGCGCAGTGGTTCGGTAGTGGCGACAGCGCGGATTGGCTGCAAGACCTGGCGGTGGCGATTGGCCCCGGCCAGCCGCTGAACATTATTCTGTTCACCGGATTTATTGTGTTCTTCTGCTTCTTCTATACGGCGTTGATGTTTAACCCGCAGGAAGTTGCAGACAACTTGAAGCGCTCTGGCGCTTTTGTACCCGGCATTCGCCCGGGCCAGCATACTGCCGGTTACATCGATGGCGTGCTGACTCGACTGACGGTGTTCGGCTCTGCGTACATTGCGCTGGTGTGTCTGCTACCGCAGTTCCTGGTCGTGATGTTCAACGTACCGTTTTACCTTGGTGGTACGTCAATGCTGATTGTGGTGGTTGTTGTCATGGATTTCATGGCGCAGGTACAAAGCCACCTGATGTCGCACCAGTACGAGGGTGTGATGAAGAAGGCCAATCTGGCGCATACCGGTCCTGCCGGCCGCGTCCGCTAGGTTTCAGGAGTTAAAGATGAAAGTACGGGCTTCGGTAAAGAAGATCTGCCGCAACTGCAAAGTCGTGCGCCGTAACGGTGTGGTACGGGTGATTTGTTCATCTGATCCGCGTCACAAACAGCGCCAGGGCTAAAGGGCATTGAGCTTTAGTCGGCAAATCAGTAACATGCGCGCCCCCTCAGTTGAGGGCCGGTTGGCGCGAGCGGTGCGTTGCTGCGCCGTGAACAACGTTTGGAGATAAATCGATGGCGCGTATCGCCGGTGTAAACATCCCCGACAACAAGCACGCAGTGATTTCACTGACGTACATCTACGGTGTTGGCCGTACCCAGGCAAAGCGTCTGTGTGCCACGGCTGGTATCGCTGAGGATGCCAAGATTGGCAGCCTTAGCGAAGCCGAACTGGACCAGATCCGTAATCTGGTATCGGAGATGACCGTCGAAGGTGACCTGCGACGTGAAGTGTCGATGAATATCAAGCGACTGATGGACCTCGGCTGTAACCGCGGTCTCCGTCATCGTAAGGGTCTGCCCCTGCGCGGTCAGCGCACCAAGACCAATGCACGTACACGCAAAGGTCCGCGTAAGCCGATCCGCAAGTAAATCGTGAGGCGCGAATTGCGCCTCGCTGTCAGTGTAGCTACATCACTAATTTGTAGCGTTGATATTGAGTAGGAAAGTTAATGGCCAAGAACGCCAAGAGCGCTAAGACGACAAAGCGCAAAATTACCAAGCAGGTGGTTGACGGGGTCGCGCACATCCATGCGTCCTTCAACAACACTATCGTGACAATTACTGATCGCCAGGGCAACACCCTGAGCTGGGCCACTGCAGGTGGTTCTGGCTTCCGCGGTTCGCGTAAGTCCACACCGTTTGCTGCGCAGGTTGCGGCAGAGCGCGCGGGCGAAGCGGCGAAAGAATACGGACTCAAGAACCTCGATGTAGAGGTAAAAGGTCCTGGCCCCGGCCGCGAATCAGCCGTTCGTGCACTCAATGGCTGTGGCTACAAGATCACCAACATCACCGACGTGACGCCCATTCCGCACAATGGATGCCGTCCGCCGAAGAAGCGTCGCGTTTAACGCGGGCAGTGGCGAGGATTATTTAGTATGGCTCGATACATTGGACCGAAATGCAAGCTCTCGCGTCGCGAGGGCACCGACCTTCAGCTCAAGAGTGGCGTTCGCGCACTTGAGTCGAAGTGCAAAGCCGAAACCGCGCCCGGCCAGCACGGCGCTCGCCGTGGCCGTTTGTCCGACTACGGTGTTCAGCTGCGTGAGAAGCAGAAGGTACGCCGTATCTACGGCGTGCTCGAGAAGCAGTTCCGCAACTACTATAAGGAAGCAGCTCGCCTGAAAGGCGCGACTGGTGAAAACCTGCTGCAGTTGCTGGAAAGCCGTCTCGACAACGTCGTTTATCGTATGGGCTTTGGTTCGACTCGATCTGAGGCACGTCAGCTCGTCGCGCATAAGGGCATCCTGGTGAATGGCAGCGTCGTTAACATTCCGTCTTATCAGGTGAAGCCTGGTGACGTGGTTTCTGTACGCGAAAAGGCGAAGAAACAGCTGCGTGTTCAGGCGGCTGTAGCGTTGGCAGAGCAGCGTGGTGAGCCGGTGTGGATCGAGGTCAACACCGACAAGCTCGAGGGCACTTTCAAGGCACGCCCGGAACGACAGGATCTCTCCAGCGAGATCAACGAAAACCTGATCGTGGAGCTGTACTCGAAGTAATTGGTTGTCGAGTTCGGTTTCGCCCCAGTCCATCAGCGCAGGTGATCTATGCAAAGTTCGGTAAATGAGTTTCTGACGCCCCGCGTCATCAAGGTCGATGAAAAGTCGCCAACCCGCGCTCAGGTAACCCTTGAGCCCCTGGAGCGTGGTTTTGGTCACACTCTGGGTAACGCGCTGCGTCGCATTCTGTTGTCATCGATGCCCGGCTGTGCCGTTACCGAGGTGGAGATCGACGGTGTTTTGCACGAGTACTCAGCCATTGAAGGTGTGCAGGAGGATGTGATTGAAATCCTGCTGAACCTGAAAGGTGTCGCTTTGACGATGGCGGGTAAAGACGAGGCAGAGCTCACGCTGTCAGCGAAGGGCCCTTGCACCGTCACCGCCGGCGATATTCAGGTTGATCACGACATTGAGATCCGCAATCCCGATCACGTGATCTGTGAGCTGACTGCAGACAAGTCTCTCAACGTCCGACTGGTTGTACAGCGTGGTCGTGGCTACTCACCAGCGGATTCGCGTATCGATCCAGAAGAAGAGACCCGTTCGATCGGCCGTCTGCAGTTGGATGCGTCGTTCTCGCCCATCCGTCGTGTCAGCTATGTCGTTGACTCAGCGCGTGTTGAGCAGCGTACGGACCTCGACAAGCTGGTGATCGATCTGGAGACCAACGGCACAATCGATCCTGAAGAAGCGATTCGTCGCGCGGCAACTATCCTGCAGCAGCAGCTGGCGGTGTTCGTTGACCTCGAAAGCGAAGCGCAAGCTGCGACCACCGAGGCTGCGGAAGAGGTGGATCCGATTCTGCTGCGCCCGGTTGACGACCTGGAGTTGACTGTACGTTCAGCCAACTGCTTGAAGGCCGAAAACATTTACTACATCGGTGACCTGGTACAGCGCACCGAGGTTGAGCTGCTCAAGACCCCGAACCTGGGTAAGAAGTCATTGACGGAAATCAAAGATGTTCTTGCTTCTCGTGGTCTGTCTCTGGGAATGCGTCTTGAGAACTGGCCACCTGCCAGCCTCAAGAACGACGACCGAGTACTGAGCGTCTGATATTTTGGAAATTCGGCCCGATGCCGTGAGGCAGTAGCAAAGTCGGGCCAGTACACGAAGGAAAAGCACAATGCGTCATCGTCATAGCGGTCGCCAGCTCAACCGCAACAGCTCCCACCGCAAGGCCATGTTCCGCAATATGGCTGTGTCGCTGGTCGAGCATGAGCTGATCAAAACCACGCTGCCCAAGGCCAAGGAGCTGCGCAGCTACGCTGAGCCGCTGATCACTCTGGCCAAGAATGACAGCGTCGCCAACCGTCGTCTTGCTTTCGATCGTACCCGTAGCAAGGAAGCGGTCGGTAAGCTGTTCAACGAGTTGGGTCCCCGCTATCAGGAGCGTCCCGGTGGTTACATCCGCATCTTGAAGTGCGGCTACCGTGCCGGCGACAAGGCACCGATGGCCTACGTCGAGCTGGTAGACCGCCCGATTCCCGAAGAGACCTACGACGCTGTCGAAGAGATCGAGGGCGACGAGGACTGAGTTCTGGTCATTGATTGATGAAAACCCGGCTATATGCCGGGTTTTTTTATGTCTGCCCGATGTTTAAGGATAGATAAGGCGCTCTTCTCGAGCGCCCTCCTTACGGTCTCTTCAGGCCTTATTTCGATGCTGCCTTAGACCGCTTTTGGGCTTTGGCGGATTTGGTCGCAGGCGCCAGCATCGGTTTCAAGAATCGCCCCGTGTGCGACTGCGGATTGACAGCGACATCTTCAGGCGTGCCGGTGGCGATAATCTGACCACCGCCTGAGCCGCCCTCCGGCCCGAGATCCACCAGCCAGTCAGCGGTTTTGATCACATCGAGATTGTGCTCAATGATCACCACCGTATTGCCACCGTCGCGTAGGCGATGGACCACTTCCAACAGCTGCCTGATGTCATCGAAGTGTAAGCCCGTGGTCGGTTCGTCAAGGATATAGAGCGTGTTACCGGTGTCCCGCTTGGATAGCTCTCGAGACAGTTTGACACGCTGGGCCTCGCCACCGGAGAGCGTGGTGGCCGCTTGGCCAAGACGTACGTAGGAGAGCCCCACGTCCATCAGCGTTTGCAGCTTGCGGTGTATTGAGGGCACGGGTTCGAAGAACTCAAGCGCATCCTCGACCGTCATCTCTAAAACCTCAGAGATATTCTTACCTTTGTAGCGGATCTCCAGGGTTTCCCGGTTGTAACGCTTGCCTTTGCATACATCACAGGGCACGTAGATATCGGGCAGAAAATGCATTTCCACCTTGGTCACCCCATCGCCCTGACACGCCTCGCAACGACCGCCACGCACGTTGAAACTAAACCGACCGGGTTTATAGCCTCGCGAACGTGCTTCCTGGGTGCCGGCGAATAGTTCACGCACTGGCGTAAAGATGCCGGTGTAGGTGGCGGGATTGGATCGTGGCGTGCGGCCAATAGGCGATTGATCAATATCGATACATTTATCGAACTGCTCAAGCCCCTCCACGGATTCATGGGCTTCGGCATTGAGCGTTGTTGCACCGTTCAATACGGTGGCCGCTACCGGATACAGGGTGCTATTGATCAAGGTAGACTTACCGGACCCTGAGACGCCTGTGATACAGGTCAGCAAACCGATCGGCAGTTCGACTGTCACGTTTTGCAGGTTGTTGCCCGCGGCACCGCGAATCACCAGCATGCGCTCGGGGTCGGGCGGATGGCGTTCCGTCGGGACTTTGATCTTGCGGCGCCCGGACAAGTAGTCACCGGTCAGTGATGCCTCGTTATCGATGACCTCTTGCATCGAACCGGCCGCGACAACCTGCCCCCCGTGCACGCCGGCGCCGGGTCCGATATCAATGATGTGGTCGGCGGCGCGAATGGCATCTTCATCGTGTTCCACAACCAGTACCGTATTGCCGAGATCGCGCAGGTGGATCAGGGTGCGCAGCAGGCGCTCGTTGTCACGCTGGTGAAGGCCAATCGAAGGCTCGTCGAGTATGTACATGACGCCGACGAGCCCCGCGCCAATCTGGGATGCCAGTCGAATACGCTGTGCTTCACCCCCCGATAGTGTCTCGGCGCTGCGGTCGAGAGTGAGATAGTTGAGGCCGACGTCCACCAAAAAACGGTAGCGGGCGCGCAGTTCCTTCAGAATCTTGTCGGCGATTTCACCTTTTCTGCCTTCCAGCTCCAGCTGGTCGAAGTAATCCTGTGCCTCACCCACTGGCATGTGGGTAATGCTGGGCAGCGTGCGCTCATCCACGAACACGCTGCGGGCGTCCTCACATAGGCGGGTGCCTTTGCAATCAGGGCAGGGCGCTGTCGATACATACTTGGCCAGCTCTTCACGTACCGATTGGGATTCCGTCTCCCGGTAGCGCCGTTCCATGTTGGGCAAGATGCCCTCAAAGGTGTGGCGCCGCTTGAAGACCGTGCCACGGTCGTTCACATAGGCGAATTCCAGCTCTTCGTCGCCGCTGCCACGCAGGATGGTCTCGCGATGTTTCTTCGCAAGCTTTTCGAACGGCTTGTCGATATCAAAACCGTAGTGCTCGGCGAGCGAAGTCAGCAAATGGAAGTAGTACACATTGCGACGATCCCATCCCCGGATGGCGCCCTCGGCGAGGCTCGCCTCGGGGTGCAGGACCACGCGCTTCTCATCGAAATACTGTTTAACGCCCAGGCCGTCACAGCTCGGGCAAGCTCCTCGCGGGTTATTGAACGAAAACATCGGGGGTTCGAGTTCGTCGATGCTGTGTCCACATTCGGGGCAGGAGTAACGCGCCGAAAACAGCGTCTCATTGCCCTTGCCTTCCATGGGTGCAATTGCCGCGATGCCGTCGGTGAGTTCCAGCGCTGTTTCAAAAGATTCTGCCAGGCGGAGACCGATGTCCTCGCGCACTTTGAAGCGGTCTACCACGACATCGATGCGATGCTTTTTGTTTTTGTCGAGTTCCGGTACATCGTCGAGATCCACCACAATGCCGTTAACCCGCACGCGGATAAATCCCGCTGCCCGCATCTGCTCAAAAACATGCAGATGCTCGCCCTTGCGGTTCCGGACCACGGGTGCCAGCAGCATCAACTTGCTGCCCTCGGGCATGGCGAGCACCGAGTCGACCATCTGGCTCACTGTCTGCGCGCGCAGCGTAACGCCGTGCGTCGGGCAGCGCGGGTCGCCAACGCGCGCGTAAAGCAGTCGTAGATAGTCGTAGATTTCGGTGATGGTCCCTACGGTGGAGCGGGGGTTGTGCGAGGTTGATTTTTGCTCGATGGAAATCGCCGGGCTCAAGCCCTCGATGTGATCGATGTCCGGTTTTTCCATCATCGACAGGAACTGCCTGGCGTAGGTCGACAGCGACTCGACGTAACGTCGCTGCCCTTCAGCGTAGAGCGTATCGAACGCCAGAGACGACTTGCCCGACCCGGAGAGCCCGGTGATGACCACGAGCTTGTCTCTGGGAATGTCGAGATCGATATTTTTCAGATTGTGGGTGCGTGCACCGCGGACCTGAATCGTGTCCATGAGGAGTTCCGGTGTGGAAAGTCAGCCGGATAGTATAGAGCGTTCACGTAGGGTCTGGCTTGACTGGCGTGCATCGGGACCACAGTCAGCACGTGCTAAAATCCCGCGTTTTTTGGGTTAACCAAGACTGTGCTCGCGAAAACACCTTACACATCGCAAGAACGCCGGGCCGTACTGGGTCTGGCCGTGCTCTACAGCCTACGTATGGTGGGTCTGTTTATGGTGCTGCCTTTGCTCGGGGTATATGCGGCCGATCTGGCCGGTGCCACACCATCCAACGTCGGGCTGGCACTCGGCGCTTATGGGTTGACCCAGGCGCTGCTGCAGACGCCGCTGGGTTGGTTGTCGGATCGTATTGGCCGGAAACCCGTCATCCTCGGCGGACTCGCTGTGTTCATCGCCGGCAGTGCTGTTGCAGCGCTGGCTGATTCAATAGGCGGCGTCATCGCTGGGCGCTTCCTGCAGGGCGGCGGCGCCGTTGCCGCCGCTCTGATGGCGCTCGCCGCCGACTACACCCGCGAAGACCAGCGGACCAAGACTATGGCCATTATCGGCGCGAGCATCGGTGGGGCGTTCGTCCTGTCTTTAATTGTGGGGCCTTTGATCGCCGCCGTCGGCGGGTTGTCGTTGGTTTTTTGGGTGACAGCGGGGCTGGGAATCTTTGGCGTGTTGTTGGTGCAGTTTGGTTTGCCGAAGCCACCCCAGCTTACTGAGGCTGGGCACCAGCATGGGCTGCAACCGGGGCGGGTACGTGCGGTGGCTGCGGGCCATGGTTTACCGCCCTTGTATCTCAGTATTTTTTTGCTTCATGCCATGCTGATGTCGGTGTTTCTGGTCATTCCCGGCCGGCTGAATGACGTCATCGGCTTGCCCGCGGACCACCATTGGGCGGTGTATCTGGGTGCCGTGGTGTTATCTCTTCCGGGTACGCTGATGCTGCTGCGCCAGCGCAGGGCCAGTGAGGTACCTCGTTGGGCATTGGCGATTGCGCTTGCCTGTCTGCTACTAGGAATGGCGTTGGCCTTCGTAGCGAACGATTTGTGGTGGTTGGGTGGTGGTGTAGCCCTGTTCTTCCTGGGTTTCAATACGCTCGAGGCGAGCTTACCGTCACTGGTGTCGCTCCGTGCGCCCGGCACAGACCGCGGGACGGCGATGGGTCTGTTTTCTACCGGGCAGTTCCTCGGCGCCTTCTTGGGCGGTTGGGCCGGAGGCTTGGCGCTGGCAGCATTTGGCCCGGCGGGATTGGCTCAAGGCTGGTTGGTATTGGTGGCCCTGTGGGCAGTTTTGCTAGTTCGAGGCCCCGATCTGTCGCCGGAAGCGACCACTATCAGCGATTAGCGGTCACCGGCTTCTTCTCTCATGAGGCGATTGTTATAGTCACCTCTCACTTTGAAAGAATTCCTGCGGCATCTTCAGGCCGCATTTGCGGAGAAAATCATGGCATCTCGCGGCATTAATAAAGTCATTCTCGTGGGCAATCTTGGTAACGACCCGGAGCATCGTGTGCTGCCTAGTGGCGGCGGCGTCACCAATATCAGTATTGCCACCTCAGAGACCTGGAAGGACAAGCAAACCGGCCAGCAGCAGGAGCGCACCGAGTGGCATCGCGTTGTGTTCTTCAATCGGCTCGCGGAGATCGCGGCCGAGTACCTGCGGAAGGGCTCCAAGGTCTACGTAGAGGGGTCGCTGCGCACACGCAAGTGGCAGGATCAGTCCGGCAACGATCGCTACAGCACAGAGATCGTTGCCAACGAGATGCAGATGCTCGATAGCCGTGGTCAAGGCAATGATATGGGCAATGGCGGATACGGGGGTGGCTCCCAGTACGGCAACGCTCCGTCGCAAAATGATGGTGGGTTCGGCGGTGGCGCGGAGCCCAGCTTCCAGCCTGCGCCTGCCGGATCCAGCTCTCTGGCGGACGACGATATCCCGTTCTGATCCACCGCTGACTGACAAGCTCGTAGCCCCAAGGGACGTGACTCCCAAAGGGCTGCGGCCTTTTGGAGGGCGCTGAGCGCCCCGTGCCGTTTTACAAAGCGTTGATGGAGCGTTCTGAGCCTAGATGCCGACTGGTGAAGGCCACGACCAGCGCGGTAATGATCAGCGTGCCCAGTGAGGCCAGCAGTGGCCCGCTCAGGTTCACGGTCTCGCCTTTAAACACCTGCTCCAGGTAAAGAAACTGCCCCGTAATCGGTAACTGCCGCAGGTACTCGGGTGGATCGGGTACGAACATCAGCACCATCGGTGCAAGCGCTGGCACCATGATCACCATGGTGACCTGTGATTGCGCCTCCTTGAAAGTCTTCGAAAAGAAAGCCACCAACAGATTGAGTGCGCCAGCCAGCAGTGCCAGCGGCACCATCGCAGCCAGGATCGCAAGGAAGTTGAGCGGTGCAAGGGTGAACGTCATCCCGACTTTTTCCAGTTCTACCTGACTCATCGCAAACGCAGAGAACGCGAGGGTCAGTAGCACGCCGAACATGGAAACGAGAAACACCCCGGCCAATTTGGCGGTGACGATGTCAATGCTGCGCACCGGTTGGATCAAAAGCACCTCGAGCACATTGCGCTCTCGCTCCCCCGCAGAGGTATCGATCGCGGTCGAGATCGCGCTGACGAAAGCCGCCATCATGACGTAGATGCCGATCATCATCGTCATCCGTCCTGCATTGTTACTTGCCGGAGCGGTGTTTTGTTCCTCGATATCTATTGGCCTGATGAGCGAGGGGTCCACACCCCGCATCATGAGACGAATACTTGCCGTCGAGGCGGAGAAACGGCGGATCACTTGCCTCACCCGGTTAAGCGTGGGTCGCACTGCATCGTCGTTGAGTTCACCTCGGAGCACGATTTGAGTTTGTTCGCCACGGCTGATCGCCTGCTCAAAATCGGGGGGTATTTCGACTTGCAGCCGAGCAGAGGCAGGCGCACCGGCCTCGGTGCTGGTGGTGCGGTCATGAATGCGCTCGTCCGCCAGCATTTCGAGTAACGCGGGCGCAGCCTCCGGATTGATCACGTCAATCCATGCCATAGGCTTGGCAGACGCCTGCTTGATCGCGAAGCTGATGCCACCATAGATCACCAGAGGCGCAACGAAGGCGAGCCCCAATGCGGCCAAAAGTGCCCGTTTGTCCCGGCTGATTTCCAGGAGTTCTTTACGCAGCAAACCCCACCAAACGCTCATGCTGCGATCCCCTCTGTCGTGCCGATAATTTTGACGAAGGCGTCTTCCAGGCTCGCCTCGCCCGCGAGTTCGCACAGTGCATCGGGGGTACCTTCAGCGGCCACTTTCCCCTTGGCAATGATCACGACCTTATCGCACAGCGCGGCGACTTCCTGCATCACGTGGCTACTGAAAACCACGCATCGCCCCGCATCTCGCTGAGCTTTGAGGTAATCGCGCAGGATGCGCGACGCCATCACATCGAGCCCTCTGGATGGTTCGTCCAGGAGCATATGCTGCGGGCTGTGCACAAGGCAGGCAGCAAGCCCGACTTTCATCCGTTGACCCTGTGAGAAGCCTTTGGTGCGGCGATCAATGATTTCATGGAGGTCCAGCTCGTTCACGATGTCGTCAATCGCGCTGCGGCGTTTGTCGGTCGACATGCCGTGCAAACTGGCGAAGTAGTCGATGATTTCTCGCGTGGTCAGGCGCTCCCAACTGCCGAGTTTGTCCGGGAATACACCGAGTTGGCGTTTGGCGGCCATGGGCGATTGGGTGCTATCGACACCGCCAATTTCCACCTGACCCTGATCGGGCTTGAGCAAGCCATAGATCATTCGCAGGCAGGTAGTCTTGCCGGCGCCATTGGGGCCGAGGATGCCGGTTATCTGACCGTCGGCGGCGGCGAATGAGGCGCCATCGACCGCCTGAATCTCACCAAAGGCTTTGCTGATGTTGTTGACCTGAATCATGACGCGTCTCCCGATTCGCTGGATGACATCAGCCCCAGTGGGTTGAGTACAAACCGCTGTCCTGGGATTTCATCGACGCAGACGGTTTCAACGGCATCGGGTGATTGCGCTTCCAGAAAAGCGGCAATGAGGTCACCGCCACAGTCGCTGCTGGCTACAATATGTGCCGCGTTCTCTACAACGATGTGGCGCTGGGTGTCGAATTGCTCAGCGGCCCGTTCGCCGTTGCTGGGTGGGGTGACGGGGTCTCCCGCACCGGATAACAACAGCGCAGGTTGCGGGAACGGCCCCGCTTCCATCCACGTCAGGTCAACGGGGAAGCTTGGCATCAACGGGCACGCCTGAGACCACAGCTGGTAGCTGGTGTCTCGACCGAAGTTGTTGTCGATATCCCGTTCGATAGCGGCTTCTGAGAAACGCGGGAAGTCCTCGTTACAAACAATGGTCAGGTTTAGCAACATATTGATGTCCATGGAGGCGGTGGTGCTGGCCATCAACGATGCGAGGGGTCGGTAATCGCCCTCGGCGGCTGCGTTCAGCATTGCCGGCAGCAGTGCCACGGTGTCCGGCGAGTAGAGCAGCAAGCGAATCAGGCTGATGAACGGGCCGTGCCCAAGTCGGAAGTCGGTGAGTTCCCCTGTCGTAGGGTGTGGGAGCTGGGTATTCACTGGCTCATCGCGCAATTGTGCATCGACCTGAGCGAAGTCCGCGCGCAGATCGGGGAAAGCCTCGCGACAGCGGCTGTTGGTTTCGCAGCGCTGCAACGCCCGCTCAAAAGCCGCTGCGGCACTCTCACCAAAGAGCCCAATCGGCACATCCGGCGGCGCGATGCCATCGATAATCACCGAGCGGACAGCATCGCCCGCGAGCGCGAGGTATGCGAACGCGGCTCTGGAGCCATAGCTGCCGCCATAAAGGTCAACTTGGGTATAGCCCAGATGCGAACGCACGCGCTCAAAATCACGAATCGCGTTTGCAGTCGTAAAATGGCGTATGCCGGCGGGCAACTGGGCGACGCAGGCTTCCAATATGCCCCGGTCGAATAGATCTTCGGCGGCGATACCCATATTGAGTTCGACGTCACAGTCGAGTGGCGCAGAGCGTCCGGTGCCGCGCTGGTCGATGAGCACGATGTCCCGCTCAGCCCTTGCATCGGTGAACATGTTATCGACTTGCGCTGCGAGTGAGGTTGCCGCCTGTCCTGGGCCACCGGCCAGAAAAAACAGCGGCGGACGAGTGGAGGACGCGTTAAAGCTCGGTAGAATCACAAAGCCAACGGAGATCTGTTCGCCATCGGGATCGTCGTAATCCAGAGGTGTATCCAGCGTTCCACACTGAACGTAGGTCTCAAGATTCTCAACGTGGCAGGGATGGGTCGATGTCTCAGCCCAGGCTGTGATCGATCCAATGAGTGCGATCAGCAACATACAGATACGCAAAGTAAATTCCTCAGGTTGCGGGCGTCGGGTGCCAGATTGCAGTGCTATCCTCCATGAGGAACAGCGACAGCGGGGTCAGTGTCCGAAACTGCCAACGCGCTGTAAATAGAACTGTCGCCCGGGTGGCGGCTCAAAGCAAAGGTGTGTCGGCTTAGTGACGGGAATAATCGCGACAAGCGGGTTGCTGGCGTGTGAGCGAATTATGGGTGAGCCCGTTATTGGTGGGATAGGGTCATGCGCGTACTGATACTGGGTGGTGACACCCCGGTAGGCTATTCGCTGCGAGCGTTTGCCAGCCCCCTGCAGCGGCATGAGTTTTTGGCGGTAGATCTCGAAGAGACACGCTGGAAGCGTGAGCGTCAGGTGAAGAAACTGCTGCGAGCTGCCCAGTGCGACATGCTGATCGATACCCGCTTCGTCACGGCTATCAACAGTAGCCAGCCGGTGGGCCAGCCCGACATCGAGCGCACACAGTGGCTGGCCTCCCTGTGTGGCAAATCGGGGATGCGTTATTTCCACCTATCCAGTTCGCGCGTCTTTTCTGGGGCCATGAAGCGACCTTATCGGGAGACCGATCAAACCGACCCCGTAGACGATATTGGTCGGGTGCTGGTCGAGGCGGAGCAAGTGCTCACAAACGAGCTGCCAGAGCACCTGATACTCAGGCTGGGGCGGGTTTTTGCCGGGCGTCGCCCGAATTCACTATCGGCCATTCTCGATCGGCTGGTTCGCGGCGAGCGCGTAGTGAGCAGCGATCGTTATCGCGGTAGTCCGGTGCACGTAGCTGAAGTTGCGCGGGTAGTGTCCGGTATGATCGACCAGGTCAGCGTGGGCGCGGGCGCTCACGGGACTTATCATTACTGCAGTTTGGGTGATACGGGTTACTACACCTTCGTTGAAGCCGTGGTCGCCATCGCCTCTCAATTTGATCCTTTTGCCAATGCTCGAGAGCTGTTGATCGACGATACCGACGAAGCGCAGCCCATCATTAATCGCTCTCTGGATTGCACCGCTATTCGACATCAATTTGGTATTCAACAACTTTCCTGGCGCGAGTTCACTGCCCGCGCGGTACGCCGGTACATCGAGCTTTACGTCGACAAGGAGAACACATGACACAGGTAGATGCTGTGGCGCTGGGCGTCGCAGTGCTGACGGTGAGCGATACGCGCACCGAGGCTAACGACACGTCAGGCGATTATCTGGCCGGCGCGGCTGCTGAGAGCGGACATCGTGTGATCGCTCGAGAGATCGTTAAGGACGACATTTATCAGATCAGAGCCGTGGTATCGCGCTGGATCGCCGATCCCGAGGTCGAGGCGGTCCTGGTGACTGGAGGTACCGGATTTGCCGGTCGGGACTCCACCCCGGAGGCGGTGACGCCACTCTTCGACAAGATGATCGAAGGCTTTGGAGAGCTTTTTCGGCAGCTTTCGCACGCGGAAATTGGCTCTTCCACGATTCAATCGCGGGCTGTGGCGGGATTTGCCAATCGCACCGTGGTTTTCTGTATGCCGGGATCTACTGGCGCCTGTCGCACGGCCTGGACCGGTATGCTCAATGAGCAGCTCGATGCCCGGCACAGGCCCTGTAATTTTGTTGGTGTATTGAGAGGCTAGCACGTGGCACTGACCCCGCTCCCCGATGCGCTCGCAACCATCCTCGAACGCGTGCCCGCAGCGCCTGATGCCGAGGAGGTGCCGCTGTTGTCTGCCCATGGTCGGGTTGCTGCGTGCGATTTGCATTCACCGATGGCAGTGCCTGCAGGTGATAACAGTGCCATGGATGGTTACGCGCTCAGGGCGGCCGATATACCGGGCGAGCTGCCGGTTGCGCTGCGTATCACTGCGGGCAGTCCTCCCGGGGCATTACCCAAAGGCAGTGCGGCGCGCATATTCACTGGCGCGCTTCTGCCTGACGGCGCGGATACCGTGGTCATGCAGGAAGACGCTATCGAGCGCGATGGCACCGTGAGCATCCTGGGCTGTGTTACCCAGGGCGCGCACATTCGCAAACGGGGCGCGGATATCGCGGAACAAGACTTGTTGCTGGCGCGTGGTCAGCGGCTAACCCCGCAGTTGATCGGTGTGCTGGCCTCGGTTGGCGTGCGCTCGGTGAAGGTCTATCGCCGTCTCAGCGTGGCAGTGTTGTCGACAGGCGACGAATTAGTCGATGCCGATGCTGGCCGAGACACCATTGAACCCTGGCAAATCTATAACTCCAACCGCGCGCAGTTGATCGCTCAGATCGAAGCACTGGGTTATCAGGCGATCGATCTGGGGACGCTGCCAGATGATCCTGATTTGATCGGGCGAGCGCTGGAACCGGCGGCGCGCGACGCGGATTGCCTGTTAACAACGGGGGGCGTGTCGGTGGGCGAGGCCGATTATGTCCGCGATCAGATTGAGGCGCGGGGCGAATTGGCGGTTTGGAAGCTGGCGATCAAGCCAGGGAAGCCCCTGGCGTTTGGTGCAGTTGCCGGCATGCCCGTGTTTGGGCTTCCGGGTAACCCGGTGTCCGCTTGGGCCACGTTTTTATTGGTGGTCAAGCCGTGGCTCGCTGCTGCCCAAGGCGCCCAGCTGCAACCACCGAAACGGGTTGCTGCAACAGCGAGGTTTGCTGTCGAGCGACCGGGTACGCGAGAGGAATATCTGCGGGTCGTGCTTACCGGTTCCGGTGGTGGACTCGAGGCCCAGCTTGCGGGCAGCCAAAGCTCCGGGGTGCTGACGAGTGTCAGTCGCGCGGATGGGCTGGCAGTCGTGCCTATCGGTAGTACTGTCACGCCTGGGGAGCCGATTGAGGTGTTGCTGCTGGAGTCCCTGCAGTCGCTGTACACCAGTTAAACGGCGCGCTGAGCAAGCTAAAAGCGGATGATCGATAAAACACCATGATGGTGCGAAGCCGGCCGTCGTGCGAAGCCGGTTATCTATTGCGATGCGGTGATTCGGTGATTCAGCCCGAATAGCGCTGAAAAATCAGCGTCGCGTTGGTGCCGCCGAAGCCAAAGCTGTTGGACATCACGCGGTTTAAGGTGATGTCATCCTGGCGCTCAAGGACGATCTTCATCCCTTCAGCACCCTCGTCGAGCTGCTCGATATTGGCAGAGGCTGCGACGAAATTGTCACGCATCATCAGCAGCGAGTAGATCGCTTCCTGCACGCCCGCAGCACCCAGCGAGTGCCCCGAAAGGGATTTGGTTGAGCCAATCCAAGGACCGCTCTCGCCGAATACCTCGCGCACGGCTTTCAGCTCCTGAATATCACCGGCCGGCGTGCTCGTGCCGTGGGCGTTGACGTAGTCAATCTCTCCGGGGGACATGTCGAGCGCCTGTTGCATACAGCGCACCGCGCCCTCGCCCGATGGAGCTACCATGTCGTATCCGTCTGACGTGGCGCCGTAACCGACGAGTTCCGCATAAATCTTCGCACCGCGAGCCTGGGCGTGCTCGAGAGATTCGAGCACCAGCATGCCGCCGCCACCTGCAATCACGAAACCATCTCGATCAGCATCGTAGGCGCGCGAGGCGCGTTCAGGCGTATCGTTATACTTGGTGCTGAGCGCCCCCATGGCGTCGAACAAGCAGCTCATGGACCAGTGCAGTTCCTCGCCACCGCCAGCAAACACCACATCCTGCTTGCCCAGCTGAATCTGCTCCATGGCGTTGCCAATACAGTGGGCGCTGGTTGAGCACGCCGAGGAGATCGAATAGTTCACACCCTTGATCGCGAAAGGCGTGGCCAAACAGGCCGACACGGTGCTGCCCATGGTCTGGGTGACACGATAAGGCCCAACACGGCGCAAACCACGCTCACGCATGATGTCGGCCGCCTCTACCTGGCTGGCCGAAGAGGCGCCGCCCGAGCCCGCAATGATGCCCGTACGCGGATTCGAAACCTGCTCGGGTGTCAGCCCGGAGTCGGCGATTGCCTGTTGCATGCTGAGATAAGCAAAGCCGGCGGCATCGCCCATAAAGCGCCATTGCTTGCGGTCGATATGTTCGGCCAGATCGATGTCGGGTTTGCCGGCTACATGTGAGCGCATGCCCGCTTCGACTTGCGCCTCGTTTCGGCTGATACCTGAGCGACCTGTACGCAGCGCCTCAGCAACACTCTCGGCCTCATTACCGAGACAGGAGACAATGCCCAGACCAGTGACAACGACCCTTTGCACCATTAGAAATTATCCGTTGACTGAAACAAGCCGACCCGCAGGTCGGTCGCGGTGTAAATGACTTTGCCATCGACGGCGACAGTGCCGTCTGCAATTCCCATGACCAGCTTCCGCTCGATAACGCGTTTGATCTGGATGCTATAGCTGACCTTGCTGTGTTTCGGCAGGATCTGCCCCGTGAACTTCACTTCTCCGGAGCCCAGCGCGCGCCCGCGTCCCGGGTTGCCGCGCCAGCCGAGGAAAAATCCGACCAGCTGCCACATGGCATCGAGGCCCAGACAGCCCGGCATGACGGGGTCACCGGGGAAGTGGCAGTCGAAAAACCAAAGGTCAGGATGAATATCCAGTTCTGCCAAAATCTCGCCACGTCCGTGTTCGCCACCTTCCGAGCTGATATGGGTGATGCGATCGACCATCAACATGTTGTCGGTCGGTAGTTGTGCGTTGCCCGGTCCGAACAGCTCGCCGCGACCACAGGCCTCCAACTCAGCCTTGGTATAGGCGCTTTGCGGGGTAAAGGTGGCTTCGGTCATTGGGGGCGTCTCGGTCGATATGGCTGGAAGAGCGACCGTCAGAGTCAGCCGCTGGATGCAACGGCGCATTGTAGTTGATGGTCGGCCCATGTCCAGCGAGCCCGATGTCCACGGAGGCACAGGGCGGTGGACGTTTGCTGCTGCGCTGCTGCTATGTGGCCTGTCACAAAACCTTAGGGAAAACTCCTGTGAGATGGTCTAGGATCACTCGCTGCTGTTTATCAGTTATTACATCAAATCAACGCATGGAGTTTCGATGCTGATTCCCGTCTTGTTGTCAGGTGGCGTAGGCAGCCGCCTGTGGCCCGTTTCCCGTGAAGGTCGACCGAAGCAATTTCTGCCGATGGCCGGTCAGGGCTCTATGTTGCAGCAGACCCAGCGGCGACTCGCTGGCTTCGACACGTCGCCGCCCATTGTGGTCTGCAACGAAGAGCACCGTTTCCTGGTGGCAGAGCAGCTGCGCGAGGTGGGTGTCGATGTCGGGCGGATCATTCTGGAGCCCGAGGGTCGCAACACGGCGCCGGCGATAGCGCTGGCCGCGCTGGCAGCAATTGAGGAGGACCCCGATGCCCAATTGTTAGTGCTTCCTGCCGACCACTACATCGCCGATGGCGCCGCTTTTCACGCGGCGGTGGGCGTCGCGATGGGGCTGGCGGCAGAAAATAAGCTGGTGACGTTTGGCGTGGTACCCACAAGCCCGGAGACGGGTTATGGCTATATCCGTTGTGGCGCGGATCTCGGTGACAACGCCGCCGAGCTGGCCGAGTTTGTTGAAAAGCCCGACCTCGCGACCGCTGAAGATTATCTGGCTGCGGGCAATTATTTGTGGAACAGCGGCATGTTTCTGTTCCGCGCGGATCGTTATCTCGAAGCGCTGGCAGCGCACCGCAGCGATATCGATGCGGCTTGCCGCAGCGCCATGGCGGAGGCCGAGGCGGACATGGATTTTCTGCGTCCGGGGCGTGAGGCTTTTCTCGCCAGTCCATCAGACAGTATCGACTATGCGGTGATGGAGCATACGGATGCTGGCGCCGTGGTGCCGCTGGACTGTGGGTGGAGCGATATTGGCGCCTGGTCGGC
>JAZBOZ010000092.1:0-6947 GCA_036351405.1 Halieaceae bacterium
CCATGCGCCTATAACGAAACTCTGAATCTACTTTAATCGCGATCAGGGGCGGGGCATGAGCGTAAAAAAAATCATTCATCCACCAATGCTTTGCGCATTGGCACTGGCGGTCACGGGAGCATCGGCGGCGCACTCGGCTGATGACACCGAGGCGCGTATTGCCGAACTCGAGCGTCAGGTGCGCCAGCTTACCGAGTTAATGGCGAAGCAGGACAGCAGCATCAAAGTCACTACCGAGCGACTTGATACGGACGAGAAGCAGCTGGCTTCGGCTGTCGATGTCGCAGGTGAGGCGCACACCACGCGGATGGGCACAAAGCTGAGTTATGGCGGCTTCGTTAAGGTCGATTCTATGGTGAGCCATTTCAGCGATGGCAAGCCGACGAATACCTTGATCGAGGACTTTATGGTGCCGTCTTTGGTACCCACTTCGGATGGCAGTGGCAGCAGCTATCAGTCCTACAACATGCACAGCAAGACGTCGCGATTCTTTTTGAAGACGGCGACGAAAACCGACGTCGGCCTAATCTCTACCAATTTTGAGATGGATTTCGCGGTGGGTGGCCAGGGTAATGAGCGTGTCTCAAACTCCTGGGCAAATCGAATGCGTCACGCTTACGTCAGATGGGATTATGCGCCCAACGCCTCACTACTCGCTGGGCAAACCTGGTCGACCTTCTTCAATGTGGCAACACTGCCTGCCAATCTTGATTTCGTGGGGCCCGTTGGCACGATCTTTAACCGACAGCCGATGATCCGTTGGACCACAGGTCCGTGGATGTTCGCCGCGGAAAACCCCAGAACGCGCTTCCAAAACGAACCTCATGATGACTTCAGCGAGGGTATTCCTGACCTTGTCGCCCGTTACAACGGTCAATCGGGTGATCTTGCGTGGACCGTCGCCGGTATTGCCCGTCAGTTAACCTACGACAACGGCGTGACTGATGACTCGACGATCGGATACGGCCTCAGCGTCTCGGGTAAATGGATGCTGGGTGCTGATGACATTCGTTTTATGGCGAATTACGGCGATGCATTGGGCCGGTACCTCGGCGTCAACGCCTTCAATGACGGCTTTGTCGGCACCGATGGGGCAGTCGAAAAATTTGATCAGATGGGCGCTTTCTTCGCTTACCGCCATAGTTTCGATGACAACTGGAGTGGTGGTTTCACCCTGTCGATGGCGGAGGCCGATAATCCATCGATGAGCGAGTATGCCGGTGCTGATCTCATGGCCAAGCGCTATCACACCGGACACCTCAATCTTATCTACAGTCCCACGGCACGCTTCAGCATTGGCGGTGAGCTGGTTTACGGCAGCAAAGAGCTCGAAAACGGCAACGACGGCACTCTCAATCGGTTCCTGATGAGCGTGAAATACGGCATCTGAGTCTTCACCTAAATAAAAAGAGGAGGGGGTATGTCCCATCTTTCAGAAAAAAACGCGCAGGAGTACTGGCGCAAGAGCAAGGCTTTGATGTTCAAGCTGATGATCATTTGGTTTATCGCCAGTTATGGCTTCGGCATTTTGCTGGTTGAGCCCTTGAACATGATCAAGCTGGGTGGCTTCAAGCTTGGGTTTTGGTTTGCCCAGCAAGGGTCGATCTATGTGTTCATCGGAATCATTTATTACTACGTTCGCGCCATGCACAAGTTGGACGCCGAATATCACGTTGAAGAGGAGGATCGTTGATGGAACTCGCAACGATTAGTTACATCGTGGTCGGCGCGACGTTTGCGCTGTACCTCGGCATTGCCGTGTGGGCACGAGCAGGCTCTACCAAAGAGTTTTATGTTGCCGGTGGCGGCATACACCCGGTCGCGAATGGTATGGCGACAGCGGCGGATTGGATGTCGGCGGCATCGTTTATCGGCATGGCCGGCCTTATCGCTTTTATGGGTTACGGCGGCTCGGGCTTTCTAATGGGGTGGACCGGCGGCTATGTCATCCTAGCGATGCTGCTCGCGCCCTACCTGCGCAAGTACGGCAAGTTTACGGTGCCCGAATTCATCGGCGACCGGTATTACTCGGATACCGCGCGAATTGTGGCTGTTATTTGTCTGATCATTTGTTCGGTGACTTATGTCATTGGTCAGATGAAGGGTATCGGGGTCGCGTTTTCACGCTTTCTTGAAACTGATTACGAGTCGGGACTCTATACCGGCATGATCATCGTATTCTTTTATGCCGTGCTTGGCGGCATGAAGGGCATCACTTACACGCAGATTGCTCAGTACTGCGTTTTGATTCTCGCTTATACGGTGCCCGCTATTTTCATCAGTCTGCAGCTGACGGGTAATCCGCTGCCGCAGCTGGGCCTGGGCAGCACGCTGGTGGGTACCGATACTTACCTGCTGGATCGTCTGGATCAGGTGGTAGTGGATTTGGGCTTTGCCGAGTACACGACTTCTTCCCGGGGTAATACGCTGAACATGTTTGCCTACACCGCGTCTTTGATGATCGGCACCGCGGGGCTGCCCCACGTCATCATCCGTTTTTTCACCGTGCCTAAGGTGAAAGACGCGCGTACTTCCGCGGGTTGGGCTTTGGTATTTATCGCCATTCTCTACACTACTGCGCCCGCCGTCGCTGGCATGGCGCGGTTGAATATCATGCAGACTATCGAACCCTCACCGGGTGAGTATTTGGCGATTGATGAACGGCCCCAGTGGTTCCGTAACTGGGAGCAGACAGGTCTCCTTGAGATTGACGACAAGAACGGTGATGGTCGTATTCAGTACAGTGCAGACCCCGCCACCAATGAGTTGGTGAAGCTTGATCGTGACATTTTGGTTTTGGCGAATCCCGAGATTGCACAGCTGCCTAACTGGGTCATCGCGTTGGTCGCTGCAGGGGGATTGGCGGCGGCACTGTCTACCGCAGCTGGTCTGCTTTTGGCGATTTCGTCGGCCATTTCCCACGACCTATTGAAGAGCACCTTCATGCCCAACATTACTGAGAAGCAGGAGCTCAACGCGTCTCGTGGCGCGATGGCGCTGGCGGTGTTTGGTGCCGGGTATCTCGGGCTCAATCCACCGGGGTTTGCGGCAGGTACGGTGGCGCTCGCCTTTGGTCTCGCGGCTTCCTCAATCTTCCCGGCGTTGATGATGGGTATCTTCTCCCAGAGAGTCAGTCGGGAAGGCGCGGTGGCCGGCATGCTAGCGGGTATTGGGGTTACTTTGTTCTATGTTTTCCAGCACAAGGGCATCATGTTCATCCCCGGCACCGATTTCCTGGGGGACATGCGGCCCAACTGGTTCTTCGATATTGAGCCCAATGCCTTCGGTTGCGTTGGTGCGGTGGTGAACTTTGCTGTGGCACTTGCCGTCAGTGCGATCACCAAGGCGCCGCCTGAGCGAGTTCAGGATCTCGTTGAGGACATTCGTGTACCTATCGGTTCTGATGTGGCTCACGTTCACCACTGAGAACTGCCGTCACCATCAGTGTGATGGATAAAGATCTCACGGGGGCTTTACGCCCCCGTTTTTTTTGTAGACATTGCTCAACTATTATCTTGCTCCCAAGCGCAGGCCGGGAGGCATTAGAGGGACGGCAATGAACCGACTTTGCTGGATCATAATTTTCACGCTGCTAACAGCGTGCTCGCCCGACGTCGCGCCGCCGCTGAGACTCGGTACGAATGTCTGGATTGGTTATGAACCGCTCTATCTTGCGCGTCATGAGGGGTTTATTTCTGAGGATGTGGTTCAGCTGGTTGAATACGCCAACTCGAGTGACGTGCTTCGTGGGCTGAAAACAGGAGTGCTCGATGCGGGGGCACTGACACTGGATGAAGCGATCAACCTTCAGAGTGAAGTCGAGGGTGACGCTTTCGTTATTGTCCATGTTATGGATATCAGCCACGGGGCGGATGCTATTGTCGCTCGGCCTCCGATCAACGCGATCGAGGATATACGGGGAAAGACCGTTGGTTTCGAGATCACCGCACTGGGTTCTTATTTTTTTCAAAGAGCACTGGATTTTACCGGACTCACTACCGATGACGTGGTGATGGTCAATGTAGAGATCGACGATCAAATGGATGCCTGGGCGCAGGGCAATATCGACGTGGTGGTGACTTTTGACCCGATCAGATCCCAGCTCCTCGCCGAGGGTGCAAACCAGATTTTTAGCAGCCGTGATATCCCGGGCGAAATCGTCGATTTACTGGTGGTTCGCAGGAGTGTCCTTCAGCAGCGAGCTGACGCATTGGAGCACATCATTACTGGATGGTACGAGGCGGTCGCGCTTTTGCAGCGGGATCCACAGTACGCATACCCGATCATGGATGAGCGGCTCAGGCTGGGCGTTGATGGTATTGTGGCGGCTTATTCTGGGATTCGTATACCGACACGTGACGAATCCGCCGCCATGGTGTCAGGGCCTTTACCACGCATGATCCAAGCCGCAGATACGATGCAGCGGATCATGCTGCAGTCTGATTTATTGGCACAGCCCGTTGAGTCCTCTCGTTTGTTCAGTCGGCATATTCCTGGCCTCAATAACTGATGACGCCGCATCGCATTCCCATACGCTGGTTGATTCCACTGTTGGTGGTGTTCTTTGGTTTGCTCAGCAATCTCGTCTCTTACCTCATCGCGGATGAGAGTACGCACAATATTGTTATTAAGGGACGACAAGATCGGTTGATAGCGGATTTGGTGGGCTATCAGCTGGATCTAGAAGGCGCCACCGATGATGAAATCGCTTATTTCCAACGTGATATTGGCGGGCTGAGTCAGTATCCCTCCGTCAAGCTGGCGCTGCTGATTAATTCTGTGGACCGCGTGGTGGCATCGACTCGGCTCGGCTTGGTGGGCCGAATCTACGATCCGGCGAGTACTGGCCTCTCACTCGACAGGTTGCGATTGATCCAGTCTTCGCCTGCGCCTCACGTTTGGCTGGACGACGATGAGACTGAATTGACCGGCATAGTTCGTATTTGTCGCGTTGTGAGTATTGAAGGTGAGCCTGCCACCCGCTGCGGTGTATTGCTTATTCGCGAGGACCTGACAGTCCGTTTTAAAGAACTCGACGCAGCGCTATTACAGCAGCTGCTGAGCAGCATACTCGGTACCATCGCGCTGTCGCTGGTGATCGTTGCGCTGTTGTACTGGTCGGTGGTGCGTCGTCTTGAAGAAATTATGTCGACGGCGACCCAGTTCGGGCGCGGTGTTTCCTCGGTGCGAGTGCCTGCAGTGGGTGATGACGAAATCGCGTCCATCGGCCGAGCCATCAACTTGATGCTCGATCGTGTGTCCACCACGCAGCGACGACTGCGCAACCGCCAGGCTCATCTCAGCGCATTGTTTGATGATAACGCCGAGGGTTTGGTGGTGATTAACAAGCAGGGAATCATTACCGAGTTTAATCGCGCCGCTGAGAAAATCTTTGGTTACAACGCGGACCAGGTGGTAGGCGACAATGTCAAAGTTCTGATGCCTGACCAGCACGCTGCCCATCACGATACAACGCTGGATCATTATGTCACCACGGGGCATGGCCGAGTGATTGGCAAGGCGCCACTGGTCACCGAGGGGCGGCATCGCGATGGCAGCACCATCCCGTTGAAAATCGGTATTTCGGAAGTGCGGTCCGGTGATGAGTTGGCCTTCATCGGCACGATCACCGACCTGACCGAAATGCGCCGCCTCGAGGAGCAAGCCCAGCGTGCTCAAAAAATGGAAGCGGTGGGCGCTTTGACCGGCGGTATCGCCCACGACTTCAATAATTTGCTGGGCATTATTATCGGCAACCTCGATATGTTGCGACGTCAGGTCGCTGACGATCCCAAGCTGCTCAAGCGTGTCGAAAAGGCGATCAAAGCTGCCACCCGAGGTTCGGCGCTGACCGGCAAATTATTGAATTTCTCGCGGCAACGTCCAGAGCGTGTTGAACCCGTCGCCCTGAGCGAAGTGGTTACAGGCATCGAGGAACTGCTTGATCATTCTCTCACCTCGCGTATTGGACTGCACGTGGCTATCAGCGACGATTTGCCGCCCATGTTGGTTGATCCCAGCTCCATGCAGGATGCGCTGGTGAATTTGGTATTGAATGCCCGTGACGCGATGCCGGAGGGCGGAGATATTGAGATTTCTGCACGGCCTCGAACCCTTTCCGGTGTGATACCCGGCAAGCTCACACTCGGCGTTGATCGCGGTGAATTTATCGAAGTGTGTGTGCGTGATCAGGGTTCCGGCATCGAGGATGCAGTGCTGCAGCGAGTCTTTGAGCCTTTCTTTACTACCAAGGCGACGGGTAAAGGCACCGGCCTGGGTTTGGCCATGGTTTACGGATTTATCAAGCGCAGCTCCGGCGCGTTATCTGTGACCAGTGAGATCGGCAAGGGCTCCAGCTTTTGCCTGTATCTGCCAGTCGCGGATATGAGGAGGCCTGTAGCCGCCGAAGCAGCGCCTCAGCCTGAACTTCCGCATGCGATCGAAGGTGAGCGTATTCTGGTAGTTGAGGATGAGAGCGAGCTACGTGAGTTAGCCGTGGGCGAATTGTGTGACCTTGGTTACAGCGTCGTTGAGGCGGCAGACGCGCAGCAAGCTATGGATGTCTTGACCGCTGACAGTCAATTCGACTTGGTGTTCAGCGACATTGTAATGCCCGGTAGCATGGATGGATTGGCTTTAGCTGAAGCAGTGCATGAACGCTTTCCGCGAATCGCTGTGTTGCTGACATCTGGCTTCACCGGGCGACTCAGCCAATCGGGCGAGTCGTTACAACGTTGGGGAAGTCGTATTTTGGATAAGCCCTATAGCTTTGAACAGTTGGCGAGCCGAGTGCGTGGCGCCTTGGATGCACATAAAGTGCAGCGCGACGGCAGCGACTCAGACACAGCCGATTAATGCCTCAAGGTCAGCGGCGAAGAACGGCTTGCGCAGGAAGCCTCTGACCTTCAATCCAAGCGCTTCAGCCTTTGTCTGTGCCTCCTCGAGCG
>JAZBOZ010000093.1:0-4471 GCA_036351405.1 Halieaceae bacterium
CGGTGGCGGATACCTTCGATGCGATCTCTTCGCATCGCCCTTATCGTGGCGCCATGGGTAAGGATGTCGCGATGGAAGTGCTGCGAGAGGGCCGTGGCAACCATTTTGACCCTTATGCAGTGGATGCTCTGGAGTTTGTGTTGGGCACAGATCCTCTATTGAGCGGTACCAGTATGTATCGTCAGTAACGTGCGCTGAGCCCGTGACAGCCGCTATTTTTTTCGCGTTTCGGTGAAAGGTTCGATCGATCCATCGTCGAGAATTATCCAAGATTTACCCGTGTCTGGTTCGGTGAGCACGACGGTGGGCTTCAAAAAGATGGGCCGGCGCATGAAATGCAGGGACCAACCTTTATTGCGATAGCGATCCAGCGTGTTTCTTTGTGCATCCGTCAGTAATGCTTCGTAACCGAAGGGGACTTCGGGTTGTTTGCCGCGTTTATCGGAATCTGCCATGGGCTATGCCACCTCGGCTGCGCCAGTTATTTTTCGTTTTGGGATATTCACCGAGTCGCTATCATAGGACGTCGCCACGCAAACGAACAAGGTACACATTGGTCATGAAGTTAAAGTCATTCATTGAGAACCGCTGGCTTTTATTGGCTGCATTGGGTTTGGTTTCAGGCTGTGGCGGCGGTGGCGGTGGCGGCAGCGCGAATCCGAACAATGTGCCGGTGGCGGAACCACCGGCGCCGCCGGTCGTCGTTGACGCTTGCGCCATTGAAGGTCAGAAGGAGTTCGCGCTGGACGTGGCTGACGACTGGTACCTTTGGTACAACGAGATGGCGTCTGTGAACCCGGATGATTACGACTCGGTTAACGAGATGCTCGATGCGCTCACTGCGCCTCTTGCCGCTGACGGCAGAGATCCGGGCTTCTCGTACATGACTACGATCACCGAAGACGAGGCGAGTTTCACTTCAGGTGCCTATGTGGGTTTCGGGTTTCGTTGGGATTCACGGGGCGGTAACGACTTCTACATTGCTGATGCGTTGGAGGGTGGTCCGGCCTCGGATGCCGGGTTTATCCGCGGCGTGGAAGTTTTGGCCATCGATACGGGTAATGGTTTCGAGACGATTGATCAGTTGGCGGCCAGGGGCGCAACCAATTCTGAGCTGTTTGGACCCAACGAAGCGGGCGTAGAGCGCGGTTTCCGGTTGCGTGACGAAGACCAGATTTTTGAAGTATCGATCGTCAAGCGAGAGCTGTCGACGCCACCTTTGGCTGGTGGCGCCCGGCTGATCGAGCGCACAGGCACATCACCGGTTGGTTACTTCCATATGCGGGGTTTTACCACTTCAGCTAACGCGCCGCTGGCTGAGGCTGTATCAGGCTTTGCCGAGGCGGGTGTGACGGACCTTGTGATTGATCTGCGCTATAACGGCGGCGGGCTGCTGAGCGTTGCTCAGAATCTGCTCGACCTTTTGGGAGGCGAAATAGCCGACGGCGAGAAGTCTTTCATCATTGGTCATAACGAAAAGCGGGTCGCTGAGAACAGCGAAGCGTTCTTCGCGGCCCGGGACGACGGTATGGTACCTCTGCGTATCGCTTTCATTACCACGCGGAGCACCGCATCTGCCAGCGAACTGTTGATCAACAGCTTATCCCCTCATGTGGAAGTGGTTCTGGTCGGCGAGGACACGCTCGGTAAAGCGGTCGGCCAATATGCGTTTGATCAGCCGGATTGCGATAACCGCTTGCGGCTTGTAACGTTTGAGATTCTCAATGGCGAGGCATTGGGTGGTTATTACACCGGTCTGGTAGACAGTGGCCGCTTCACGCTGTGCCCTGCAGAGGACGACATTACCCGACGCTTCGGTGACCCGGCGGAGGACTCACTCGGCATTGCCTTGGGTTGGCTGAACGAAGGTGTTTGCGGTGCCAGCAGCGCGAATGCAGATAATGCCAAGTCACAATCGCTGGCTGCAGACAGCACCACACTGCCGTGGTACCCCGTGCAGCCCGCATTGCCTGACCGGCGTTCGCCCCTTTGGCAGTAAAAGGGGCCGTGAAGCGTCTCCACGGCTGGGTTTAGGAAGGGTCGGCGTAGGCGCCCAGATAACCCAGAAATGACTGTTTTGAGTTTACGAGTGCTCTGATGGCGTCGCCGATGTAGGGCGGGGAAAACTGGACATCATCGATCGCATCCAGACTGAGCCAGATGATGTCGCGCTGGTTGCGATCGGGTTTGGGCCCATTGGCAGGCTGGTAGCCCTCTGGTAGTTCAGCGGTAAAAAGGCATTCCACACGATCACAGATCGTTCCGGGAGCTTCTCTGTGGCGATAATCAACCACGCCGACGAGCGCTGCATTGAGTACGCTGCAGCCCATTTCTTCCCGTGTTTCTCGCTGCAGAGCTTCGATCAGCGTTTCAAAATCTTCTTTCGCGCCACCGGGCAGGCCATAGTAGTCGCCGCGCTCCTCCCGATGCTTGTGCTGCACAAGGCAACCCTTGGGCCCAAGGATAATGGCGCGCGCAACGATGCGTTGGCTGGCTGTCTGTTTTGGGGTCGTAGTCATGCCGAAAGTTTGGCAGACATTGCACGAAATTTCTCGCCGGGCTTGTCACTTCAGCGGCGTGCAGCGAGACTCCCAGCTAACGTTCGCGAGAAGCACTCAGTAACGAGAGCCGCGCGAAAACCACCATAACGAGGGAGAGATCCATGGAAGTGTGTGAAGCTTTTGACCGCATCGTTGAGCAGCGGCGCTCTATACGAGCGTATCGCGAGGACCCGGTGCCTCAATCGCTAATGAGCCACATCTTCGGGAATGCTTTGCGCGCACCCAGCAACTGCAATACGCAGCCTTGGTATGTGCACATCGTGACGGGCGAGCTGTTGGAGCAGCTGCGCAAGGAGTTGCCCGAGAAGTTTGCAGCGGGTGAGGTGGAGTTCGACTATCCCTATGAAGGCCGTTACCACGGCGTCTTCAAAGAGCGTCAATACGGCGCAGCCAAGGCACTCTACGACGCGTTGGAGATCCCTAGAGAGGATAAAGCCCGCCGTGCTGAATGGTTTTTGGATAATTTCCGTTTCTTTGGTGCGCCCGCCTGTGCCTTTTTTACCCTGCCGGCGGAGTTCGGTCTGCGAGAGGCTTGTGATCTGGGGATGTACGCACAAACCGTTATGCTGGGCCTCACCGCGCATGGTTTGGGCTCTTGCCCTCAAACATCGCTCGGGTTTATGGCCAATGTACTACGGCCGGCGCTCAAACTACCGGAGGATCAGAAGCTGATGTTCGGCTTGTCGTTTGGCTATCCCGCTGAGGATCCAGTCAATGAAGTTCGCACCGATCGCGCAGCCTTAGCCGATGCGGTGTTTTTTCATCAATGATGATCAGACCGGTGCGTCGATAAACTCGGTGATTTCAAGATTGAAGCCGGAAAGGGCATTGAAGTGCAGTGGCGCGGACATCAGTTGCATACGCTGCACGCCTAATTGCCGCAAAATCTGAGCGCCGGTGCCTATCAGGCGATAGTTTTGCGGGCGTGCCGGCGGCGGTTCATTGCTGGTGAAGCGCTCAATGTCGGCAAGTACAGAGTCGGGATCCTGCGCCTGACCGACGAGCACGACCACGCCCCGACCAATGGCATTGATATGCGCCATTGCCGAGCGGTAGGACCAGCCAGCCGTGCTATCGCTGATGCGTGTGCCCAGGATGTCTCGCAATAGGTGGATCGGTTGCACGCGTACTGGGAGGGGGCGATCGCTATCCAACTCCCCACGGCTGAGCGCGTAGTGCAGTGAGTCATCTACATTGTCCCGGAAGACGTGCAGATCAAACGCCCCCCACTCGGTCGCTACCTCATGTCTCGATAGCGGGCTGATAGACTGCTCGTGCAATGACCGGTACTCGATCAGATCGGCGATAGTGCCCATTGCGAGCCCATGTTGCTCGGCGAATGTCTCCAGCTCCGGACGGCGCGCCATGGTGCCATCCGGGTTCATGATTTCGACGATCACCGCTGCCGGTTCGAGCCCCGCCATCCGTGCGAGATCGACCCCGGCCTCCGTATGACCCGCTCGCTTCAGCACACCGCCCGGTTTGGCGACCAGCGGGAATACGTGCCCCGGCTGGCGAATACTACCGGGGCCTGCGTCCCGACGGACGGCTTCGAGAATTGTGTGCGCGCGCTGTGCTGCGCTGATCCCCGGTCCCACCTGTTCGGAGGCATCGATCGATACGGTGAAATTGGTTTCGTGTTGTGCCCGATTGTCGCGAACCATCAGCGGTAGTCTGAGCTGCCGGGCACGCTCCACCGTAATCGGCATGCAAATCAGGCCACAGGCCTCAGTTGCGAAGAAATTGATGATCTCCGGTGTGACTTTCTCCGCGGCGATGATCAGATCACCCTCGTTTTCACGATCCTCATCGTCCATGAGGATCACCATTTTTCCTGCACGGATATCGTCGATGATGGTGGGGATGCTGCTCAGCGGCACGCGGGCGTCTCCTTAGACGATTTCGATAGC
>JAZBOZ010000094.1:0-3711 GCA_036351405.1 Halieaceae bacterium
ACCCAGACTTCGAAAAAGCACTGCAGTTTCAGTTTGTACTGAAAGGCATGGGCGGCTTCGGCAGTCGAGTCGACAATTTGATGCGGGACATGATTCGGGGCTTCACTGATCGCTACTAAAAGATCAGAAAACTCGGGTCACGAGATTACAAATTAACCCCGAGCCGCACGGCTCGTGAAAAGCGGGGCGGCCCTTACGACCGCCGGTAAGCTATCAAGGCGTTGGCGGCTGACTCTGCTGGGTGGCTTGATACAGCAACCAAATCGGCAGACCGGAGACTGGCGCGTCTGGCGTCACTGTTGCCTGAGTCGTGGCGGGTTGCACTCCGGGGGCCGCCTGAACACCGTCGACCGTGAGTGTCGTTGTGGCGGTACACACCAGTTCCTGCTCAGGGTCCGCCTCAAAGAAGGCCGGATTATTGCCCGCAGTAAGATCAACATCGGTCAGGTTTGCGACAGCCTGACCCGCGGCTGTGCAAGATAGCAATACGCTCAGCATGTCCGCATCAACGATATTGGCATCAAGGGTGTAGGCAACCGAAAAACCGCCGGCATCAGCAGTTAACGCAATACCTGTTGCTGCGACGTCACCGGCTTCAACCTGCGCTGAACGTGATGCACCATCAACCAGCTGCGCATCGATCGTTGTGCTCGGCGTCACAGCACACTCCACAAAACTGCCCGGCGTTGCTTGTATGAGTGTTGCTGCGCCTGTACTGACGGCACCACTGAATCGTTCGGTTCCGCTCACATCATCTGACGCCGCTTTTTCCAGACATACCGCGCTATAGCTGAAATCGCCCGGGTCATCCGGCGAAGCCGTGAAAGTCAGCGATGCGCCGGCAGAACGCGCTGTCACCGACACTGATGCTGGCGCCCTAATATTCTGAGCGGTTGCAGCCACAGTAGAGACTGCTCCCAGCACCGAACCCACTGGGTCTATCGCGTTGACATCACAGGTCACTTCACTATCAGGTACTGCGGCAATGGCGAGAGGCAGCTCCGTTGCCAGATCCACCGCACCATCGAACAGCGGTGGCGAACTGGAGGCTGGAACAGCCGTGCAGGTCGCCGAGTAAGTGAAGGTGTCGTTGTAATCATCTACAGGCGCTGCGAAGTTCAGCACCACCTCGCCCGGGCCTGCCGTCAGCGTCAGGTCTACAACCGGCGCAGGCTTAACAATCTCCACTGCAGCTGTTTGGACATCGGCTGCGCCACTGCCCGCAGTCACATCGACACCGTCGCTACCGAGATCAACCGCTGTACGAAGTAGCACTTCAGCAACTTCGGCAGGCGAAGCATCGGCCTTTTCCTCCAACAACAGCGCAGCCAAGCCCGCAGCATGGGCGGCACCCGCTGAGGAACCGAAGAAATCACCCGATACCAGCTGGGAAGAGGCGTTGGGCAGGTCCAGTGGAATGCCATCAGCAGCAACGATATCGGGCTTGCTGCGCAGCTGTCCCCCTGACGCACTTAGATCATCTGCCGTATAAGGAGAGCCGTCAGCCGCAAAAAACACGCGGCGGAAGCCATCAGAGCTGTACGACGCTACGGTGTCTGTGGTGGCAAACGGTACGGGCGTTCCCTGTCCATCGTCCGGCGCGTTGGCGGCGCCCACCGCAATCACCGATGCCGCAGCAGCCTGACCGCGGATAGCACCTGTGGTAGTCGCAGAGAGTGCAGGGCCGGCTGACACAATACCGTTGGTTTCAAATTCCAGTGGCAGCGCACTCAGGTGCAGAAATCTGTCCTCGCTGCCTGACGTCACCTGTGCTACCACGGCGATATTGCCTGCCACCAAGCTGGCATCAGTACTGACACACTCTTTGGGAGATGTGCTGTCACCCACAAAATTGTTGCCGACATCGACCCATTGCCCGTTGGCATCGAAAACAAACAGATCGTAATCGCTGTCTGCGGCACCCAGAGGCTCCGACCAGAAGAGGCATAGTTCTGACAAGTTCTTGGCAAATGTTACAGACGGCGAGCCGCTGAACTCATGGACCGAATAGGCACCCGAGCCGAAAAAGAAATCGAAGTCATCGTTGCAAGCATCGTCCTGAGCATCACAAGTGTTTTCAAAAGTGGTGGCGACATAGTCCGCCTCGTAAGTCGAAGCTGTGCCTGCAGCCTGGTTCCCGAAGTCACCCGCTGAAGTGACGTACAACACAGGATCGACACCCTGCCCCGGATCACCGGCCACGGCAGCCGTCGCCGCCTGTGCGACAACATCGTCCTGGAAGGGTGACTGGTCAAAAAAGAAGAGATCATCAACCACAATATCGGCTGCGGGATATTCGGCACCCGCGGGAGGATTGGCCAACGCATCGATGGCGGATTCCATACCCGTCACGCCGTCACTACCGTAGGACGTGAATACCAGCGTGGCATCAGGAGCAATGTCGTGTAGCACCTGTAGCATCGCGAGCGCGGCGTTACCCCCATCGACGGCAGACCACGCCGTGTTGGTGGCGCCAACCCAAGCCCCGGAAACGGTCTCACGATCTGCCACAGTGGCATTACTCCAGTCGACCGCGTAGACCGTAGCAGGGTTCAAATCGTTGTCATAAACGAGCTGCAGTTCAGCGGGGTCGACGGGCTCGCTCACCACACCGATCACGACACCAGCACCGGTCCGCGCTGTCGACAACTGATCCACCTTGTGTGCAACCGCGCCCGCACTGGTCACCTGTTGTGGCAAGGCCTTTCGCACGGGCTGAATGCTGCGCACATCGTCGCGCTCCGCGAGGGTCAAAAGTGCACTGAGGGGCAGCGATACCGTCATTGACTTCCTGCGCTGCGAGACAACCCGCACCTTGCCACCAAGAGATTCCACGGCAGCGGTGAGATCTTGAGAAGGCGCTCCATCAATGCGGTAAATAGCCAAACGATCCGCGCGCGATCGTGACTTTGCCGCCTTTTGCTTGCCCGCTAATTGCGCGGGCACGGGCATCCCACGAGCCTCGCGAAGAGCCACGACAAGATCGGTACCCAATTTACGCTCTGCTGGGGACAGCGACCGCTTGAAATCTACGGCCTCGCGTAAGCCTGCCAGCATGCTGCGCTGAACATCCTCGGATAGAGGCGCTTGCGCATGGGCACCGGCAGTCATTGCCAGCAGCGTGCAGAAAGCGGAGGTGGCACAAAGTGTTTTAAACATAGCGGGGAAGTCGTCCGTACAAATCGCAAGCAAAAGCTAACCAACCGGGAAGTCGCACCAAAAGTGGACAGCCCGACCCATATGGCTCGCGGTAACCAAAGATGTGGTTTAGTCTACCATCTATCGTTTGACGCCCCCATGCCTGAAATATTCCCTAATAAAGTAGAAATACTTCACATTCAGAGGCGGCAAAATGGCGGAACCGGTCCGCCTGGCAACAGTCTCAAGTCAGTACTCACTATCTGGATATCTTAGATGTTCCCTATTTATCGCCACATCATTCGGTTAATCATAGCTACGATTGCCGCTGTCGCCATGACCGGCGTCGTGCGCGCTCAAGTCGAGACACTGGATAAGGTCGTCGCCATCGTTGACGACGACATCATCCTCGCCTCGGAACTCCGCGAGCGCCTTGAGGGTGTGAAACAGGGTATCGAGCGCCGGGGCATGGAAATGCCGCCCGAGGAAGTCTTGATCCGCGAGACACTGGATCGCCTCATTTTGGAGAGCATTCAGCTGCAGTTGGCCGATCGTTACGGGGTCCGCATTGCC
>JAZBOZ010000095.1:0-26929 GCA_036351405.1 Halieaceae bacterium
AACCTCGATATCGACACTCGGGGTGCGGACAGCGAGTTCGGCAAGCAGTTTGCCGAGTACGTAGCGGCATTGCAGGGCACGGTGGCGGATCTTGAGCAGCGTGCTTTGGCGATTAATGCGGCGTGTTCGGAGATCTCCAGCGGCAACCTGGATCTTTCAGAGCGCACTGAGCAGCAGGCGGCGTCTCTGGAACAGACTAGCGCGGCGATGGCGGAGATGCAGGCCACCTCTGAGCGCAACGCGGATAACGCTCGCTCTGCGCATCAGCTCGTTGAAGACGCGAAGCATCATGCGCAGAAGGGTGGCGAGGTCGTGGGCTCAGCCGTGGGGGCGATGAGCGAGATCACTGACTCCAGCCGCAAGATTGGCAACATTACCAATGTGATCGACGAAATTGCTTTCCAGACCAATCTGCTGGCACTCAACGCCGCGGTAGAGGCTGCGCGAGCGGGCGAGCAGGGGCGGGGCTTTGCAGTCGTGGCTGCAGAGGTGCGCAACCTTGCAGCCAGAAGTGCAGAAGCTGCGCGAGAGATCAAAGACCTGATCGAAGATTCGGTGAGCAAGGTCGAGAGTGGTGCGTCGCTGGTTAATCAGAGCGGCGAGATGCTGAAACAGATCGTGGCCGATGTGCAGCATGTTTCGACGATGATGTCCGAAATCGCTCATGCCAGCGCGGAGCAGACCCAGGGCATTCAGGAAGTGACGCAAGCGGCGACCAATATGGACACCATGACGCAGCAGAACGCTGCGTTGGTGGAGGAAGTGGCAGCGGCTGCGAAACAACTTGAAGGTCAGGCGGACGGCCTCGCTCGCATGATGGAGTTGTTCTCGTTGCCGGAGGACATCAAGCGACGCGTGGCATCGGGTGTTGAGGAGTACGAGGCGCACATCAAGCACATCTCTGCGCCGCCCCGGCCTCAGGCTAAAGCTGCACCGGCACCCAAGCCCAAGTCTCTACCCAAAGCAGCGCCCTCGACCGACTCCGATGACGTCTGGGAAAGCTTTTAAGCGGAGCTAACTGCGCAACCAGGGTCGCTTGGGAGGCCGGTTAATGACGGACACCATCTCTGTTCAACAGCATCACCGTGTCTGCCATCTATGTGAGGCGATGTGCGGCTTGGTGATTGAAACCCGCGGTGCCGAGGTCGTCTCCATGAAGGGCGATAAAGCTGACCCCCTCAGCCGCGGGCATGTCTGCCCCAAATCGGTTGCGATCGCAGATATCCATAATGATCCCGACCGACTCCGTCAGCCGTTGCGGAGGGTGCGTACGCAGGCGGGAGAATATACCCACGAACCCGTCAGCTGGGAGACGGCGCTGGACGCTGTGGCTGATGGTTTGGTCGATACCATACACCGTCATGGCGTCAACGCTGTCGCCGTTTACATGGGCAATCCCACCGTCCACAACTACGGGATGCTGACTCATCAGAGCGCTTTGTTTCGTTACATCCGAACCAACAATCGATACTCGGCGACCTCGGTCGATCAATTGCCCCATCATTTGGTCGCGATGTGGTTGTTCGGCCACAAGCTGTTGTTCCCCATTCCGGACATTGATCGCACTGATTATTTTCTGATGCTGGGTGCTAATCCCCTAGCGTCCAATGGCAGCATCTGGACGGTACCCGATGTGCGAAAACGCATCAAAGCGTTGCGTGCTCGCGGCGGAAAGTTGGTCGTGATCGACCCGAGGCGCACGGAAACGGCGGCGCTGGCGGACGAACATCATTTTATTCGTCCGGGTACCGATGCGGTGCTCCTGCTTAGCTTGATACACGTGCTGTTTAGCGATGACCTTGTCCGGCTCGACCATCTCGAGCCGCTGGTTCTCGGACTGGATGAGGTGGCTTCCAAGGTGGCGGCGTTTACCCCCGCGTACGCTGCATCGGTCACCGGGATTGACGAAGCATCGATTACTCACATTGCCCACGCGCTGGCGGCCGCCGACAAAGGCATTTGCTACGGCAGAATGGGGATCTCGACACAGCGCTTCGGAACACTGTGTCAGTGGGCTGTGCAGGTGCTTAATATCCTTACGGGTAATCTCGATCGCCCCGGTGGCAGCTTGTTTACCTTGCCCGCGGTCGATCAACTCGGCATGACGGGGCCTGGTGGTTTTGGTCGTCACCACAGCCGCTTGCGCAATCTCCCGGAATTTGACCGCGAACTGCCGGTTGCGGCCTTGGCCGAAGAAATCACGACCCCGGGCGAGGGGCAGGTGCGGGCGCTGTTCACTGGCGCAGGCAACCCGGTGTTATCTACGCCGGCGGGTCACCTGCTCGACGAGGCCCTCGAGCAGCTGGACTTTATGGTATCGCTTGATCCTTACCTAAACGAGAGCACGCGGCATGCAGATTACATTCTGCCGCCCACGTCTCCGCTGGAACATGATCACTACGATCTGGCGTTCCACCATAATGCTATTCGCAACACCTCTCGTTACAACCCGGCGGTGTTTGAGGCCCCCGAGGGTGCCCTGCATGACTGGGAGATCTTTGAAGCCTTGGGAGCTCGCGTGGCCGAACGGCTGGATCAGTCACATAAACCCAGCCCAGCACCCCATGAACTGATGGACATGGCGCTAAAAGTTGGCCCCTATGGCGCTGAAACCGAGCATGATCTGAGTCTCGATAAGCTTCGGGCTAATCCGTCGGGCGTTGATTTGGGGCCACTCAAACCCCAGCTCCCGGGTCGGCTGAGAACCGCTGACGGCAAGATTAACCTGGCGGTGACAGAGGTACTCACGGATATAGCACGGTTGCGTGAAGAGTGTCAGGCGGATACCAGCGAGATGCGCTTGATCGGCAGACGCCATGTGCGGGACAACAACTCGTGGATGCATAATTTCCACCGCCTGATGAAGGGTAGAGCGCGCTGTACGCTGATGATTCATCCTGATGATGCGCAGGAAAAAGGCATTCGTGATGGTGATGACGTCGAGATCATTAGCCGTTCGGGCCGGTTAATTGCCCCCGCCGTACTGACTGATGAGATAATGCCGGGTGTTGTCAGCTTGCCGCACGGTTATGGGCACGGTGTGCGCGGTATCCGCGCGGCCACCGCCACGGATTACGCAGGGGTCAGCTGCAATGACATCACGGACGCCGAATGGTTGGATGAAGTCAGCGGGAATGCCGCTGTGAACGGTGTTCCTGTAAGCTTGTCAAAAGTCAGCGCCTGAGCGCTGATCGACTCAATCCACCGACTAGGGTGTGAGCGGCAGTCCCTGTCTGACGGCCGCCACACGGGAGTGTCATGACTCAAAAGCTGATTCCCACCGTGCAAATCAGCAGTGGGGAAAAATTCACCAATGACCGAGGAATGCGCGTCATCAAAGACGGCATTAAAGCCTCAGGTCAGAGCGGTGCTGTCCAGAGAAAGCCAGAATGGCTGCGGGTGCGCATCAATGGCAGCCCCAAGTTTGATGCAGTACGCGGGATCGTCCACGAGCACCGGCTCGCCACGGTCTGTGAAGAGGCCAAGTGCCCTAACATGAGTGAATGTTGGAGTGCGGGGACCGCGACTATCATGCTCATGGGAGATGTCTGTACGCGTGCCTGCCGTTTTTGCTCCGTCAATACGGGCAACCCCAAGGGCTGGCTCGACCCCGAGGAGCCAGCCAACACCGCGCGTGCGGTAAGCCTGATGGGACTGAAATACGTGGTGTTGACATCGGTCAACCGCGACGACCTTCCTGATGGTGGCGCGGGTCACTATGCAGCCGTCGTAAGGGCGGTCAAGGCGGCAAATCCCGATACCGCGGTAGAAGCGCTGACACCCGATTTTCTTGGCGATCTGCAGGCCGTGGAGGTGCTGCTCGATTCTGGCATCGAGGTGTTCGCGCAGAACGTGGAGACCGTCGAGCGCCTTACCCACCCTGTTCGCGATCCTCGCGCAGGCTACCAGCAAACGCTGGACGTGTTGGCACACGGTAAACGCTACCGCCCCGACGTGATCACTAAGACGTCATTGATGCTCGGGCTGGGTGAGACCGAGGACGAACTCAAGACCTGCATGGACGACCTGCGACGGCACGATATCGATGTGCTGACCCTCGGGCAGTATCTGCAGCCGACCCGTAACCACTACCCGATTGATCGCTATGTTCACCCCGATGAGTTCGAGCAGTATCGCCAGTGGGGACTTGAGCGTGGGTTTATGGAGGTCGTGTCGGGCACTTTCGTGCGTTCGAGCTATCGCGCTGAGCGTGTCTTGGAGAAGAATAATGTGGGGCTTGATGGCTGATGCCGTCGAGTGCGGCCAAACCGCTACGACTGCTTTACTTGACCGCATGCGATCCTGCCAGCGGCGATAACATCATCGCGCCTACCAGTCGCATTGCGGTAGGTATGTTGAGTCGGGATTTTCATGTCAGCCTCGCGGTGGCGGGGCCCATCGATACCGTTGGTATGAATCGTCTGCGGGTTGACTTGGGCCCGGTGCGTGTCGCCGGAGGCCTCGAGCCCAGCTCCGCGGATCGCCGCGCCGCAGGTGGGTTGCGGTCGCACCTGCGGGAGCGGTACGGGAGCGACTTGATCAACGCCAGGTTGCAAGCTGCGGTTCAACGCAAGGCCGATGATTTCGAGGCCGTCATTGTTGATGACATCGCCGCTTGGCCCTACCGACCAGTGATGTCCACTGGGCCGCTCGCCTATCTTGCGAGGGAAGTGACCTCGGCGGATGAGCAGCCGCGAAAAGGCTTTTGGGCATCGCTGCGTCACAGCAGCTTGCGCGAGTTTGAACTCTCAATCTTTGATGATATCGACTATCTCTTTGCCAAGCCGGATGTTGCCGATCTGCTGTCAGAAATTGGCGTGCCCATGCGAGTCTTGCAGGATAACTACAGCCGGCCGGGTTCTGGCAGGCCAACATTTGATGATGCGGTATTCAGCCTGACGGGTGACCGCATTGGCTACGCCGGTTATTTGGGCGCTGAAAAGAATATCGCCAGTCTCGATTGGTTTTTGCAGGGTGTGTGGCCACTGTTGCGCTCACTGCGCCCTGAAGTTGAACTCCATGTGGTGGGAAGTGCGGCCTCTGATGAGTTGAAACAGCGACTCACCGCCATCGAAGGCGTGTATGTACATTGGGGCGGCAGTGATCGGAAGTTGCTCGATTTGGGCTGTCGCGTCGTGGTGGATCCCCTGTTGTATGAGGATCACGTGGATTCGAAACTGGTGAATGCGATGACGCGTTCGATTCCTGTTGTGACCACGGTTGCCGCGGTCAATCGTGCCCACAGCGGGCTTGGCGGCGGCGTTGTCGCTGCGGGCTCGCCCGAAGAAATGGCTGAGCTGGCCAACGACCTAATGACACGTTCAACACACTGGAAAGCGGTGAGCGATCGCGCGCGGGCTGTTGCGGCAGAGCTGCTTCCAGACTTTGAGGTGGCGCACGCCATGCGCCGCGTATTTACGAGATCGGGCCGGGAGTGAGCAGGTGACGCTGGAATTCCAACGAGTGGGTTTGCTCGGGCGTCGGGAACACCCCGGGGTCTACCAGATTGTGTCGGATCTTTTGGCCCTTCTTGACGCGCGGGGGATCGAAGTCATCCTCGAGGATCGGCTGGCGTCGCTGGCTCATTTCGAACGGCGGGCGATGGCGCCCAGAGACATTATCGGCGAGCAGGTTGATCTGGCGATTGTCATCGGTGGAGATGGCAGCTTGCTCAGTGCTGCAAGGACGCTGGTACGGCACGATACGCCGGTAATCGGCATCAACCGTGGGCGCTTGGGCTTTCTCACCGATGTCAGCCCCGATGAGTTATTGGAGCAAGTGACCGCAGTGCTGGAAGGTCGTTACACCCGTGACTATCGGTTTTTACTCGATGCTGAGGTCGTGCGGGACGGGGCCGTGATCGGCACCGCGGAGGCGCTCAACGACGTTGTGGTGAACTCGGGCACCTCGGGGCAGATGATCGAATTTGAGCTCGAGATCGACGGTGAGTTTGTCTATCGCATGAACGCTGACGGTCTGATCGTATCGACGCCAACGGGTTCGACGGCTTACTCCATGAGTGGCGGCGGCCCCATTATGAATCCGCGGCTGGATGCTGTTGTGCTTGTTCCCATGTTCCCCCATTCACTCACCAGTCGGCCGATTGTGGTCAACGGGGATAGCGAGATGCGGATCAACGTTGTCTCTCGCAATCGTATTCATCCGCCTGTTACCTGCGATGGACAGGTGTCACTCACGGCACAGCCTGGTGACAGTGTTTTGGTCAGAAAGAAAGAAAAACAGCTCACATTGCTGCATCCGCCGGGGTACAGCTATTACGCCAGTTGTCGAGACAAGTTACGCTGGGCTGATGCACTTACCCAATAATATCCGCCGTGCTCCGGTCAGCTTTGGGCTGGTCGCGCTGAGCGCCATCGTATTCCTGCTGTTCTTCCCATTGCGCTGGGTTGGCTTGCTGGCGCTCTTTAATTACGTCCCTTTCGATGCGTCCCATTCGGGAGTCGTCTTTGGCCAGATGGAGGGCCAGTGGTGGCGCTTGATAACGCCGACCCTGATTCACTTCGGTTGGCTGCACGTGGTGTTCAATTCGCTATGGTTGTGGGAGTTCGGGCAGCGTATCGAGCGTGTGATTGGCTCTTTTAACCTGCTGGGTTTGTATTTGGTGTCGGCAGCGGTCAGCAACTCGATTCAGTATTTCTGGGAGGGCCCTGCTATCTTCGGTGGCATGTCAGGTGTGGTTTATGCCTTCCTCGGCTTTATATGGGCGGCGAACTTGCTCCGACCCGGATGGGTTTCGCAGCCGCCACCGGCGATCCTCATGTTTATGCTGATCTGGCTGGCTATCGGTTTTGTCGGATCCCTCGACTTCATCGGTGTCGGGGCGATCGCCAACGGAGCGCACCTCGGCGGGTTGTTGATTGGATTTATGCTTGGCGCGGTGCTGGCGTTGCTCACGCGCACCGGCCACACCCTCAAGTAACGGGAGAACAGGTTTTGACTGACGGATATCGCGATGTCATCGCGGGTATGGGTCGTGATTTATACGATCGTTTGCTGCAGGCACTCGAGACAGGCCGCTGGCCCGATGGTCGCTCTGTCACAGCCGAGCAGCGCGAACACGCGATGCAGGCAGTCATCGCTTGGGGCGAACAGCACTTACCTCCGGAAGAGCGGGTAGGGTTCATCGACAAAGGCCACAAGGCCGGTGATGAATGTGATGACCCACAACCACTCAACTGGACGGAGACTTCGTCATGACGCCGATCAGTGGTGCGGTTCGCAAGATGCGGACCACCCTCGACGACCCTGTGACTTACCACTGGGTCACCGAGGCCGGCGAGGTGCCGCTCAACCCGGCATTGGGGAAGGTGGTGCGGCTTGAATTCACCGGCCAGATCAACTGCGTCCATTGTGATCGGTTGACCAAGAAAAGCTTTAATCAGGGCTACTGCTTTCCGTGTTTCAAGAAGTTGGCGCAGTGTGACAGCTGCATCGTGAAGCCCGAGAAGTGTCATTACGCTGAGGGCACCTGCCGGGAGCCGGAGTGGGGTGACACCCACTGCAATATCGAGCACGTGGTGTACCTGTCTCACACCTCAGCTGTCAAAGTCGGTATCACTCGCGGCACCCAAGTGCCCACCCGCTGGATGGATCAAGGCGCAACCCAGGCGAGGCCGATTGCTCGGGTTGCGACGCGACACCAGTCGGGTCTGCTCGAGGTCACGCTTGGCCAGCACATTGGCGATAAAACGGCCTGGCAGACCATGTTGAAGGGTGATGGTGAGCCGTTGGATCTGGCGGCGGTGAGAGACGATTTATTCGTTCGCTGCGCCGACGAGATTAAAGGCTTGCAAGATCGATTCGGTGTGCAAGCGATCCAATGGTTGGATGACGCACCCGAGGTCGCGATTCGCTACCCGGTGCAGGTATGGCCAACCAAAGTGAAGGCCCACAATTTCGACAAGACCCCCCGGGTGGAAGGCACTTTGCTAGGTATCAAGGGGCAATATCTGATGCTCGATACCGGCGTGCTCAACGTCCGTAAGTTCGGTGGTTACCAAATACAGATGGAGATTGAATCCTGATGCGCGACGGTGCTCCTCAGACGATTTATCGGAAGGATTATCAAGTCCCGGATTTCCTGGTTGACGACGTTCACCTGAGTTTTGACATTCATCCTGGCCAGACCCGGGTTAAAAGTCGCCTGCAGCTGCGCCGGCAGGGCGCTGCTGATGCGGCACTCAAGCTCGACGGCATCGGGCTAGAGCTTGAGTCGCTGGCCATCGACGGCGAGCCGCTCACCGATGATGCGTTTCAGGTGGTCGATGAGCAGCTAATCGTATTCAAGGTGCCCGATACGTTTGAACTCTCGGTGGAAGTCGTGATTCAACCTGAGGCCAATACCTCGCTGGAGGGTCTCTACAAGTCTCGCACCATGTATTGCACGCAGTGCGAGGCTGAAGGCTTCCGCAAGATCACCTATTTCCCCGATCGTCCCGATGTGCTCGCGGTGTACACCGTCGAGGTGATCGCCGATCAGCAACAGTGCCCGGTACTGCTGAGCAACGGTAATTTGCTAGAGACTAAAACGCTGGCGGATGGCCGCCATCGCGCCGTTTGGCACGATCCTTATCCCAAGCCGAGTTACTTGTTTGCGCTTGTCGCTGGCGATCTGGCACTGGTGGAGGACAGTTACACGACGGTGTCCGGCCGCGAAGTGGCACTCCGGATCTGGGTGGAGGAAAAGGATCGCCACTACTGTGATCACGCGATGGCATCTTTGAAGCACTCGATGCGCTGGGACGAAGAAGTGTACGGTCTCGAATACGACCTCGACCTGTTTAACATCGTCGCCGTCGACGACTTCAACATGGGGGCCATGGAAAACAAGAGCCTCAATATTTTTAACACATCCTGTGTTTTAGCGGCCCCGGACATCACCACGGACATGGGCTATCAGCGGGTAGAGGCGATCGTTGCCCACGAGTACTTCCACAATTATTCGGGGAACCGCGTGACCTGTCGCGACTGGTTCCAGTTGAGCCTGAAAGAAGGTTTTACGGTTTTCCGCGATGCCGAGTTCTCAGCGGATATGAATTCGCGCGGCGTGAAGCGTGTTGAAGACGTAACGTTTCTGCGCACCCATCAATTCGCCGAGGATGCAGGCCCGATGGCCCATCCCGTCCGGCCGGATTCCTTTATCGAAATTTCAAATTTTTACACGCTGACGGTGTACGAGAAGGGTGCTGAGGTTGTGCGAATGCTGCACACGCTGCTGGGTGCCGACGCGTTCCATCAGGGTGCGACCCTCTACTTTTCCCGCCACGATGGGCAAGCGGCCACTTGCGATGATTTCGTTACCGCTATGGAAGATGCCTCAGGCCGTGACCTGACGCAGTTCCGGCGCTGGTATGAGCAGGCGGGCACGCCGCGGATCACCGTGAGCGGTAAGTATGACTCGGAACAACAGCGTTACTCGCTCAGCATTCACCAGGAAAATCCCGACAGCGCGGGCCAAACCAACAAGCCGCCGCTGTTGATTCCCATCGCTGTGGGCCTGATCGTCGATGGCCAGCCACTACCGCTGAGCGAAGATAACAGCACGCAGGTTTTGGAACTCACCGAGCGAGAGCAAACGTTCACGTTTGACAACGTCCCAGCTGAGCCCGTGCCATCACTGCTTCGAGGTTTCTCGGCTCCTGTGCGGGTGATGAACGAGCCCGGCGAAACCGAGTTACTGACGTTGATGCGTGGCGATGACGACGATTTCGTGCGCTGGGATTCTGCACAAACTTTGCTGGCACAGTTGATTGAAAGCGAGGCGGCGTCGATCGACGAGGACTTGCTGGATGCGTGTCGCGCTGTGCTGAATTCCCCGGACATGGACGCGGCGATGAAGGCCCATACCCTGCGGTTACCCAGTGAGGATTACCTCGCGGATCGCGCAGCGCTGAAGGGGCTGGTAGACGTGCATCGTATTCATCATGCCCGTAATCGGGTTAAAGCCATGCTCGCAGCGGCGCTGGCGCCTGAGTGGAAGGCGGCTTTTGATGACAACGTGGTGAACGGACCCTATCAGCCAAAGGGTGCGCAAATCGGCCAACGCGCGTTGCGTCACCTGGCGTTGGATTACTTGTGCAGCGGCGATGCCGAAGCGGTTTCGCTGGCATCAAAACTGTATTTCGACGCCGATAATTTGACTGACCGCTTAAGCGGTGCGCGCCTAGTGGTTAATCTGGGTACCCAGGCCGAGCGCGAGACACTGCTTGCGCATTTCCATGATCAATGGTCTTCTCAGAATCTGGTTATGAATCAGTGGTTGAGCCTGCAAGCGACGCGACCGGCTGAGGATTGTGTCGAAGCGGTGCGAGTGCTACGCGAACACCCGGTATTTGACTGGCGCAATCCAAATAAGCTTCGTTCGCTGATCGGTGCCTTTGCGGCGGGTAACACCATCGCTTTCCATCGGGCAGATGGTGCGGGCTACGCGCTGCTCGCCGAGACGGTTGCACATATTCAGGCGGATAATCCGCAAATTGCCGCGCGAATGCTGTCACCGCTCACTCGCTGGCGTCGTTACGCGCAAGGTCAAAAGCTGATGCGCAACGAGTTGGAGCGTATCGCTAACCTCGATAATTTGTCGCGTGACGTCTTCGAAGTGGTCAGTCGTTCCCTTGCGGAAGTCTGAGCTTACGGGGGTAGGGGGCGATAGCGCTCGTAGATTGCTTCAATATCGCGGTGCCTTGCCAGCAACGCTTGCAGCACTCGCGGATTGAAGTGATCAGGTGAGGATTTGCGATCACCATTGATGATGATATCCAATGCCTGATGATGTGGCAGCGCCTCCCGGTAAGGACGAGGCGCTCGCAAATTATCGTAGACATCCACAACGTGAACGATGGCCGCTTCCAAAGAGATGTCGTCACCGCTGAGACCGTTGGGGTAACCGCTGCCATCGTAATTTTCGTGATGTTGCGCGCAAATGCTCTGCGCCATGATCATCACAGGGTCTTCTGAGCGCTTGAGCAAACTGGCACCAATGAGGGTGTGCTGTTTGGTCTGGGCGAATTCCTCTTCGGTGAGTTCACGCTCCAACTGATACAGCTCGGCGGGGCCTTTCAACTTGCCGACATCGTGCAGCAGGCTTGCCAGCCTGAGGATTTGACACTGGGTTGGCCCCATATCGAGCCTGGCACCCAGACAGGCTGACATTTCGGCAATCCGATTGAGGTGCAGTTCAACACCCGGCACAAAGTGCTCCGCAGATAGCGCCAGCAGTTCGACAGCACTGCCCATCCCCGTTCGTAACTCATTGGTGAGCTGCGTGATTTGCTGTGTGTTGGCAGCCACTTGCGCTTCAAGCGTCTCATGCTGAAAGCGTCGGTAGCGCCGGATGTTGATGTTGTCGCGGGCGTCTGCCAACTCCTCAAGCAGTGTCTCCACCACAATCGGCTTGAACAAAAAGGAGAAGGCGCCTAGCTTGAGCGCCCGCACGACGGAATCCGAATCATTGTTGCCTGTGATGAAAATGGCTTCAAAAATCCGGCTGGTATGTGCTTCAGTTTTGCGAATCGCCTCCAGCGCCTGAATGCCGGTGCAGCGCGGCATACGGATATCGAGTAGCAGCAATTCAATGTCCTGATCTGCACGGAATTTCTCAAAAGCTTCGATGCCATCAGCGGCGGTGACGACGGAGTAGTGTTCACCCACCAGCAGCTCTCGAAGCTCCTGTCGAACCTGGACATCATCTTCAGCAAGTAGGATTTTCATTTATGTCTCTCTTACCGGCGGCCGCAGTTTACCCGATGCCGCTCGCGACTGCTCGCCCGACTTCAGCTGGCCGTGGGGTAGAGGGACAGCCCCTCTACTGAGCGGGCTGCGTCCACCTTCGGCGCCTCTCGAACTGCGGCGAATAAAGACTGGCCCTGCCAATCGCTACCACCAGTGCCGTAAAGGGCTCGATTGAGTACGTCGATCTCCGTTGTGAGCGGCGGCGCCACCCGTTGACGCAGTTGGTCGAGGGACTGCACGTCCTGCCGCCAGCGACAACGCGCCCATGCCAATAGTGCGTTGCGCGCGGCCTGGGGGTCATTTTGCTGACAGGCAAGCCGCATTGCGACCAGGGCCCGCCTTTCTGACTCCGTGTCGATTGAGGGCCCTTGGGCAGCATCTTTATACGGTGAGCCTCGACGCCACTGGAACCAGAGTAGAAGCGCAAGCACGACAGACACTAGCCACCCGGAACCGCCCACGAACCACAGCCAGCCAGGGGGCGCAGGCATGGGAGACGCGGCGTCCAAAGGGCTGCCAGCAGTAACACTCGTGCTGTTGGGGAGCAATGCGGCGGTGACAGTGATTGATCTGGCGGGTAGCTCAGCGTATTCCAATTGATCCGTGCGTGTATTCCACCATGCGAGGCGGCGTGCGGGGAGCTGCCAATCACCGGGTTGGCTGGGGACCAGCGCCTCGCTCTGGAGTCGCCTGCCGCGAAGCCCGCGAGGAGTTTCTGCCTGATCGATGGTCTCTTCGCCAGGGTAAAACTTCAGCCCGTTTAAGGCTTGCCCTGCATCAAGACTGGGAATCGGCGGGAGTTGCGACCCCTGCAAGCCATCGGCGGTGATCTCCAGCGTGCGCGTTGACGAATCGCCCAGCGCTAGCGTCTCCGGCGGTTTGGACCAGGATTCGTTGATCGTCAGAGACTCGGCGGGTAACCAGACATCGCCGGGAAAATTATCGGGAACTGGTTTTACAACAATAGTTTGCGGCTCTGTTTGAATCCGGATACGGCGCCCCAGACGTGCGCCCAAGAGGGATCTGCCGGGGAGAATCTCACGTCCGGAGAAAGTCAGGCTCGGAATCTCCAGGGTCCCGCTCTCCTGCGGAAAAATGGCGTAACGCAATTCAATGACCTGCCACAGGCGGCCGTTGACCTGACGTTGGAACGTTCTCTGCTCGAGCATCTCCACGTCGGCATTGGGCAGATCGAAGGGGGTAACCTCTCGCTGATCGAGATTGATCGCTTGTTGCAGCGTCACTGTCAGCATGAGTTGCGCCTGCACGTACACGCTGTCGTTGTCGACGGCGGCGTCGAATAAGACGAGAGCATCGCCGGCATCGATATCAGGCGCGGGGCTGACCTTGATAGCGATAGGAGTCGAAGTACGTCCTCCCGCGACGAAGCTGGGGATCGTCACCAATCCCTCCCGGCGAGGTGCGAGTTCCAGCTCCAGCGTGCGCGTGACCGACTGGGAGCCATTCACCAGGCGCGCACTGGTGGCACTGGAGCTCTTGAGAATTTCGAAGTCTCGCTCAAGCTCGCGCAGATCGACTTCGTCGGGGCGCTCACCCGCATCACCGGTGAGGATGAGGCGCAGGGTTTCTCCCATTGCGATGTCCGACCGGTCGACCTCAGCCGTCAGTCGGGCGCTGGCAGCGGTGGCCCACAACAGTAAGGCCACGACCCCCAGACTTGTCAGCAATTTACCAGCGAATGTCTTCATCCGGTTTTTCCCCGTTTCTCAGACGTTGGATAGCCTGGTAGCGAAATTTGTTGCGCAACAGACCGCCGGGCTCGTCGGGCACTCGGCGCAGCCACTGCTCGAGCTTTTGCTGATCCTCGAGCGCTTGATCGAATTTGCGCATTTGCTTGGCGGTTTCCTGATCGAGTCGGCGCTCCATCGCTTGTTGCATTTCAGCGCCCATTTCATCGTTTGCTTCTGCGGATGACGGATCCGCTGCGGCGCTGCTACTGCCTGATTGGTCCGGCTTCTGTGGCGCGTCGCGATCAGCCGATTGTTCGCTTTGATCGCCCTGTTGGTCATTGTTTTGATCGTTGGCATCTTGTTGATCGGATCGGTCGTCGCGATCCTGATCCCCTTGCTGAGCATCATTGCTCTCGCCCGATTCGTTTTGCTGGTCGTTGTTGTCACTGTCGCCCTTATCGGATGACTGTTCCTGCTCGGCTTGCTGATCCTCGAGGGCGCGCTGGATGATCTCTCGGTTACGCAGCGCGTCTTCCCGATCGGGCGCTAATTCGAGCGAGCGGTCGTAGGCGGCCAGTGCGCCACCGAGATCACCCGCCAAAGCCCGGGCATTGCCGAGGTTGTAGTAGCTGTCGGCGTCGCTAAGGTCACTGAAACTGTTGACTGCCGCGTTGTAGTCACCCGCGCGATACTGTGCGGTACCGCGCCATGCCGGATCCTCGAAGGCCTGTGCGGCTGCAGCAGGATCCCCCTCCGACAGCGCTTGGGCGCCCTGCTGGTCGGGTGTTCTCCACAACGAGTCCCACAGCGAATCTGCACGGGTGTCTGCGGGCGCGAATAGCATGGCTACTGCGATCACCATGACGCCACGACGGAAGAAAGGCAGCAAACCCAGCGCGGCGAGCAGCGCCAGCCAATACCCTTGATCGACCCAGGTATCAGTTCGCCGATCCATGGAGACTTCACCTTGGAGTGCTCCCGTCCGATCGAGGATCAGGTCATCGATATCGCTGTTGTCGAGCGTGACCTCGCGATACGTCGCATCCAGCGCAGTCGCGATGTCGGTGAGGGTTTTGCTGTCCAAGACGGGCACTACGATTTCTCCGTCGGCGTCGCGCAGAAACCCGCCTTCTGGCAGCGGCATGGGAGCGCCTTGAGCGGTGCCCACGCCCAGAATCGCCAGCTCGATGTTGGCATCGCGTAAAAGGGGCGCAACTGCTTCAGGATCAAAACGCGGCATGCCGTCGGTAATCAGCACAATGCGACCGTTGGCCATGCCCGCTGCGGTAATGAGGGTGACGGCTTCACCCAATGCAGCCTCGGCGTCGGACCCGGGGACAGGCATGATGTCCGGGGTGAGGGCGGGTAGGAGATTCTCGATCGTGCGTCGGTCGTCCGTTAGCGGTGTGACGACATGGGCATCACCTGCGTAGGCAACCAGCCCCGTTACCCCTTCATCCCGCTCGGCGAGGATGTCGAGAATTTTCTGTTGCGCGCGCTGCGCTCGGCTGGGCTGGATATCGGTAGCGCGCATGGAGTCGCTCAAGTCCATCACGATCACTTGCGCATCGGCGCGCTGGAACACGGGCACCTCGGCTCTCTGCAGGCTGGGGCCGGCCGCGGCGACGACGGTGAGCGCGAGAAGTACCAACGGCCAGATGACCGGGGGCAGTCCTGCCCGTTGCTGACGGCCAGTGGGTACCAGCCAGGGCAGTAAGTTGGGGTCAATTTCCTGTTGCCAACTCCCAACACGATGGCGACGGCGCCGAATTAACCACGCCGCGACCGGCAGTGCCAGCAAGCCATAAAGGATCTGGGGATGCAGTAGGTGGAAGCCGTCAATCATTGGCTACCCCGGCTTTGAAACGCCAGTCGGCTCGAGCGACCAGTAACAGCATCGCCAACAGGGCCGCGCCTGCCAGCGGCAGCCAGCTTAGGGAGCGACGTGGCCGGAACGTGGAAGCCTCCTGCTCAACCGGTTCGAGTTCGTCCAGTAAAGCATAAATCGATTGCAGCTCTGCAGGGTCTCTCGCCCTGAAATAGCGCCCCCCTGTCGCCTCTGCCACAGCTCGGAGTAGACCCTCATCGACCTCGCCACCGCCGCGCAAGCGACCGAGATTGCGACTGATACCAATGGTGTAAACGCGAACATCGAGTTCAGCGGCCAGCGAGGCGGCCTCCATAGGGTCCACCGTGCTCGCGGTATCCTGTCCATCAGTCAGCAGAATCAGCACCCGGGAATCGGTGGGACGCTCGCGCAGACGTTTGATGGCAAGCCCCAGGGCATCGCCAATCGCGGTGTCTTCACCCGCGAAACCCAGCTGCGCCTCGCGGATGAATCGCGTCACGGTTTTGACATCAAAGGTAAGTGGCGCCTGCACATAGGCGCGAGTACCAAACAAGATAAGCCCGACACGGTCTCCCTGGCGACGGCTGGTGAAGTCAGCAGCAATGGCTTTGACGGCGGCGATACGTGACACCAGATTGTTACCGACCTGCATATCCTCAATCTGCATACTGCCGGACAAATCGATGCCCAGCATCAGGTCACGGCCATCGTTGGGCAGCTGGATTGGCTCACCCACCCACTGCGGCCGTGCTGCGCCCGTGAGAAGTAGGAGAAAGATCACCCACAGCGGTAGCGTGCGCCAGGTTTGACTGAGTTGGGCTCGCGATTCACCCGTAACAAGGCTGTGCCATCGCTCTGCAAAGGGCGCTCTGATGACTTCGCTTTTCCCGTCTCCGCTACCCCGTGCCAGCAACATCAAAAGCGGCAGGGGGAGCAGCGCAAAGACCCAGGGCCACACGAATTCAAACATCGTTGACCTCATGGCGTAGTATCCAGTGCCGTGCTGCTGCTATTGTCTCTGCGGTCGGTGCCTCGGCCGTCGGCCCATAGACATTGGCGAGGGAACTAAGCGCGTCGCTGTTAATCGATTCGCAGTGGGTCTCGAGGAAGGCAACCCAGGCGTCGCCGCTGAGCGCGGCAACCTGCTTGCCGTAGACCTTAAGTGCAGTAGCTTTTAACAATCGATTCAGCGCGGCGGTATCCTCGCCATCCGCCTCAAGCCGCGCGAGCATCTTCAACGCCTGACGCCGATAGTGATTGGCAGCGCGACGCCGCCACAGCCAAATAGTCGCGGTGAGCAGCACGAGCAGGCCCAGCCCCATGAGCAGCCACCAGCCGGGTGCCAGCGGCCACCAACTCACTGCGGCGGGTTCCCGTAGTGGGGCGAGCTGTTCTAACAGGGATTGGGGGTTCATCGGCCGGGAAACACCTTCTGCAGTACCGCCATAGGCGCGCGATCGGTACCCAGCTGCAGCATGGGGATCCTGTAATCCTTATAGCTGCGAGACAGCGCCGCGAGCTGCTCGGCAAACTGCCGCTCATACATCGCTCGCGTCTGCGTATCGGCAGTGTCGAGACTGGTCGTTCGGTGCCCATCGGAGACGCTGTAGCGGCCGGCGCTGGGGAGGTGCGCTTCCAAGGGGTCGCTGATGTGGATGGCCACGACCTGACAGCGTTTGGCCAACTGCCGGATGGGCTCCAGGCTGCCCGGATTCAGACCGTCATGAAAATCGCTGATCAGAAAAACCCGACCGCCGGGGCTCGCGGAACGCTGCAGCTGGGTCAGCAGCGCCGCGAGGCTTTCAGGCTGGCCAGCCATCGACTCCGCGGGTTGTGCGAAAGAGACCAAAGCACCAATGGCATGGAGCACAGTGTTGCGTGATCGCTTGGGGCGGATTTCGTTAATGCCGTTATCGTGTAACACCATCGCGCCCACCCGTTCGCCTCTGTCGAGGGCTGACCAGAGCAGCAGGCTCGCGGTGTGGGCGGCCAATACCGATTTGAAAGCATTCACCGATCCAAACTTCATCGGCGTTCTCAGGTCAATTGCGACTGTAATGGGTTGCTCATGATCTTCATGGAACAGTTTGGTATGCGGCTCGCCAGAGCGTGCAGTGACACGCCAATCAATGGCGCGTACGTCGTCTCCCGGTACGTATTGTCGGACTTCCTCGAACTCAAGGCCGCGTCCACGTTGACGGGAGCGCTTTTGGCCCGCGAGATTGGCAAGCAGCCGTGAGGCCGCCGTCACGTTGAGCAGGCGTCCGGCGAAACGGTTGGCGATGAGCTCAGCGGTATCGACCGTCGCACCGCGAACAGGAGCGTCGAGATCACGGCTCATGGTGTTAGCCGACCGGCACCCGCTCCAACAGACGCGACACAACCGTTGAGGACTTCACGCCTGAGGCCTCTGCTTCGAAGGAGACAATCAGGCGATGCCGCAGACAGTCCATGGCCACAGCCTGCACATCATCGGGCGTCACGAAATCTCGCCCTGATAGCCAGGCATGGGCACGAGCGCAGCGATCCAGCGCGATGGTGGCGCGGGGGCTGGCGCCAAATTCAAGCCATGCGGCCAACTCGCTGTCATAGCGCGAGGGTTCTCGACTGGCGACCACCAACTGCACAATGTATTCCTCAACAGCGGGGGCCATATGTATGCCCAATACCGCCTTGCGTGCAGCGAACAGGGTCTCTTGCGAGATTTCCGCTGGATCTGGTTCAGCCTCTCCGGCCGCCTCGTTGCGGGCCAGCTGTAAGATCTTGGTCTCGGCAGCGGCATCGGGGTAAGACACCTCTACATGCATTAAGAAACGGTCGAGTTGAGCTTCAGGAAGCGGGTAGGTCCCCTCCTGCTCAATCGGGTTCTGCGTGGCCATGACGAGAAACAGAGGGGGCAGCGGGTAGGTACGGCTGCCAATACTGACCTGCCGTTCGGCCATGGCCTCCAGCAGGGCGGACTGAACCTTCGCCGGGGCTCGGTTGATCTCGTCCGCGAGAATCAGGTTGTTGAAAATCGGGCCCTTTTCGAACTCAAAGCCGCCAGTCTGCGGCCGAAAAATATCGGTGCCGGTGATGTCGCCGGGCAACAAATCTGGCGTGAACTGAATGCGATGGAAGCTGCCTTCGATACCGACGCTCATCTGTTTGATGGCGCGGGTTTTGGCGAGCCCGGGTGCCCCCTCGACCAGCAGGTGACCGTCGGCGAGCAGCGCGATCATAAGTTTGTGGATAAGCGCCTGCTGACCAATGATCTGACGATCCAGCCAGGCTTCTAGCTGTGCGAGTACTGTGTTGTCCAATTGGGTATGCCCGTTTTACACACATGAGGTAAATGGGGCGTGCTTGTCAGATTACAAGTGCCATCGTGTTAGAGGTGCACTTCACGCCCCGCGCCGCATACCGTAACAGAAAGTCGTGTGGACGCGGCGCTTGGCCGCGTCCCTGAGGATTAAAAACCGGATAGTTTGTGGCAGGCGGTGGCCATTGTGTAGCCATCCCATTGATCGGTGCGACCCTCGTGCCACCCCGACATCCATTGGATTCGCTGTTCTCCGGAGGAGTGGGGGCACATCTCGCGACTGCGGCCGCTAATCCCGGTTTGGTAACCCCGCTCATAGGCGCGTTGGCTCATGTTTCGCTTCGATCTTTTCATAGACACATCTCCATAGTCGCCAACAGCCGCACACTTGGCCCACGGGAACCGTGGCAAGCAGATGCGATGTTGGCTATTTCAGGGATTGAACGAACTTGGCCGGCTGTTTGCCGACAATGGGAAGCGGGCGTGGTGCGTCCTCTCTTGAGGGGCATCAGTGGTGAGGCACCGAAGGACTGCACCCGCAGTAGCGTGGCTCTCACATCCCTGAACTTACCGATGAAACGCCGATGTGTCGAAAAACGTTTTGGAACGAGAAATGTGATTTTTTAACAAAAGTGTAATAAGGGGTGATGCTCAGTCCGGTGTGACTCGCAGGCCGAATTCCTCAGTGGCATCAACGAAGATCATTTTCTTCGCGGAGTCGGGATGGGAGACCCCGCGAATCAGACGTAGCTCACCATCGTGGTCCTCAAGCAGCGCCGAGCAGTTCTCAACCCAATCTCCGTCATTGCAATACACAATGCCTTGGTGGCGAAAAATTGCCGGGTAGTGGAGGTGGCCGCAAATAATGCCGTCGTAGCCTTTGTCGCGCGCCAGATTGATCGCCGCCATTTGATACGCACCAATAGCACGCTCTGCCTGCGGCGCATTTTTCTTGACCCATTTCGCCAATGACCAATAGGGCTGACCCGTCCAGTCCCGGATACGGTTGACCCAACGGTTCAGGCTCATGAGCAGGTCGTAGGCGATGTCACCGATGAACCGGTTCAGGCGCGAATACCTCACCGCATAGTCAAGCTCGTCGCCATGGGTAACCAGCAAGCGCTGGCCATCGACAGTTTCGTGAATGCAGTTGCGGCGAATTTTGATTCTTCCCAGCTCATTGTTGACCAAGGTTCTGAAGGCATGATCGTGGTTACCAGGCACGTAGATAACATCCACCTTTCGGCGCGACAGCTTCATCAGCCTTCGTAATACTTTGTTGTGCGAATCTGGCCAATGCACCCGTCGACGCATGGCCAGCAGGTCGACAATATCGCCCACGAGGTAAAGCCGCTCGCATTGCACCCGCTCGAGTAGTTGCAGCAGTTGTTGTGTTTTGCTGTGAACGCTGCCGAGATGGACATCGGAGATCCAGATCGTTCGGCAGTGAATCTTGTCCTCGGGGCGAATGGCCTCCATGGCGCAATTACTCCCCGAGATAGCGCTTGCGTTTACGAGGTTTGAGCTTGGTGAGATCCGCCAACACGAATCCATCGACGCAGTCGCCAAACTCCGGGTCGATATTGAAAGCGGTAAAGACCACGCCGTCGGGTTCGGTGGCTTGAGAATAGTGTTTGTAAAGGGTCGGCACTGGTAGTCCCGTTTCGGCAAGTGTGTCCCGCAGCGCTTTGAAATCTTCCTCTGCATCAATACCGCTGAATTCCGCAGCCAACTCGGCGCGCAATGGCTCGGGTATCTCAAATGGCGTCCTGGGCCTTACGCCGAGGTCGAGGCTGTCGTAATAGGTTGAGTAGTAATAGGCCAGCTGGGCGATTGCTTTCTGCCCGTAGAAGCGGCTGATGGAGGCTGGGCCGAACAAATAGCGGAATCGGGGATATCTTCGGACATAAGCGCCAATACCCAACCACAGGTAGTCGAGTGCATGCCGAGTCTGGTACTTGGGTTGAACGAAGCTGCGTCCAAGCTCGAGGCCCTGTTGCAGATAAGGCTGCATGCTGTCGTCAAACTCAAACAAGCTGTGCGTGTAGAGACCCTCAATGCCACGCTTGGCCATGATGGTTGCCGCATCACCGATGCGATAGGCCCCGACGATTTCCTGATCATCGCGGTCCCACAGCACTAACTGCTGGTAGTCGCGGTCATAGCGGTCAATATCTCTGGGCATTCCCGAACCCTCACCGACCAACCGGAAGGTCATTTCTCGCAGGCGACCGATTTCTCGCATGACGCAGGGGGCATCGGCCATTCGCGCCAGGTATATCTCTTTGCCGTCTGCGGTCGTACCAAGATGCTCGCTTTGCTCGAGTTCGCGGCGAACCAGCGAGGGCGACTCAGGCGGGGCGACCGTTTCCACTGATCGGAACAGCAGTTTGCCGTCCTTGCCGAGTCGGTAGACGTGCTTGCGGAACATGCTCGCCAGTTTTTTGGCGGAGAAATCGTTGGCGCTGTAGACCTCATGGGGGATGGGCTGGCCGACGCGCGCATCGATCGTGTTGTGGCTCTGCTTGAACATCTCCCGGATAAGCCAGGCGGTGGAAAGCGGCTTGGCGAGGAAAGAGAGGCTGTAAAAAAAGATGGAGTTTCGACCTTTGACGAACACCGGAAGGATGGGGGCTCGGGTCGCTGATGCGATCTTGACGAAGCCGCTCTGCCAGACTCCATCGCGGACACCGCTGGGCCCAAACCGCGACACCTCCCCGGCCGGGAAGATGATGAGAGCGCCGTCATTCTCGAGATGGCTGCGAATATTCTTGAGATTTTGGCGCGCCGTATTCCCCCCCATGTTGTCTACCGGGAGTAAAACGGGCCGCATCGGCGGCAGCGACATCAGCATCTCGTTGGCAATGACTTTAACGTCCGGACGTACTTGTCGGACCAAATTGACGAGGGCCACACCGTCAAGCGAGCCGATCGGATGGTTGGCAGCGATGACTACACGTCCTGTCGCCGGGATACGTACTCGCTCGGACTCTCGCAAGCGTAGATGAAAATCAAAGTAGCGCAGTACGCCCTCAACGAAGTCGTAGCCCTCCAAGTGCGGGTAGTCCCGTTCGAACTGCTGAAAACGCTTCTCGTAAAAAAGAAAGCCGAGAAACTTGCCACAAATGGCGACCATACGGCGGTGGCGTTTGGCGAAATCGGGGTACTTGCTTTGCAGCAGATTCTGAAAATCGAGCATCTACGGCCTCGTCATGTCGAGTGGTTGATACCTATTACTGTTGGCGTTGATGGGTCAGCGACCTTTCCCACCTTGGCGCCAAGTTTTGATGCTGCCAATGATCTTTGCGCATCGTGTCAGACAAACAAAAGCCCTATGAATTTTTTATGACAGCGCCGCGCGAGGCGCTGTCATGTTTTCGTCACATACCAGCAATAAAGGCTTAACACTTCTCGCCTAAGGTGCGCGGCTATTGGCTGCGGCAGTTCGATGCTGTCGTGGTGTGTAACCTTTAAGAGGTCGTAATGACAAAGTTGCTACGCGTCGGTCGCATTTCATTTGCTTTGATCATCACCTGCTTGGTGCAGACAGTTTCAGCTGCCGACGAGCTGCTGCTTTACGTATTCGAGGACGGTCGGGGTGTAGAAGGCGCCATCGTCACCCTTAATGGTGTGGAGATGGGCAAAACCCGCGCTGACGGGTCGTTGTTTGCCGATCTTGAACAGGGCCAGCAGTTAGTCTCCATAAGTTCTCCCACTGGTGCTACTGGCGTTGCACGCTTCGCCTCAAACTCAGGTCAGCTTGCGGACGTTATCGTTGATTTGAGCAGCAGTGAGCCAGCTTATATCGACGTATTTAGCAGCACTGAATCCTCCGCTGAGCGCCGCGAAGCGCCGACAGGTACTTTGCAGGTAACCGTGCGCAAGGGCTCTGCGCCCGCAGCTAACCAGCTTGTGGTGCTATCGAACGGGGCCGGTGCGCTATCAACGAACCAGCAAGGTACTGCCACCAAAGTTTTACCGCGTGGCCAGTACCGCATTTCAGTGGGTGACGTGTCATCCACAGTGCGCGTAGTCGGCGGCGTGACCCGCGGCGCGTTGCTGGCGTTGCCCGCTGACGAGGGCGCCATTGCTATTGATATGCCGGCTCTGGAAGAAGTCTTCGTGGTGGCGAGCTTTGACCCCAGCGGTTTTGAAGTGTCCGAGCGCGATACGAGCAATATCGTTGACACGATTGGCGTCGAGTTGCTCGCACGGTTCGGTGACTCAGATGTGGCGGCGTCCGTCGTACGTGTGCCAGGTATTTCAGTACAGGATGACAAGTACGTGTTCATCCGGGGTCTGGGCGGGCGCTATGTCACGTCGACCCTGAATAACTCAACCATGCCGTCTACCAATCCCACCAAGCGTACGGTGCCGCTGGATTTATTCCCGTCCAACTTCGTCAACCAGCTGGATATCAAAAAGAGTTTCTTGCCTTACATGCCGGGCGAGTCGACAGGCGGCAACTTGGTGATCAATACCAAAACCTTCCCCGATGAGCGCGCCCTTGGCGTCTCCGGCTCGATCGGTGCCATCTCGGGTTTGACGGGTAACGTAGTTGGCGTTGATCCCTTCAATGGTGCCTTTGATTGGCTTGGCTGGGATGACGGCGCTCGCAAGGAAAGCATCGTCGTATCGACTATTGGCGACATCGTTCAGAACGGTGGTCTCGCGGTGGACAGCAATACGGGCGAGGAGTTCGTGTTGCGCCAGGATACCCTGCGTGAACTGCAGCGGGCTGCCGGTGTACTGATCGCCGACGGCTGGGATCTCGACTTCCGTGAAACCACTCCCAACGCCAGTTTTGGTATCGACTTTGGTGACTTGTTCTACCTCGGTGATGGCGAGCTGGGCTTCTACACGGCGGTGAACTACTCCAACGACTGGTCCCAGCGCAACAACGGCATCCGTCGTTCTTACAGTGCCAGTGGCATTGTTGCTGATGACCAGCGCTACGAGTCTTACTCAAACAATATCGACGTTTCGGGTTTGCTGTCCGTTGGGTACAACATCGGTAACAGCACGTTCGAGTGGAATAACGTGGCCTCTCGCTCAACCGAGAGCTTCGTCGAGCGCTCAGTCGGCCGAGAAGGGGATGAGTTCCGGGCAGTTTACCAGCACACCAATCAATGGGAGGAGCGCCAGTTCTTGTCTTCCCAGCTTTTGGGTTCGCATTTCCTGAACGAGGATGGCTCCTGGTTTGCCGAGTGGCAGTTCACAGTCAGCCAGGCCCTACGTTATGTGCCGGGCCGAACCGACGTGCGGTTTAACGCGGAAGCGAACCTGACCGACCCGGCGGCCCTCGCGGAGGCGTACGACTTCTCACTGCCCAACAGCGAGCAAACCGACATCCTCAATGGATTCTTCTTCTCCAACGGTGGTAGCACCAAACGTTGGGACGAGCTTACGGACGATAATTTCGATCTTTCGATCGACCTCACTTGGGATGCATTTGATAACGGGTCGAGTTTTGGGCAGTTCCGTTTTGGTGGGCAAGCGATTTATCGCGAGCGTGACGCCGAAAGTGCGACTTATGGTTTCTTCAATAACGGCGCCAACGCACCTCTCAGCGCCTCACCCAACGTTTTGGTTTCCGACAATATCTATGTCTGTGGCGAGGGCCCTGGCACGGTGACGTGTGCCGACAACAATTTTGGCGGTGTTCAGGATGATCCGACCGATGGTTTCTTGTTCCAGGTACGCACACAGGTCTCTGACGAGTACAAGGCGACGCTCGATTACAACAGCATTTACGCCATGTACGACCACACGTTCGATACGACGTGGCAGGTGATTGCTGGCGCGCGCTACGAGCAGTATGACCAAGTCACCGACACATTTGATTTGACCACCGGTAACCCGGTTCAAGGCATCGTTGACCGCGACAGCTTGCTGCCTTCACTCGGCATCAACTGGTTCTACTCCGAGTCTCAGCAGCTTCGACTGGCGGTGTCGAAAACGGTGGCTCGTCCCGACTTCAAAGAGGCGTCCAACGCCGTGTTCTTCGACAACGAATTTAACGTTCGTGTGCGCGGTAACCCCAACATCGATATCTCGGAAATTATCAACCTGGATCTGCGCTGGGAGTGGTACTTCGGTGACAACGAGCAGGATAACTTCTCAGCGGCGCTGTTCTACAAAGATATGACCGATCCCATCGAGCGGGTTTATCAGGCAGCATCCGGCACGGCGAGTAACTCGCGTACCTTCCAGAACTCGGAGGCTGCGGAAATCTACGGCATTGAGGTCGAAGGTCGTAAGGAGTTCCTGCTCACCGACGACTATAACAACACCATTTTCGTCTCCTTCAACGCCGCCTATATCGAGTCTGAAGTCACGCTGTTGAGCGGCGAGGCGCGGCCGCTACAGGGGCAGCCCGAGTACACCGCGAACCTGGTGTTGGGCTATGACAATTTGCCGGGTGGCCATCAGCTGACGCTGCTCTACAACCACAATGGTGAGTCGATTGCTGACGTAGGCATTCTCGGGTTGCCCAACGTCCTGCTCGAGGCGCGTGGTGAGTTAAACCTGGTTTACCGCTACGACGTCACTGATTCACTGCGGCTCAAAGCACGCATTGAGAACCTCTTCGACGCGGAAGTCGAGTACACCCAGGGTGGTCAGATCTTCCAGCTATACGACAAAGGCACTTCTTTCCAGCTCGGACTCGACTGGGAACTTTAAAACGGCAACACCGACCCAGGCGGGTCCAATCCACTAGGGAGTAACGTGATGAACAAGCAGTTTGTAATGGCTCTCATAGCCTCTGGGGCCCTGGTGGGCCTCGGCGGCTGTTCAGAGGGCGACGAGGCGACGATTACAATCGAAGCCCCGGACAACAGCATCGGCGGTGACAACTGCACCGGCGAGGGTAGCTGTAGCGACAATAGCGGTGGTGACACGGGTGGTGACACAGGTGGAGACACCGGCGGCGCGGCAGGTTGCCCCGACGGTACGACCGAAGTATCTGGCGGTGTTTGCCGACTGAGCGGTACCTACCTCAGTGATCTCACGCTGGTAGCGGGCAACGTCTACGAGCTGGATGGCCGGGTCAACATCGGTAACGGTAACTGCTTGTTGGCGGATGCCACAACCTGTGACAGTGGCGATGCGCTGGTTAATGCCACCCTGACGATTGAGCCTGGTGTGAGCGTCAAGGGTCTGCCTTCTGATGATCCGTTGAGCGCTGCTGTGCTGCACATCACTCGCGGTAGCAAGATCGAGGCGGTCGGTACCGCTGCGGCACCTATTATCTTCTCTTCATCAGATCCTGATTTCACTGGCCCCGGCGAGTGGGGTGGTGTTCAGATCTCCGGTTTCGCGCCGCACAACGCTTGCGATACCGACCCCTGTAACGTCGATGGTGAAGGCGAAGCCGGATTCATCGGTGGCGACAATGCCGCTGACGATAGCGGCACTATGAAGTACGTGGTACTCGCCGAGAACGGTGTTGCGATCAACTCTGACGGTGACGAAATTAACGCCTTGAGCTTGAACGCAGTGGGTTCAGGCACCGAGTTCGACTACATCCAGATCTTTGAGACGTCCGATGACGGTGTTGAGTTTTACGGCGGCACCGCCAACATGAAGCACCTGGTTGTTGCCAACGCCAATGACGACTCGGTTGACTGGGACGAAGGCTATCAGGGCAACCTGCAGTACGTGTTGGTCAAGCAGCATGGCGATGGCAGCGGTGAAGCGTTTGAGATGGACACCGAAGGTTCATTGGCGTGGCTCTCCAAGCCGTCTGTTGTCAACCTGACAGTTATCGCTGATAAGCAGGAAAACGACTCGCCCTTCATCATGCGCTTCAAGGACACCAGCGGTGGTTTCTTCCACAATGCTGTTGTGACCGTTTCCGGTGATGCGACTGGCGCATTTGATACCTGTGCCCAGATCGAAGATGGCGCTGAGAGCAACATCAATAGCGCTCTGGTGTTCAACAACTGGATCCAGGATTGCTCCAACACGCCTGGCGCTGGCGGCACGCTCTCCAATGAGCCTTCAGTGGGCAATGACTCTGTCGTTGTCGCGGCAGCTCAGCTGGATGACATCCTGGCATCACAGGCCAGCGCGGCCTCAGGCTTGTCACCTATCGATTGGGATGCAGTCGCTTCAACCTTTGATGTGCCCAGCACTGCAAATGGTGATCCTCAGGACTTTGATGCCACGTTCTTCGATGCCACGACCTTTATGGGTGCCGTGAATCCCGATGGCTCTGACCCTTGGTGGGCGGGCTGGACCCTCGACTTCGGCGCCGGCAACGCGCTGCCGCCTGCTGTCGTAGGTTGTCCGGAAGGTACTGACGAAGTGGAAGAGGGCGTTTGTCGCCTGAAC
>JAZBOZ010000096.1:0-9641 GCA_036351405.1 Halieaceae bacterium
GATCGGGGTGATGCCCTCTTCCGTCAGCGGGCAGCCTGCATTGGAGGTGTTGTGGATCGCCACAGTGCCACCCGCCTTCTTGACAAGCCACGTCCAGCCAGAGCCGAAGTTGTTCACAGCGCTCGCTGTGAATTGCTCTTTGAATGCTTCAAAGGAGCCAAACGCCGCGTTAATCGCATCAGCAACAGCACCGCTCGGCTCACCACCGCCGCTGGGGCTCAGGCAGTGCCAGTAGAAAGTGTGGTTCCAGACCTGGGCCGCGTTGTTGAACACACCGCCTTCCGAAGAACGAATGATGTCTTCGAGGCTCTTGTCAGCCATGTCGGTGCCATCAACCAGACCGTTCAGCTTATCGACGTAGGTTTGATGATGCTTGCCGTAGTGGAAATCGAGGGTCTCAGATGAGATGTGCGGCGCCAGCGCATCGCGGGCGTAAGGGAGTTCGGGCAGTGCAAAAGCCATGGGAGTTCTCCTTTGGGATCGGGGTGGACTGTGACCTGCTCGCAAGAACACAGTATTAATTTCAGGGGCTATTGTAACCCCTTAATACCGATACGACACAGGTCTGGCGCGCTAACTCACCGTCAGATAAGGGAAAAACCAGACAGCTGACAGGGTTACTGCCATACAGCTTCCTCTAGAGCAAAGAGTTTTTCGCGCATAAAAAACCCGGCCGTAGCCGGGTTTTGTTCGATCAAGCCGGGTGGCTTACATCATGCCGCCCATGCCGCCCATGTCAGGCATTGCCGGAGCAGCCTCTTCTTTGGGCGAGTCAGCGATCATAACTTCGGTCGTGATCATGAGACCCGCAACAGAGCCTGCCGCCTGCAGTGCTGTACGCGTGACTTTGGCTGGATCAAGAATACCCATCTCGATCATGTCACCGTACTCGCCAGTCGCTGCGTTGTAGCCGAAGTTGCCCTCGCCCTGACGGACTTTGTCGAGCACGACAGAGGCTTCGTCGCCTGCGTTGGTGACGATCTGACGCAGCGGACCTTCCATGGCACGCAGTGCAGCCGCGATACCGATGTTTTGGTCTTCGTTATCACCCGTGAGGCCTTCGATCTTGGCAATCGCGCGGATCAGTGCAGTACCGCCACCGGCAACAACACCTTCCTCAACGGCAGCGCGAGTTGCGTGCAGCGCGTCTTCAACACGTGCTTTCTTCTCTTTCATCTCGATCTCGGTGGCTGCGCCAACCTTGATCACTGCAACACCGCCAGCCAGCTTGGCCACGCGCTCTTGCAGCTTCTCACGATCGTAGTCAGAAGAAGTATTCTCGATTTGGACACGGATCTCGCTGACACGGCTCTTGATCGCTTCATGATCACCAGCGCCATCAACGATGGTGGTGTTGTCCTTGTCCATAGTGACTCGCTTGGCGGTACCCAGGTGCTCGAGTGACGTGCTCTCGAGATCCAGGCCGACTTCCTCAGAGATCACAGTACCACCGGTCAGGATCGCGATGTCCTGCAGCATGGCCTTGCGACGGTCACCGAAGCCAGGTGCCTTACATGCAGCAACTTTGACGATGCCACGCATGTTGTTTACGACCAACGTTGCCAGCGCTTCGCCCTCTACGTCTTCTGCCACGATAACCAGCGGCTTGGACGCCTTGGCAACCTGCTCAAGCACAGGCAGCAGCTCGCGGATGTTAGAGATCTTCTTGTCGACCAGCAGGATGTAAGGCTCGTCTACTTCTGCCTGCATGTTGTCCTGGTTGTTGATGAAGTAAGGAGACAGGTAACCGCGGTCGAACTGCATACCTTCTACCACGTCCAGCTCGTTTTCGAGACCTGAACCCTCTTCAACCGTAATCACGCCTTCCTTGCCAACTTTTTCCATGGCTTCAGCGATGATTTCACCGACAGACGCGTCGCTGTTGGCAGAAATGGTACCTACCTGAGCGATCGCCTTGTTGTCTTCACACGGCGTGGCCATTCCCTGAACCGCTTCTACCGCTGCGGCGACTGCCTTGTCGATGCCGCGCTTGAGATCCATGGGGTTCATGCCAGCGGCAACGGCCTTCAGGCCCTCGTTGACAATGCTTTGTGCCAGCACGGTTGCTGTCGTGGTGCCGTCACCTGCGGCATCAGATGCTTGTGAAGCAACTTCCTTCACCATCTGCGCGCCCATGTTTTCGAACTTGTTTGCCAGTTCGATTTCCTTGGCGACTGATACGCCGTCCTTGGTCACAGTCGGTGCACCGAAGGACTTCTCAAGGATCACATTACGGCCCTTGGGACCGAGGGTTGCCTTGACCGCATCGGCGAGAATGTTGACGCCCGCCAGCATCTGCTGACGCGCCTTGTCACCAAAATGTACGTCTTTTGCTGCCATTGTTCTGTATTCCTTTTCTTGAATGGAGTTCGGGGCGATTACTCGACGACGGCGTAGATTTCGCTCTCGCTCATCAGGATGAGCTCTTCGCCATCAACTTCGATGGTGTTGCTGCCGGCGTACTGGCCGAATACGACCGTGTCACCCACTTTGACGGCCAGCGCACGCTGCTCGCCGTTGTCCAGCACCTTGCCATCACCTACTGCAACCACTTCACCCTGGTTGGGCTTTTCCTTCGCGGAACCGGGCAGAACGATACCTCCGGCAGTGGTTTCCTCTTCTTCCTTGCGACGAACGACCACACGGTCGTACAGCGGACGGATCTTCATGCTTATGGATCTCCTGATATCGATATGATTGACCGCCCCGCATGGGGCCTCGCACCGGTACATGGGGACGGCAAAATGCTTTTCAAGGGATTTTTTAGCACTCGATACAAAAGAGTGCTAAAAATTTACGAAAGTGGCACCTGAGGCTCGCGCGCATTTATTGCGTGAATGGCAAAAATCATTGCCATACGCCCGAGTTATAAATTACCGGCGCATTCTACCGCCGTAAAATCCGGAGCCCCGGTCGGACAGCGAAAGCAAGCCGACAGGCAGAAACACCACTTCCCGATAGCACCCAAAAAGCCGATCACCAACGGCTGATAAGACCTAAAACGAGAGAGAACACTATGTTCCGAAAATCACTACTTGCCATGGCAGTTGTAGGCGCTGGCGCCGCTCAAGCCCAGACCAGCATTTTGGAGGAAGTCGTCGTCACGGCAACTAAGCGTGAATCGACCATCCAGGATCTACCCTTTTCCATCAACGCGCAGACGCAAGCCGATATTCAACGATCGGGGGCCACCAACCTCGAGGAGCTATCGCGTAACGTCGCTGGCCTGACCATCCAAAACCTGGGACCCGGCCAGAGCCAAGTTGCCATTCGCGGTGTCTCTGCGGGGCAAATCGTTCGTGATCAGCCGGGTGTGAAAGAGCAGGTCGGTGTTTATCTCGACGAATCGGTGGTCTCACTGTCGTTGTTCACCCCGGATTTTGACCTCTACGACCTGGCACGGGTCGAAACCTTGCGCGGCCCTCAGGGCACTCTCTTTGGCTCGGGCTCTATTGGCGGCACCATCCGAAACATCACCGAACAACCCAAGCTGGGCGTGAGCGAGGCAGCGGTTGAAATGGACTTCAACACGGTGACTGATGGCAACAACGGCAGCCACCTGAAGGGCATGGTGAACGTCCCGATCAGCGACAACCTGGCCATGCGAGTCGTGGGTTACAGCACACAATACGCGGGTTTCATCGACGCCCTCGGCGAGAATGGCAGCCGTAAAGAAGATGTGAACACGGGTCGCCGTACGGGTGGCCGGGTGGCTCTGAAGTGGACGCCGACGGATGCACTTACCATCACCCCGCGTCTGGTGTATCAGGAAATCCAAACGGACGGGTTCAACCGACAGGAAGCGTTCAACCTATACGCCAATCCCTTCACGACGACTCGCCCTGCGATCGACCTCGGTGAGCGTGAGCAATTCCTGCTGCTCGATGAGGCATTTGCCGATGAAACACTGTTGGCTGACCTGGTCGTGAACTACGAGGGCGAGTCCTTCGACACCACCTTCGTTGCCAGCCGCATGGAGCGGGACATTTTAGTCAGCCGTGACGCGTCGGCACTGACGGGTTCGGTTTCGGTAGATTTGGGCTTCCCGGAACAAGCAGTTGCTCTGCCCTCCAACCTCCGCGATACCACCGACCTGACACAAGACACGCTGGAGCTCCGCTTTGCCTCCAATAGCAGCGATGATCTGCAGTGGGTTGCGGGCATCTTCTATATGGATATTGAACGTAACTACGCCCAGCGGCTACCCACCCCAGGCTACGACAGCTTCACCGATGCGGTACTTGGTGCTGGGACCTCTGCCGCTGTTGCAAACGGCTACCCAAGTGACTCGCCCTACAACGCTGACCTTGATTACAGCATCAGCCAGCTCGCGACGTTCGGCGAAGTGAGCTACGCCATGAACGAAAAACTCACCGTCACCGCAGGTTTGCGCTGGTACGACTTCGAAGAAGACCGCACCATTTTCGGCGGCGGTCTCTTCTCGGATGGTTGGGATCAATCCGATAGCACCGCTTCCGACGGCATCAATCCACGCTTGATGGCGTCGTATGCCCTCGACGAGAGCGTCACGTTGAATGCGCAGGTCTCTCAGGGCTTCCGCCTTGGTGGCGTCAACGATCCGTTAAACAGCGGCCTGTGTTCCCCCGCCGACCTTGAAACCTTTGGCGGTTTTCAGGACTACGATGACGAAACTCTTTGGAATTATGAGGCCGGTGTGAAGTCGCGGATGGGTAATACCGTGATCAATGCAGCTGTCTTCTACACAGACATCGAAAACTTGCAGACAACACTCGATGCAGGCTCATGTTCGTCACGGATCACCTTTAACGTGCCAGAAGCGCATACGGCTGGTCTCGAGCTCGAGGTCACCACACAGGCCACTGAAGACTTGGCATTGACCTTCGCCGGCAGTCTGCTGGAGGCAGAGTTCGACACCACGGTGCGCGACGGTAACGGTGCGATCCTTGGCGGCGTCGAGGAAGGTAACCGCCTGCCCTCGGTACCTGAGTTCCAGATGTCCGCTTCGGCCACTTACGACCTTGATCCCATCTGGGGTTCTCAAGCGACCTTCCTGTCGGCGACATTGCAGTACGTGGGCACACGTTTCACCCAGCCCAGCGATCAGCTCCCAGGCGCCGGTGAGTTCCAGTCGGGTCTCCCCTTCGGTGGCGCGACAGGCGGTGAGGTGACCTCACTGGATCTGGAGTTGGACAGCTACAGCATGCTGAATCTGCGAGCTGGCCTGCGTTACACCACGTGGGAGTTGGCGGCGTATATCAACAATGCAACCGATGAGAACGCGCTGATGTCATTTGATCGCGAGCGTGGCGGTCGTGCTCGACTGGCATACCGCGTCGCCACACCGCGCACCATTGGCCTGACAGCCCGCTGGTTCTTTGACTGAGAATTGGCGATGACCCAATAGCTCCTTGAACCGCCCAAGCCGGCTAGCCGAAAGGTGAGCCGGCTTTTTTATGTCCGGTTTTTTACGTCCAAGTCCTGTCTAACTCCAAAACTGAGACCAACGATCCATTGGGAATGATTCTCACGTACTCCAATTGCCATTTCGGCAATTAACAGGAGACCCCCAATGACCCTGACATTCACCCCGACACTCAGCAATGTGCTGCGCATCTTCGCAGCACTGCTATTTACTTCATTACTCGCAGCCTGCGACAGCGACGACGACAACCAAGCCCCCGAACCGGTCACTGAAGAAGCGCCACCTGCGGCTGATCCAGGCCCGGGCACCATTGTGGAGATCGCGTCCGGATCCGAGGACTTCGAGACGCTGGTGGCTGCACTTCAAGCAACTGGCCTCGACAGCACGCTGGCGGATGAGGCCGCAACGTTTACGGTGTTTGCCCCCACAGATGCCGCATTCGAGTTGCTCGGCCAAGAGACGATTGACGCGCTGCTCGGCGATACCGACACCCTCTCCGATATCCTGCTGTACCACGTGATCGGCGAACAGGCTGTCCCCGCAGAGACTGCGTTGTCACTGGCAGGCAGCACCGTGTAAATGGCCAATGGCGATATCGTCGCTCTGACGCTGCGTGATGGAGCGCTCTTCATCAACGAATCGCAAGTGGTGACAACAGACATTGAAGCTTCAAACGGCATCATCCACGTGATCGATGCGGTGTTGATTCCACCGGAAATCAGCGAACCCACCGGTAATATCGTCGAGACCGCCGTTGCAGCGGGCGACTTTACGACATTGGTGACTGCCGTACAGGCAGCGGGCCTGGACACTGCTTTGGCAGACCCGGATGCGACTTACACCGTGTTTGCACCTACGGATGCCGCGTTTGAAGCGCTGGGCAGTGAAACGATCAACGGCTTACTCGCTGATGTCGACGCACTGACCAATGTGCTGCTGTATCACGTCGTGAACGGCGCAGCGGTGGACTCGATTACGGCTACCAGCCTGCTCGGGCAGACCGTCGAGATGTTCAATGAGGACACGACCGTCATTGATATCCGTGATGGCGAGCTGTTCATCAATGACTCAAAAGTCATCACCAAGGACATCGGCACGACAAATGGCATTATCCATGTCATCGATGCTGTTCTGCTGCCCCCGGCCGATGAGCCCGTGGGTACGATCACTGACGTTGCCGTTGCCGATGGTCGATTCACAACGCTGGTTGCTGCTTTGCAAGCGACGGGTCTCGACTCCGTGCTCGCCGATGAAACCGCAACGTATACCGTGTTCGCACCGACAGACGATGCGTTTGCTGCGCTGGGTCAGGAAACCATCGACGGCCTGCTGGCAGATACCGACACGCTCAGCGACATTCTGCTGTATCACGTGCTGGCTGATCAGGCGGTTGACGCCGAGACAGCCCTGACCCTGGACGGATCCAGCGTCGAAATGGCGAATGGAGACAGCGTGACGCTGACCGTGGATGGCGATCGGTTATTTATCAATGAAGCCGAAGTCATCATCACCGATGTGACTGCCGCGAATGGCATCATTCACGTGATCGACGCAGTCCTGACGCCCCCCGCGTCTTGACAGGCACTTGAGCTGACAGAGAGGGGGCCTTCGGGCCCCTTTTTTATGGTCAAGATTTAAGGCTTGGGGTTGTCCTCAGACGCATCATCAACACGATGTTCATCGACACGGTGAAAGTCACCCTCCAACGTCACAGAACTGCGGGGCGATGTATCCCGTGGCGACCGCAATGGATCTTCCACTGAATTAGCGCTACCACCGGTAATCCATCGTGCTAAGCCCCGGCGCACCGGGCCAATCAATACGAGCAATGCGATGAAATCCGAGATGAGTCCGGGCACGATGAACAGCAACGCAGCAAAACCGGTCGACATATCATCGAGCAATACTTGTTGACGCAGCACACCCGTTGCTTGGGCTTCACGCAGCCGCATGACACTGGCCATACCGGTTCGCCGCAACAGAGCGCCCCCGAGCATGAACATCAGAAACACCCAAAACACTGCGAACAACGCACTGGTTTCGACACCGAGCTGGATCAAACTCCACAGCTCAAGCCAGGGATATAAGAGAATCAGTAGCCGCACGGTCAGGCGCCTTCCGTCGCGTGTAGATCCTGCGCCTCACTCGCGCTCCACGGCGCCACCCAAAAGAGCAGCAACATGCCGGGAATTGCCGCGGCAGTGCACACCAAGAAAAAAGTTACCCAACCCATGTGCTCCACCATAAAACCTGTGGCGGCATTCGCCAAGGAGCGCGGTAGCGCGGCCAGCGCAGTAAACAGCGCAAACTGGGTCGCCGCGAAGGTCCGGCTGGATTCTCTCGCGATAAATGCCGTGAAAGCAGCTGTGCCGAGCCCAACCCCTAAATACTCAAAGCCAATCACGCCTGCTAGCAGCCAGAGCACCGGCCCCGTCGATGCCAACAGCGCGTAGCCCAGTATGCTGGTCATCTGCACCACGCCAAAGAGCCACAGTGAGCGGTTGATCCCTAACCGCAGCATTAGCACGCCGCCCACCAGCCCGCCGAAAATGGCTGGCCAAAGTGCAGCATTCTTGGCGACGAGACCAATTTCGGTTTTGGAGAACCCAAGATCCAGATAAAACGGTGTGGCCAAGGCCGTCGCCATGTTGTCGCCGATTTTATAGAGCACCATAAATGCCAGCGCCAGTAATAATGGCCCTACCCCACGCCGCTGCAAGTATTCCTTAAAGGGCGCCACAACGGCTTGCGACAATGACTCAGGAGCGCGCACCTCATGGGCCGGCTCTTTCACAAGCAGGCTCATCATGACGCCGACAAACATAAACGCGGCGGTGATCCAGAACACCACCGGCCAGGGCATGTGATCAGCCAAAATCAGGGACAGAGAGCCCGGTACCAGACTGGAGATTCGATAAGCCTGTACGTGAATCGAGTTGCCGAGTCCTAACTCCTCATCAGGGAGCAGTTCGCGACGATAGGCATCGACCGCAACATCCTGAGTGGCGGAAAAGAAAGCCACCACAGCGGCCATCGCGGCGATCAACGAGGTTTGCGCCGTCGGGTCCAATGAACCCATCAGCCCAATCGTGAGCACAAGGGAAAGCTGGGTGAGCAGCATCCAGCCACGGCGTAAACCAAGCGGCAGCGCCCAACGATCCATGAGGGGCGCCCAGATGAACTTCCAAGTGTAGGGCAGACCTACCAGCGCGAAGAGGCCGATTTCAGCGAGGGATACGCCGCTATCCCTGAGCCACGCAGGTACGAGTTGCAGCAGAAGGTATAGCGGCATGCCGGAGGTGAGGCCGGTGAAAACACACAACACCAGTCGCAGGAACCGGCTGGTGGCATTGTTTTGCTGCATCCGGCTCCCCGAAATTTTTTAATGCACGTAATTAACCACGATATTGGGCACAACACGAAGGCTGCGTGCGGTTACCAGCTATCGCCGACCGCTGATGATGCTAAAAATAGATTCGCATGTCGACGGCGGCACTGCCAATTCTTCGCCCACAAAAGCAGGGGTAGCTTTTGAAAGTGAAGTACGAAGATGCCTAGGATTAAAATACTGCAGATAAGTGATTTGCCTATGAACTGGCAGCGGTTAAGCGTGTACTGTGCGAGTGCGGCCCAGTCGTCGTAGCAGTAGGCGAGCGATAGCAGCGAGTGTGTGAGAGGCAAACGAGCGATGAAACACATCAATAAATTGATCTCATGCGCCCTCCTGGTCATGTGTTCTCCCGCCTGCTTCGCGCAAATGTACTTGAACGAGCAAGGGCGAGGAGAAGCGCTACTTTTCCCGTTCTACAGCGCACAAAACGGCAACACAACGACGGTGTCGATTAGCAACACGACATCAGACGCGAAGGCCGTAAGCATATCCATACATGAAGCCAAAAATGGTATGCAAGTGCTGGATTTCAACGCCTACCTCGCACCCAACGATAGCTTTGATTTCGTGATCGCTCCCACCACGGGTGGTGGCGCAGAGATCAGAACAGTCGATGACACGTGCACCGTGCCTAGAATTCCGGACAGAGGCCCGTACCGCGCACAACCTTTCTTTTCGCGTCTATACTCGAACGACGATGACACTAGCATCGGCAGAACCGAGGTCGGCTCAATAACGATCATCGAAATGGGGCAAATAGCGCCGAATTATTCACTAGGCAGTATCTTTCTCGACGTCGTACAAGGCGCGCAGGGTATCTCCAGCAGCTGCGACGACCTTGTTGGC
>JAZBOZ010000097.1:0-5234 GCA_036351405.1 Halieaceae bacterium
CCCTCATCCCGGTCTTCGACGTCGCCGATGTAATGCAGGTCAACCGGATAAGTGCGGCCGGACACCTCGATGACCGGCGCGTCGTTAAAGTGTCGGGAGAAGCGCTCTACGTCGATGGTGGCTGACGTAATGATCACTTTGAGATCGGGGCGGCGGGGCAGCAGTCGCTTCAGGTAACCAAGAATGAAATCGATATTGAGGCTTCTTTCGTGGGCCTCATCGATAATCAACGTGTCGTAGGCGCGAAGCTCGGGATCTCTGGCGAGCTCACTGAGCAATATGCCATCGGTCATCAGTTTGATGGCCGTGGCATCGGACACGCTATCGGTAAACCTGACCTGATAACCGACCAGCGCGCCCAGCGGTGACTCGAGCTCATCCGCAATCCGCTGTGCCACCGTTCTGGCGGCGAGCCGGCGTGGCTGAGTGTGGCCGATACGCTGCTCGCGCCCTCGACCCAGCGCCAGGCAAATCTTGGGGAGCTGCGTAGTCTTACCGGAACCCGTCTCCCCGGCGACCACCACCACCTGATGCTGTTCGATGGCCGCAGCGATCTCCTCCCGGCGCCCTGCCACCGGCAGCGCGTCGGGAAAGTTGATCAATGTCGGGACGATACGCTCGACGCTGGGTTTCGAATCGGTCATCAGTGCAGGTGGCCATCAAGAGCGGAACGCGCTACTGGTCGCGGAGTTCCCGGCGAAGTATTTTGCCCACGTTGGTCTTGGGCAGCTCCTCGCGGAAGACGACCTTCTTGGGCACTTTATAAGCGGTGAGATGCTCACGACACCAATCCCGCACCGCCTCTTCGGTCAGATCGGGATCCTGTTTCACCACAAACATTTTGATCGTCTCGCCAGCGGTAGGGTCTGGCTCGCCCACTGCCGCACACTCGAGCACTCCGGGGTGACGAGCACACACGTCCTCGAGCTCGTTGGGGTAAACATTGAAGCCAGAGACGACAATCATGTCTTTCTTGCGATCCACGATCTTCAAATAACCATCGGGCTGAATCACGGCAACATCGCCCGTTGCAAACCAGCCGTCATCATCCAGTACTTCAGCAGTCGCCTCGGGCCGCTGCCAATACCCCATCATGACCTGCGGACCGCGCACACAAAGCTCACCTGGCTCATCCAAACCCAGCGCCTGTCCATCGGCGTCGGTGACTTTGACCTCGGTCAAGGGCACCGGCAAACCAATGGTGCCGAGCTGCCGTGCATTACCCGGGTTACTGCTCACCACGGGTGAAGTCTCAGTAAGACCATAGCCCTCCGACACCGCGCAGCCAGTAATCTGCTGCCAGCGTTCAGCGGCGTCGATGGTCAGCGCCATGCCGCCCGACAGCGTTACCTTCAAGCGACTGAAATCCAGCGCTTGGAACGCGGGATCATTACTCAGTGCAACAAACAGCGTATTGAGCCCGCAGAAAAGATGGGGTCGGTAGTCTGCAAACGCCTTAACGACCGAACCCAGATCGCGCGGATTGGGTATGAAAACCGTGTGGGCGCCGACATGCAGGCCGTACATTGACGCGGTGAACGCGTAGATATGATAGACGGGCAAAGGCTGCATAAAGACGTCGCCGCGTCCATTGAGGCCATTGGTCTTGAACACCGCATCGCACTGCAGCACATTGGCGACCAAGTTGGCGTGAGACAACATCGCGCCCTTGGCAACCCCAGTGGTACCACCGGTGTACTGCAGCATCGCCAATTGATCGGGGCTGAGCGTGGGCGGCTGGTAACAATGGCGTCGACCAGCGCGCAAGACGCTATTGAGCTTCAGCATCCCCGGAATCTCGAACGCGGGGACCATCTTCTTCACATGCTTGGCGACGAAGTTGATCAAGGTGCGTTTAGGCTGGGGATGCAAATCCGCAAGCTCGGTAACCACCACTTTTTCTACCTGCGTGCGGGGGAGCACTTTAGCAGCCGTTGCTGCCACGTTGGCCTGGACGACCAGCAATTTGACACCTGCGTCGTTGAACTGGTGCTCCAACTCCCGCTCGGTGTAGAGCGGATTGGTGTTCACCACGACCATGCCCGCCCGCAGCGTGCCGAGGCAAACGACGAGATACTGAATGAGATTGGGCATCTGTATCGCCACCCGGTCACCCGCGGACAACCCACTTTCGTGCTGCAGCCACGAGGCGAAATCTGCCGACAGTTGATCGAGCTGTCGATAAGTCAGCTTGTGTCCGAGGCTGGAGCAGGCATCGAGGTCTGCGTGGGTGGCAAAAGCCTCTTCGAACAGTGCCACGATCGACGGGTAACGCGTGACGTCGAGGTGGGTCTCAATACCCAATGCGGCGAGTCGCTCTGTAATCAGGTGCTGAATATCCGTTGTCATCTTGCCCTCTGTATTTCCTATTTATTGTCTTGTATTGCTGTAACAGTAGTGGAACTGCCCTGTATTCTTGTCCAATAGAAAAACGCGCTCTCAGGATTCGACATGCAAATCAGTAATCGCACTTTCGACCAGATCGCCATTGGCGACAGCGTCTCCATCAGCCGCCTCGTAACTGACCGGGAGATCCAGCTATTTGCTGCGGTCTCCGGGGACCACAATCCAGTTCATTTGGACCCCGAATTCGCCGCAGGTACTCAATTCGGCGAGTGTATTGCCCACGGCATGCTCACTGGCGCCTTTATCTCGGCAGCGATCGCCATGGAACTCCCTGGGCCAGGCAGTATCTACCTCGGCCAAAGCATCGAGTTCCGCGCACCCGTCAAACTCGGCGATACCGTCACCATCAACCTCGAGGTCACCGGTAAGCATGAGCGCAAACCCTGGGTCACCATCGGCTGCACGGTCACTAATCAGGATGGCAAGACTGTCGCACGCGGGGAGGCCAGCGTGATGGCGCCGACAGAACCCCAAACCGTGACCATCGTCCCGCCGCCGGATATTCAGCTCGTCGACGACTCCGCCTGAAACTGCGTGGGATCAACGTACATCAGCTGCAGCTTGAGCACGGGCTGATCCGCCTCCGGACGCACACCCAACATCAGCATGTTGGTGTTACCGTCGTGGGTGGTGAGGCCGCCCACAGCAAACAAACGGGCCGGCGTATCAGCATCTAAAGGCTGGTCTTGCTCGGGCAGTGGACTGAAAGTCCTCAATGGCTGCTCGGCACGGAGGGTGTCCGACAACTGTGACAGCAGCGCCAATACGCCGTCTCGAAAGCTCGAAAAATTTAATCCGCCCACAAAGGCCCGGCTATCGAGCTGGCAGTCGACCCGAATAACGCCGCCATCATCGGTTTTGAGATTGGTCAGTGGTGCCGGCTCTCTGGTCTCCAGACGCCGAAACAGCTGTTTGGCTTGGGTGCGCCCCGCTTCCAACAGGCTTTGATTCAGCAGATTCACCGCCAACGTTGCCATTTGTTCGGGGGTTAGTGTGGTTTGACCCTTTTGCATTGCACTCTAAATCGTATGGGGGATGAGCCCAGATTCTACCGCGGACCCTACTGTGGACTCCAGCGAGAAACCGGTCGGCAGTACCCTTTGATAGACTCTCCACCCTCAATACTCAAGACCTTGGCCAGCTTGTGATCAATCGAGGTAACGCCTTATGGAGACCGCTTCCCGCAGCCGATACGGTGTGGGATGGGGCTGTCCTGCGATCGCGTACCTTCGGCGACATTTACTATTCGGTCGAGGATGGGATTGCCGAGAGCGAATACGTCTTTATCGAGGGCAATGCACTCGCTGAGCGCTTCGCAGGCCTGAGGCCGGGGGATCTATTCACCGTCGCCGAACTCGGGTTCGGCACGGGGCTCAACTTCCTGAATACGCTCCGAGCCTGGCGCAGCCATGCGCCCGCTGGCGCACGTCTACATTACCTCGGTGTCGATGCTCACCCGCTCACCCCGCGCCAACTGGCTGCGGTCGCCAATGCGTGGGGGCCTCTCAGTGACGACGCCGCCAATTTGCACTCACACTGGCCACACCCTATTCAAGGTTGCCACCGCCGCCATTTCGGCCGCCATTTCGAGAATGCCGTCATCACCCTCGATCTGTGGTGGGAGACCGCGACCGATGCGCTGGCCGATTTGGCAAGCCATGGCCGGCCCTGGGTTGATGCCTGGTTCCTCGACGGCTTCGCCCCGGCTAAAAACCCGGACATGTGGAACGACACGTTGTGGCACAGTATGTCGCGTCTCAGCCGAGCCAACGCGACTGTCAGCACGTTTACCGCGGCAGGGCACGTCAGGCGAGGTTTGCAGGAGGCGGGCTTTGCCATGGAAAAGCGTCAGGGTTTTGGTCGCAAACGCGAGTGCTTGCGAGGCCACATTAAGCAACCACCAGAGCCAGAGCATGCCGTCACCCCATGGGATCGGTGTACACACAAGTCCGTGCAGCGGGTGGTTGTAGTTGGTGCTGGCCTCGCAGGGGCGCACGTGGCACGCGCACTAGCGCAGCGTGGACTCAAGGTTTCCGTCCTGGAAAGCCGGGACGTTGCCGCTGGCGGTTCACGCAACCGGCAGGGCGTCACCTACACGCGGCTATCACGGCGTTTCGGTAATCTCAGCGATTTTGCGCTTGCCAGCTATCAATACGCCCTCCCCCGCTACCATGAACTGTTCCATCAGCAGGCGCTTGAACAGGGCGTCGACGGGGCTTTTTGTGGGTACTTGCAGCTCATGGAGGAGACCGAGGAGCTCGAGGAGCTACGCCGCGCACTGGTTTCACTCGGCGATTTCGCGCAGGTCATCGGTGCTGAGGACACTACCACTCTCACGGGTATATCGCTGTCGCAAGGTGGTCTTTGGTACCCGGAGGCGGCCTGGCTGCACCCCGCTGCGATATGCCGGGCGTTACTGGAGCATCCCAACATCGACCTCAAAACGGGCACGGGGCAAGTCAGTATTCACCAAGAGAGCCAGGATTCATGGCGCGCCACTAACGCTCAGGGTGAAACCTTGGCCAGCGGCGATCACGTGATCCTCGCGACTGCCTGGGAGACCCGGCAGTTCACTTCCACCGAGTGGCTCCCGCTGCAAGTGATTCGCGGCCAAACCACCCATATCACGAGTACCCCGCCACTCGACGCGCTGAAGAGCATCATTTGCCACCGCGGATACCTGCCGCCCGCAGTCAACGGCATCCATTGCATCGGTGCCAGCTTTGGTCCCAACGATGAGGCCACCGACGAGCGGGATGTAGATCATCAGCACAACCTAAAGGAATTGATGGCGGCAGTGCCGGCGCTTGAGCACGCGCCCGACCGTC
>JAZBOZ010000098.1:0-2522 GCA_036351405.1 Halieaceae bacterium
CCAACCGCCAGGTTGTAGCCTTGAGAGTTTCGACGCGACTGACCAAACAGCTCCCCAGGGCGGGGGATTTTGGGATTGCGGAATACCGGGCGGCTTTTGGCCAGTTCAACGGGCGAGGCCACCAGATCGCCAATCGGCGTTTTGGCATCGACCAGACGGTGAACAAAGGACGAATTGGCGCCGTTTTCCAACAAGCGTCGAACCAGGTAGGGCAACAGGTCTTTGTGCGCACCCACGGGTGCATAGATGCGCACTCTGGGGTTGCCTTCGTCAAGAACGGTGTCGTACAGGGCGTCGCCCATGCCATGCAAACGCTGGTATTCGAAGGGACGCTCCGGGTTGGCTTTGGCCAGTTCTGCGATGGCCGCAACGGTGTGGGCGTTATGGGTCGCAAACTGCGGGTAAATGGCGCCGTCGGTGGCGTGGCTCAACAAATAGCGGGCGCACACCAGATAAGCGACATCGGTGTTTTCCTTGCGGGTGAACACCGGGTAGTCCGACAACCCGAGCATTTGCGCCAGTTTAATTTCCGTATCCCAATAGGCCCCTTTGACCAGACGTACCGGGATTTCATCGCCCTGAGATTTGGACAGCGCGGTCAGGTAGGCCAGCACCGGCAGCGCCCGTTTTGAGTAGGCTTGGATCACCAGACCAAACTGACCCCAGCCTTTGGCCGCCTCACTGCGAAAAACCTGCTCAAACAACCGCAGCGACAGCTCAAGACGGTCAGCCTCTTCGGCATCGATGGTGATGCCGACTTTCAATGCACGGGCCTCACTGACCAGTTGCTCCACCCGCTCGGCCAGTTCACTCATTACCCAATGCTGGTGGGATTCCTCATAACGCGGGTGCAAGGCCGACAGCTTGATGGAGATGGTGGGCTTGGGTACTGCGTCGCCCCATTCGTCCATACGCTCACCCAGAGTTTTTACCGCCTCACGGTAGGATTGAAAGTAACGCTCGGCATCGGCATCCGTGAATGCGGCTTCACCCAGCATGTCGTAGGAGTAGGTGTATCCTTTCTTGCGATAGGCTTTGCCGTTTTTAATCGCTTCCTTAATGGTTCGACCCAGCACAAACTGCTTGCCCATAATGCGCATCGCCTGATGCATGGCGGCACGGATCACCGGTTCGCCGGCACGGTTGATCAGTCTGGATAGCAAATTGGCCGGGGATGTCTCGCGGCTGTCGAGTGAGGTGACGCGTCCTGTGAGCATCAAACCCCAGGTCGAGGCATTGACCAGCAGCGAATCGGACTTGCCCATGTGCTCCTTCCAGTCGGCGACCGAAAGCTTGTCACGAATCAGGTCGTCGGCGGTTTCCGGGTCGGGCACGCGCATCAGCGCCTCAGCCAGGCACATCAGGATCACGCCCTCTTCATTGTCGAGGCTGTACTGCTGCAGCAGCTTGTCGACGGCGTGCGCGACATCCCCCTGATCTCGCACCTGTTCAACGATTCGGCGAGCAGTGGCTTCGACGGCGCGCCGGTACTTTTCTTCAGGCTCCGCAAGCGCTACCAGTTGACTCATGTATTCGTCTTCATCAACCGAATACTGATCGACAATCCGCTGATACCACTGGTCGCTTGTGCGCTTTACCGGGGCATCATCAAAGAGCTCCGAGGCTTTGAAATGTGTCATCGCAGACCCGCCTGTTGTGTTTGTTGAATAACCGGAAGCGCAAGCCAAGCACAGATGGCTGCGCCATCAGAGCATGAAACACCCATGCACCTTGACCCCAATGTAGACGTCACAGACAGGGAATGATTGTGAAAAACCACGGCCTTTTTGCAAAATAATCTGGTTTGGGCATCAAGCGGGTGTGAAGCGGTGAGTCTTACTGGGCCTGTTTGCGCAATTGCCCGGGCGAGACGCCATAGCGTGCTTTGACCGCATGAGTCAGGGCGCTCTGGCTACTGAAGCCGGTCTCGACGGCAATGTCGGCAATGCTGTGCGAGGCGCACTGCAACAACCAGACAGCCTGGTCGAGCCGATGCTGCATCACATATTGGTAGGGTGTCATCCCGGTGATTTGACGAAACCGCAGGTGGAACTGACTGAGGCTCATGTGGCAGCAGTCGGCCAACTCAGCGACGCTCAGGTTGCTGGCCAGTCGTTCACGGATCATCCGGTCCAGTCGCTTAAGGTCAATACGACTGCCGCTCCCACCGGAACCCAGCGGCTGGCCAATCAACCTCTGGTAAAGCGCGTGCAGCAACAAGGCACTGACATGCTGCTGCATGTGCGTATCATGCCCGTACTGCTCCATTTCGGCGACCATGGACGACAGGAAATGGCCAAACTGGTTATCCAGATGAAAGTAGTGAGGATGATCGAACAGCCGATCCAGCATTTCGGTATCGATGCGACTGTCGGCGATCGCATCCCGGTTAAAATCGAGCACCAGCATACGGTTATCGCCCAGACCTTGAAAGGCATGCTGGCAATCGGTGGGCACCAGACACCCCGCCCCGAGCGAGACCTGATCATGGCCGGTCCCCTCCAGCTCAAAGTCGGCTTGCC
>JAZBOZ010000099.1:0-5246 GCA_036351405.1 Halieaceae bacterium
CCCGCGCTGCCGGCTTTCGAAATCTTCAACGACATCACACTGTGGACGACGGTCGATGACAGCCTGCCCAATGGCGAGCTCCGCGCCGTCACGCTCAGCACGCTGCTGTTGTCGCTGCTGATCGCCTTCATCACCGTGTTGCTGACACGCCATCTGCCACCGATGGCCAACGTGTTAATGCTCGAATGGGGCAAGGCGAGTTCAGGCAGTCGTTACGCAACCACCATGCTCATGCAGTACGTCATCATTGGCATCGGCGCCAGTCTTGCATTGGCGCAGCTGGGATTCGCCTGGTCGAAACTGCAGTGGCTGGTCGCAGCACTCGGTGTGGGTATTGGCTTTGGCCTGCAGGAAATCGTAGCCAACTTTATCAGCGGCATTATTCTGCTGTTTGAGCGGCCGATCCGTGTGGGCGACATTGTGAACGCCGGCGGGCATGACGGCACAGTAACTCGCATCAACCCCCGTGCAACGGTGATCGAGACCTTCGAGGGCAAGGAGGTGCTAGTACCAAACAAAGATCTCATCACGGGTGTTGTCACCAACTGGTCACTCAGCAGTACGCGACTGCGCGTCGTTGTGCCCGTAGGGATTGCCTACGGCAGTGACGTGGAAACCGCCATGAAGCTGTTGCTCCAGTCAGCAGCGGCAAATGAGAAAGTACTGGATGACCCAGCGCCATGGGTGACGTTCGAGGACTTCGGCGATAACGCCTTGGTGCTCTGGCTACGTTGCTACACTCTGGAGAACTTCATCTTGGTGGCGACCGAGCTCAGGGTGGCAATCTACGAAGCCTTTAATAACGCGGACATCACCATCGCATTCCCGCAGCGGGATATTCACCTCGATGCCAGCAGCGCGATCCCGGTGCGCATGGTCGATAGCGACTGAGTCAAAGGAAGGTGAAAGTGACGGCGAGCACAGCAGTGCCCGCCGTCTTTGTCATCAGTTGATATTGCCTTTCAGCAGGGTGAGCAGCCCTTGCTGCTCGCGGCGAGGCAGTGCAGCGCCAGTGTCGTCCAGAATACGGATCGTCACTTCGTTCTCGGCTTGCTCAGCCATCAGGACACGGAAATTGCGGTCGAGCATGGGATTCTTGTCATCATCGGACCACAGCCAGCCAAACCAGCCATCATCTTGCTCATCTTCTTGTCCGACAAAGGTGATGTAGTAGACCCCTTCGGATCGATTGCGATCATCAATCCTGAAGCCCGCGTCGGTCAGGGCTTTATTGGTAGACGCCCAAGCGCGATCGAAGGGCAGGATCAGGCGCAAATAGCTCCAAGTATCCCCGTCTACGAGCTCGATACGCCCTGCGTCACCCATCGCCCGATCGGCAATCATTGATACCGGCGCCGCGTCAGCACTGTTGGCGATGAACTGCGCCGCGTTGCGCAACATATCGTCCTCCAGTTCGGCGTCATCAGAGGTTGCCGGCCAAGCTGAATCATCAGGCGATCGATTCTGCTGCAATACATAAAGCTCCGCCGTATTGCGCTGGATACCGCTCTCTACCCGGAAGCGGAAGCGAGTTGATAGCGGGCGATCCTCGAGCTTGACCCACTGGGTATCAATCAAACCGGCGGCAGGATCGGTGGCGGCGACACCAATATTGGATGCCGACAGAAAAGCACGAACTTGCGGCCAAAGCTGCCCCGGCGGAACAGAAACCAGCACCCAGCTCTGGTCACCCAATCGCTGAATACGCACGGCATCATAGGCGGAACCGGCCGTGAGCGGCGTGGGCCGAGGCACCTCATAAGCGGCTTCCAGCTGCAGCGAATTTGCCACGCTTGGGATTGGGTAATTCGACTCGATCGCTTCCGACGAGAGGTCCTCGGGCACCGCTATTTCGGATAACTCAGGCGCTTCGTCGTAACGCTCCCGGTTATCGGGAAAGAGGCCTTCATCACCAAACAGAAAACTACAGGCCGACAGCGAGGCCGCCATCGGGATAATCAGAAAAATTTTGTTCACGCTTTAAAAGGCTCCAGAGCAGTATCGACCTGCTCGGTCAGGGCATCGGACAATGGGGTCAGGGGCAGGCGCAGACCGGCTTGTATACGCCCCATTTGCGCCAACGCCCACTTCACAGGAATCGGATTGGGCTCGACGAACAATGCGGCATGCAGCGGCTGCAGGGTCGCATCGATTGCAGCTGCCGCCTCAAAATCACCCGCCAACGCCAACCGACAGAGGTCTGCCATGGGTCCAGGTGCCACATTGGCCGTCACCGAGATGTTCCCCCGCGCACCGTGTCGCATCAGCTCGAGGGCCGTTGGGTCATCGCCCGAGTACACGGCAAAACTATCGGGCAGCGCGGCAATCAACTCGGCACCGCGCGCGACATCCCCGGTGGCATCTTTGATGCCGACGATATTTTCGACCTGGCTCAGACGCAGCACTGTCTCCTGACTCATGTCACAGACGGTGCGGCCGGGTACGTTGTAGAGGATGATCGGCAAATTCACGGCCTCAGCGACCGCGCAAAAATGACGATATAGGCCTTCTTGGGTCGGTTTGTTGTAGTAAGGCACTACCGACAAGGCTGCATCAGCCCCCGCAGTGGCAGCTTGCACGGTCAGCTCGATCGCCTCATGGGTGGCGTTGGAACCCGTGCCGGCGACAACCGGGATCCGTCCACCGGACTGCTCGACAGCAAAGGCAATCACTTCGCAGTGCTCGGGCGTGGACAGGGTGGCGCTTTCACCGGTGGTGCCTGCGATACCCAACGCGTCAGTACCCGCGGCGATATGCCACTCGATCAGGTGCTCGAGGGCTTTCCAGTCAATAGCGCCGTCGGGCTGCATGGGCGTTACCAGTGCCACGATGCTTCCGGTTATCATCTGCGGGCTCCGATGCGATGAAAATGAAGAGGGGGATAGACGAACATGATCGCGCAATTATCCACTTCAGCGGCACCGACACAACTTGCAATTGTCCGCCGCACGTTGTCGGTTGGCTGGGGTTTGTTCCTGGTGTTGCTTCTGACGAGCTTTGGGACACCTGTCTGGGCGCAGGGTTCCGAGATTGAGCGACGAATCGCCCCGCTATCGCCCATCGACCTCAAATTCATGGACGACCAACGCCAAGCGGTGGAGCGCCTCGCAAATCGCATGGGCCGCTCTCTCACTGGCCGCGCGGATCGCGATGTCGACACGCTACAGCAAATTTTGGATCGTAACTACGTTCCCGCCGACGACGAGTTGACCCTGCAGGCAATGGGCATCGTTTTTGGCGACCTGCTTGGGCGTGAGCTTTCCATGAATTGGGTGGTCTATCGCGACCGGGCTGGACGCTCTCGGGCACTGAGATACCGCGACAGCGATACCTACCTGTTTCCCGTCACCATGATTTCACGCCGTGTTGCGGCGGGTAGTGAACGACCACTGGCTGACATCTACGCTGCCACCGTCGACAAGACCCGACGTCAGCTCCCTGGCGCACGTTGGCTCAACTGAACCGGCGTCCTTCGACTTGACCGCACCTCAGACCCACAGCCAACGGCAACAGCAGACGCTGCGACTGGCGTTTAGTGGCGAGTGGCGACTGGGGTCGACACATGAAATGGCTGCGCCAGATCTGACTGGCGTGAAAACCCTCGTACTCGAAGATCGAGGTATTGAAACCTGGGATTCGAGCCTGGTCGTTTATTGCCAGCGGTTGTTGCGTCAGGCGCACGAACACAGCATCACCATTGAGACACAGCTGCCCCATGGGGTCACGCGCCTCCTCAAACTGGCCGATGCGGTACCTAGACAGGAGCGGCGCCGCTCAAATCGGACCGATCTCCCACTATTTCTGGACCCGCTCCAGCAAGCCCGTACGCTGGGCAAGCTCCTGCGTGGACAATTCGAGTTTATTGGTGACCTGCTCCGTTCCACCGGCAATGTGCTGGGCGGTCGGTCCAACATCCGGGCGGTTGATGTCCTCCGCTTCTGCCGCCAAGCAGGCTCCAGCGCGCTGCCCATCATCAGCCTGACCAGCATTCTCGTCGGCATGATTTTGGGATATCTGGGTGCTGTGCAGTTGCAACAATTTGGCGCCGGCATCTATGTGGCGAATTTGGTGACCGTAGGCGTTTTGCGAGAAATGGGGCCGCTAATGACCGCCATCATCATGGCTGGCCGCACAGGTGCTGCCTATGCGGCGCAATTGGGCACCATGCAGGTCAATGAAGAGGTCGATGCGATCGAAATTCTAGGAATCTCGCCGACAGAATTTCTGGTGCTGCCGCGTATTTTTGGTCTGTTACTGATGATGCCGATCCTAGTGGTGTACAGCGACCTGATTGGTATCGTCGGTGGCGGGCTGGTGGCGAGTGGGCTCGGCATCTCACCTTTGCAGTACATCACCCAAGTCGAGGGTTCACTGACACTGACCCATCTATTTATCGGCTTAATTAAGGCGCTGGTATTCGCCCTGCTCATCGGCATTGCCGGTACTCGGGCCGGCATGGTGGCCGACCGAAATTCCGAGGGTGTGGGTCGTGCGACCACGGAAGCGGTGGTCACCGCACTGGTCTATCTGATCGTTGCCGATGCCGCGGCGAACATCATCTGCCAGTTGGCGGATATTTGAATGAACATATCCCGCGATAACGCCTCAGTAGACCGCAGCAACGTCGCCATCACGGTGCGCGACCTCACCATGGCGTGGGGTGAACGCGTCATTCAGCGGGACTTGAATTTCTCTGTCGAGCGCGGCGCCGTGTTTGTCATTATGGGCGCCAGCGGGTGCGGCAAAAGCACTCTGCTCAAACACATGATTGGCCTGCATCGTCCTGCAAAGGGCGAGATTTTTTACGAGGATACCGCTTACTTCGCTGCCAACGGTCGCGAGCAACGGGCGTTGCGCACCCGCTGGGGCGTAACGTTCCAGTCGGGCGCGCTGATCAGCGCCATGACACTCCGCGAGAATCTTTCACTACCGCTGGAGCTCTACACTGACCTCTCCCCCAAAGCCCGTGATGAACTGATCGCCATGAAGCTATCGCTGGTCGGGCTGGCGGGCTTTGAGCAATTCTATCCGGCGGAAATTTCCGGTGGCATGCGCAAGCGTGCGGCACTCGCGCGGGCCATCATGCTCGACCCGGAGTATTTGTTTTTTGACGAGCCATCAGCCGGTCTTGACCCCCTGAGTTCAAGGCGTCTCGATGAACTCATTGTCACCCTCGCCGAGAGCATGGGCGCCACCGTAGTGATGGTGACCCATGAACTGGACAGCATTTTCTCGATTGCGACCGA
>JAZBOZ010000100.1:0-3636 GCA_036351405.1 Halieaceae bacterium
AGCTCTATCCCCAAGCTGATAGCAAAGCCTGCCACCAGGGCCATGAGCAGACGTACCTGCCAACGCGCCGTGCCCAATGCCAACAGCATACCTAGCGGGATGAACCCAAGCACGTTGATCACGACATCCGCGCGTGTCGTATCCACCCAGTCAAGGGCCGGTCGCAAGGCGTTGAAGTGTTCAGGTATGTGCAAGTCAACACGCCCGCTGGCGTGGTTGATCAGTGTCTTTGGGAGCCGCTCATCGAAACGGTAGATGGCGAGAGACTTGCCCCTGTCGAAAAGCTTTACTTGCTGCAATGTGCCTGACCAAGGGTGCATGCCCGCTGGGTCGCTGCCAAAGAGCAATTGTCCGCTCAGCGTTTCTCCCACTTTACCAACGGGAATTGGGAAACCACTTTCTAACGGAAATGGGACACCGTTTATCTCGATTTGCGTTTGGTCACCCCGGGATTCTATCCGTAAACTCACGGACTGACCCATCTCCAAATGCGGTGTTACTGAAAAGTCGTTATACCAGCGTTCACTATCAGCGTTGGTGACACGGTCTGCGAGGATGAGTCGGTAGCCCTCTTGGTACAGAACGAGGCTCGGCATATCCAGATCATCGAGCAAGGTGAAGATCACTTGCTTCTGAGTTGAGAGAGACGGAAGAGCTCTGGGGATGAAACATAACTCCAAGACAAAGTGACCCGGAGCATCGGTTGTTTGCCACGTAAACCCGGCATCGGATAGCAACATGCCATGGTCACTGAAGACGAGGCCGCGACCGTCTGGTGCGCCTGCTACGCGATTTTCAAGATTGATCCGATAAGGATAGAGCCCCACCAATAGTAGCGTCACAACGACCGCTAAAATCCATCGGGACCGACGTTGACCCGTACTCGCAAGCAGCGCACTAGCGCGAAATTTTCCGCGGCACAAGATTTAGTCTTCGTAGATCGGCAGACCGTTGGGGTTGTCGACTACTTCACAGCCGGAAACACCGATGCTGTAACTGCCGATTGAAAGCTCTTGGGTAACGCGGTTTCGGTTGGCCGGCACCGTAGCTGAGACACTTTTATCGGAGCCAATGACCAGGGTGAACTCGCAGCCTTTTTTCACGATGTAGGGTGGCATGCGAAATTCCTGTTGTCCGCATCCGGCGACGCTAAGCAGTAGCGCAGCTGATAATCCCATCCCGAGTGGTGCAGTTGCAGTCTTATGCAGCTTCATTGTCGAACCCTCCCAGAGCATTCATTGCTCAAATCTACCCAACAGCGAAAGACAAGTGTTGAATTTATCGAAAAAAGTGGGAGCGCTGTCACAACTCACGATGATTTATCGCCTTTGTATGCTGGTTCCCGCATTTTAGTCTCTTGCTGATTTGCCGCGAGACGGTTCAGCCAGCTACGCCGCGCTCAATGCGGCCACCGGTGGACCGGTGGAGGAAGGTACCGTGGCATTAGGAAAGCGGTAGTGATATCGAGACTTTAAGGCCGTGCTCTGTGTTCTCGGCCTTGATCTCCCCGGACATGCTGTTGATGGTGCTATAGGAGATTGATAGCCCCAGACCTGTGCCTTTGCCAGGTTCCTTGGTGGTAAAGAAGGGCTCAAACATGGTTTTGAGCGTCGCCTCGCTAGCGCCACCCCCGCTGTCCTCCACCGAAACGACGAATCGGTCATCGGATAGTGTCGTGTTGATGGTGACCCGGCTCTCGTCGCCCGCCCTTGTGTGCTCTTTGATGGCATCGCGTGAATTGCTGAGTAGGTTCATGATGACTTGTTCGAGTAACAGCGGGTCACCGCTGACAGCCACACCGGGTGCGTTCAATTCAGTGTTGAGTTTTATGCCGTCAAGCCCCAACTGCTCCCTGAACAGCGTGGCTGCGGAGGTAACCGCTTGTTCTGGGTCGAATTGTTGATGCTCGCCGGAAGAGGGCATCTCAGCACGCCGCCCAAAACGTCGCATGTGGTCAATGATCTTGGCGGCCCGGTCAACCTGCTCGTTAATGCGTTCAAGTTTCGCCGGCACCTGGTCCATCTTTTCGGGCTTCTTCTCCATGATGTTGGTGATATTGAGGAGCGTGAGACGAATGATATTGAGCGGTTGATTGAGTTCATGCGCCATGCCGGTTGCCATTTCACCCAAAGTGGACATCTTGGATGCTTGAACCAGCTGCTGTTCCCGCTCTAAGTATTCGGTGAGATCCTGTCCCACCAAAACGACGCGCTCGGGTGTGTCTTTGGATGCAGGCAGTAGGGTGCCGCCCATTAACAACGTGATGCGGCGACCCTCTTTGTTGGAAAAAGAAATTCTTAAGCTATCAACCGCATCACCGCGGTGTAGTCGTTTGAACAAACCCTCGGGATCCATTTTCGGTGAGGCGTCGACCAGAACTTGCCCAATCTTTTGTCCTGCAACATCTGAAAAGTTGAAGCCTGTGAGTTTTTCGGCGTTCCGATTCCAGGCGAGGATCGAGCCATTTTCGGTCAGTGTTACGATCGGCGCGTTGGCTTCCCGTATCAGTCTTTGACCATCCCGTGCCGTGTCCGCCAATGCCTGTGTCGCCTCAGCGACTGCACGCTCAAGTTCCTCAGCACGTCGTTGGAAGCTGTCGGTGCGATATCGGACGGCAAGCCAGATTATCCCCATAAGGCCCGCCAGCATCAGCGCGCGAGCGAACCAGGTCTCGTAAAAATACGGTTGTACCTTGATACGCAGCGGTTCTGCTGACATCCAGTCGGATGCGCCCAGTTTGGATTGCAACTCGAAAACGGTTTGACCGGATGCAATATTGGTGAAGAAGGCGGCGCGTCGACCCGATGTATAAACCCAGTCTTCGTTGTTTGAGCCCATCCGGTAACGAAATTCAGGGAGCTCTCCGGTGGCGAGGTGAGGTGTGGTGAAGGTGATTTCCAAACTTCGTTGATCTTTTCCCAGTTGTAGATCATCGGTTAGCTGAAACGCCTCGTCCCCTTGCCAAATGCCGGTGATGATGGGGGCTTCCGCGGGCCTTGGGGGCTGATTCAAATCGACTGATACCACTCCCTCAAGCGTGGGCAGGAATAGCTTGTCTTCGAAAATCACAGCTCGACGATGGCCCGCACCATTACAGCACCGCAGGCGATTCCTGCTTTGATAAGCACCATCATCGCGCATGACTACCTGTGCAAGAACGGTGCCCTCAAGCAGCGGTTCAACGTCCAATCGTAGTAGGCCCTTATCACTACTGGCCCACAAACTGTCGTCGATCATGGTGAAGCTAAAAAGATTGGGGAAGGGCAATCCTTCAGGCGTATTGATGTGGCGCCACTGGCCATGAGGGTTCCGTACAAACATCCCTTCGCCGTAGCTGCCGGCAATAATCCAACCGTCGGCTACCTGGATCATTGCTGTGACGAAGACGCTTCTGAGGATGGGGCTTTCATCCATGGCCAACTCACCCTTCACCCAGCGATAGATGCCGGCCTCGGTACCCAACCACAAGATATCGTTGACATCTTTGACAATGGCGCGGACAGAAAGGAGGTCTGTGCCTTCGATAAGCCGAAAATCCGTAGCGCCGGACTCTCTAACGAAGAGTCCGGCGCTAGTGGCTAGCCAAAGCTGGTCTTCAATCTCAACGATGCTGTTGATTTGACGATCACCCAGTGC
>JAZBOZ010000101.1:0-15944 GCA_036351405.1 Halieaceae bacterium
ACCTTCGGTTAACGCGCGCCCGCGAATCGAAGGGCTGCGCTACGATGGGCCCAGTGGCTGGGCCCGCCGTTGCTGTATCTTGCTCAACCCTCGGTATGTGCCTTGAGCATTGCGAACAACTCGTCCTTCAGGTGTAGACGCGTTTTCTTGCGCTCTTCTGCGTACTCATCGCTGGGCGTCTCGACACCGTTTTCAATGCGATGCACCTCGTGGTCGACCTCGTGGTATTGGTCGAACAGCTTGGCGAAATGGGCATTATTCATCTTAAGTTCGTGGATCGCGTCTTTGAACTCGGGGAACTCGTGGTGCAAATCGTGTTTTTCGGGCATTTTTCATGATCCTTGGCTAGCAGTCGAACCTCTGTTTGGGTTCGCGAGCGGCATTGTGGTGCGCTTGGCGCGCCGTTGCAAATCCGGAGACCCAGCGTGTTGCAGACGCAAGACTTTGAACTGACCGAGTCACGTATCCGCAGGGATCTGGATGCACTGGCCGCGCGCTGCGCGGCCGTGGCGGAGGCGCTGAGACGCGTGGGTTATCCACCGGCACGCCATCGTGAGGCAGGTTTCGCCACGCTGGCGCGGATCGTGATAGGCCAGCAAGTATCGGTCTCTGCAGCGGCGTCCATCGCTGCCCGGGTGGAGGAAGCGCTCGGCGGTTCAATGTCCGCGCAAGCCATTGAAGAAGCGTCCGATGAGGCCTTGCGAGCCGCGGGTTTATCCCGACAGAAAGTCAGTTATCTGCGCGCATTGGCAGACGCGGTCGTCGGAGGTCAGCTGGATGTCGAGGGCTTGGCGAGGCTCGCAGATGACGATGCGGTGGCGAGTATCACGGCGGTGAAAGGTTTTGGCGTGTGGTCGGCGCACATGTATCTCATGTTTTCTCTCGGGCGCCCCGATGTTTGGCCCAGTGGAGATTTGGCCGTGCGACTTGGCTTTGCTCGCCTGCAGGGCTGGGAGCACCGACCAGCCGAGCGCGAGGTTAAAGAAGCCGGGGCTATTTACAGTCCACACCGGAGTGCACTGGCGTTGCTCTGTTGGCGCTATTACTCAGAGGTGCCGCTTTAATGGGAGGTGCCGCTGTGATGGACGATGAGGCTTTTATGGCGCGAGCACTGCAGCTCGCGGCGGCTGCGGGTGCCAATGACGAAATCCCAGTGGGTGCTGTCGTCGTGATTGATGGGGAAGTGGTGGGTGAGGGTGCCAATGCGCAGATTGCTACGGCGGATCCTACTGCTCATGCCGAAGTCGTTGCCTTGCGCGACGCAGCAGCGAAAGTCGGTAACTACAGACTTCCCGGCGCCACACTCTATGTCACGCTGGAACCTTGCACGATGTGTTGTGGTGCGATGGTGCATGCGCGGGTTGCGGAGTTGGTGTTCGCGACCCGAGAGCCCAAAGCCGGTGCGGTGGTGAGCACGGCCAACGCGCTCGACAACGCGGCCTTGAATCATCAAGTCCGCTGGCGGGAGGGGCCCGGCCGTGAAGCGAGTGCCAACCTGCTGCGTGATTTTTTTCGAGCGCGGCGTGCGGCGGCGAGGGGAGCAAAGCCTAGAGCGTCAGCGGGATAAAGTTCTCCATATCACCGGGTAGTATTGACTCGGCGGTAATCGGGGGTTCCAGTCGATATTCATCGAGCCCCGTCAGCTGCAGTGCAGACCAGTAGTGGCGGATATTGTCCACATAAGTCACGGCTTCCTGTCCCCGCGCAAAGCCAAAGCGAACACTCGGATAAACCGCCGGGTCCTGGAGATCCGGGAGATGTTGACGAACATCCTCCCAAAGATGGGGGTCGAGCCCTGCGCGTTCAGTGAGCACGCGAGCGTCCTCAAGATGCCCCATGCCGATGTTGTAGGCAGCAAGCGCCATCCAAGTGCGGTCAGGCTCTGCGATGTCAGTCGGCAGTCGGCGCAGTAAATTCTTCAGGAAGCGGGCGCCGCCGCGCAGGCTCTGCCGCGGATCCATACGATTACTGATGCCAAGCTCACGGGCCGTCGCTTGGGTGATCATCATCATGCCTCGGACACCTGTTGGCGATTTCGCGCGCGGGTCCCAGTGGGATTCCTGATAGGCAATGGCTGCCAGTAGGCGCCAGTCCATTTGGTATTCCCGGGCGACTGCTTCGATCATGGATTGCCACTGCGGCAATGTGGTTCGCATAGCCTGTTGGAAAGTGAGGCTGCCGATCCGCGTCGCGTATTGCACGTTGCCAAAATGGATTTGCTGCAGCCGCTTTAACTCACCTGTTTCATCAATATCGTCGAAGTATTGGTTGATCGCATCGGCCCAGGATTCTGCGCCCTCGAGTCTCGGCAAATACCAAACAATGTCTTCCGGTTCGCTGAGAGAGAGGGCGGAGACCAGTCGTGGATAAAGGCGTTGCTGTACTTGAAATTCGGTAGAGTCGATCACGGCGAGCTCGGCTTTTTCAGCCGCAACCAGTTCCATCAACTCCAAACTATCGGCTGCGCGAATCTCTCGCCAGCGTATGCGCGGATGCTGCGCTTGCAGTGATTTCAGCAATTCGATGTGACTTGAGCCCGCCAGCACCACGATGTCCCGACCTGCCAGCGCAGCAAGCCGTCGAGGTCGTCGCTGACCGGACTTATAAATGACCAAGGCTTCTTGGGTGAGGTAGGGCTGGGTTGCGATGAATCGATCAGATCGGGCAGAAGTGCGAGTCAAGCCGGCAGCGGCGATATGGGCCTCTCCGACGGCGAGACCGTTGATCAGTTCTTCGAGCGTGAATGCGACCTTAATGCGAATCCGCAAATCGTGCCGCTCGGCGAACGCGCGGATGAGTTCGTACTCAAATCCTGTCGGCCGGTCTTCATCGAAGTAGTAAGTGGTGGGGCTATTGCGCGTGAGAACCACCAGCTCACTGCCCGCTGCGAGCGGCGGCAGTTCAGGGGAGCTGTCACATCCGGTGAGCAGCAATAATGCCAGCATTATCCATCGCATAGTCAGAGTGTAGACCTCTTTTCACCTCGCTGCCCGTTCGCTGACAGCAAGGAGCAAGGTATAATCGCCAGCCTTTTCCAAGGGGATTTCACATGCATCTGCTGCCCGGCCACTCCGCCCTCAGCGCGCCGCGTTTTGCCGCCCTCGTTTCAGCGCTCAAGGCCGTTGCCCCTGAGGTGACGTTACGCAGAGCAACCTACTTCTATGCGGTAGAGACCCAGCAAGCGGTTGACCTTGAGCGGCTGATGCAGCTGTTACATCCCGGTACCGCTGAGCCGTCCGCGGAAGATGCGCTCGATGCGGAGCGATGCCGTGTGGTGGTGCCGAGGTTGGGCACCCGTTCGCCCTGGTCCAGCAAGGCGACGGATATCGCGCATAACTGCGGTTTTACGGGGGTCGGGCGCATCGAGCGCGGCATCATTTACGAAGTCGATGCGCCGGATGATGCCGAAAATTGGCAGGCCGTTGATGCGCTGATTCATGATCGTATGGTTGAAACCGTCCTCTCGCGTCCCGAGGAAGCGCGCGCGTTATTTTCGCACGTCGCACCGGAGAGTTTTCAGTGTATTCCGATTCTCGAAGGTGGCAGGGCAGCCCTCGAGGCGGCTAATCGTGATCTCGGCCTGGCCTTGGCCGACGATGAAGTGGACTATTTAGTGGCAGCCTTTACCGAATTGGGTCGCGATCCCAGTGATGTCGAACTGATGATGTTCGCGCAGGCGAATTCCGAGCACTGCCGCCACAAAATTTTCAACGCCAGCTGGCGCATTGACGGCGAGGACAAGGAGCACTCCCTGTTCTCAATGATTCGTAACACGTATCACCGCGGCGGCGAAAACGTACTCTCAGCCTACTCAGACAACGCGGCGGTGGTGAGTGGCCACGAGGCGGGGCGCTGGTTCCCGGATCCGGAAAGTCACGTCTGGCGTGCGGTCAAGGAACCCATTCATTTGTTGATGAAGGTAGAGACCCACAACCACCCAACGGCGATTGCGCCGTTTGCTGGGGCGGGTACGGGCTCAGGTGGAGAGATTCGCGATGAGGGTGCGGTGGGTCGGGGCTCCCGTCCCAAGGCTGGCTTATGCGGGTTTACCGTCTCTCACCTTGAGATTCCGGGTTTGGAGAGACCCTGGGAAACCGGTTACGGCCGCCCGGATCGTATCGTTTCGCCTTTGCAGATCATGACCGAGGGACCTATCGGTGCGGCCGCATTTAATAACGAATTCGGCCGGCCCAACCTGGCGGGTTATTTCCGTACTTTCGAGCTCGATGTTAACGGCGATATGCGCGGTTATCACAAGCCCATCATGATTGCCGGGGGCTTCGGCAATATCCGTGGCGAGCATGTCGAGAAGGGCGATTACTCGGCGGGTGCGCATCTGATTGTTTTGGGTGGCCCGGCGATGCTCATCGGTCTGGGCGGTGGCGCCGCGTCATCGATGTCTAGCGGCGACAGTGACGAAACCCTCGATTTTGCATCCGTGCAACGCCAAAATCCGGAGATCCAGCGGCGCGCGCAGGAAGTCATCGACCGCTGCTGGGGGATGGGCGACGCCAATCCCATCGCCTTTATTCACGATGTGGGTGCCGGTGGGCTGAGCAACGCATTGCCCGAACTGGTAAAAGATGGGGGTCGCGGCGGACGCTTTGCATTGCGCAACGTGCCGAGTGACGAACCTGGCATGTCACCGCTTGAGATTTGGTGCAATGAGTCTCAGGAGCGTTACGTGCTCGCGGTTGAGCCTGAAAATCTCGCCGCGTTCGTTGCAATTTGCAAACGAGAGCGTTGCCCCTTTGCGGTCGTCGGTGAAGCAACCGAAGAGCAACATTTATACCTCGGTGACGACCGGTTCGATAACGCGCCTGTGGATCTGCCGATGAGCCTGCTGTTCGGCAAGCCACCCAAGATGTTCCGGGAGTCGCACAGCGCGCCTCCGGCACAACTGCCGCTGCCGGCAGATTTGCCGATCCCGGAAACGCTGGAGCGCGTGCTGCGCTTCCCCGCTGTGGGCAGTAAAGGTTTCCTGATTACCATTGGCGACCGTTCGGTCACCGGGCTGGTGGCGCGCGATCAGATGGTGGGTCCCTGGCAGGTGCCGGTGGCGGACTGCGCGGTTACCACGGTGTCACTGGACTCGCACCTGGGTGAAGCGATGAGTATGGGAGAGAGAACCCCGCTCTCATTGCTCAGTGGCCCTGCCTCCGCGCGTATCTCGATTGCGGAGTCGATCACCAATTTGCTCGCCGCGCCGGTAGCCAAGCTCAGCGACATCAAGTTATCGGCTAACTGGATGTGCGCAGCGGGCTATGCGGGCGACGATGCGGTGCTATACGACACAGTGCACGCCGTCGGTATGGAATTCTGCCCTGCACTTGGCATCACCGTCCCTGTCGGCAAGGACTCGATGTCAATGCGGACGGTATGGGAGTCACAGGGTGACTCCCGAGCCGTGACCGCACCAGTTTCCTTGATTGTTTCAGCCTTCGCCCCCGTCGGTGATGTGCGCGACACGCTCACGCCAGCGCTGGTGCGTGACGAGGCGACGACATTGCTACTGATTGATCTCGGGCGAGGCGCCAATCGGACCGGCGGCTCCGCAGCGGCACAGGTATGGTCGGCGCTGGGTGATGCATCGCCTGACGTGGAAGCGGAAGACCTGCGTGCTCTGTTCAATTTGGTGTCCGAGCTGAAGGCCCAGACACTGATTCAGGCAATGCACGACCGGTCTGATGGTGGTCTTGCGGTAACCCTGCTCGAGATGGCCTTCGCGGGTCGTTGCGGTTTGGACATTGAGCTGACTTGTGGCTTGGATGACGCCTTCGCCACGCTCTTCGCGGAAGAGATCGGCGTTGTTCTCCAGTGTCGTGACGCTGATATCCACAAGATCGAAGCGTTGGCCAGTGAACACGGCTTGCGCGATTGCCTGCATCGCGTAGCCAAGCCGCGACTCGATGAAAGAATCGTCATCAACACGCCGCAGTTTGAGTTGGTGGATAGCCGTCGGAGCGCTTTACAACGCCTGTGGAGTGAAAACAGCCACGCCATCCAGCGGCTTCGCGACAACCCCGATTGTGCTGACGAGGAACTCGCCAACATTACTGCTGATGACCCCGGGTTATCGGCTCATCTGACCTTCGACGTGAATGAAGATATCGCCGCTCCCCTGATCAATACTGGCGTCAAACCGAGGGTGGCGGTGCTGCGTGAGCAGGGGGTGAATGGCCATTCAGAGATGGCCGCAGCGTTCGATCGTGCCGGCTTCGAAGCGGTGGATGTTCACATGAGTGAGCTGATCGAGGGCGGTGCAGATCTGAGCAGTTTCCACGGGCTCGCGGCTTGCGGTGGCTTCTCCTATGGCGATGTGCTGGGCGCCGGCGAGGGTTGGGCCAAAAGCATTCTCTTTAACGAGCGGGTGAGCGGGGTGTTTACTGACTTCTTCCATCGCTCGGATACGTTCAGTCTCGGCGTTTGCAACGGCTGTCAGATGCTGTCTGCGCTGCAGTCCCTCATTCCCGGGGCCGACCATTGGCCGCGCTTCGCACGCAATCGTTCCGAGCAGTACGAGGCGCGTCTGGTGATGGTTCGCGTTGAGCCGTCGCCGTCGGTATTGATGGCGGGGATGGCCGGTTCGCAGCTGCCAATTGTTGTGGCTCACGGTGAGGGTCGGGCGCAGTTCGCCAGTGATGAGGCGCTGAAGGCTGCCGAAGCCTCCGGCACCGTGGCCATGCGGTACGTGGATAACCACCTCAGAGTAGCCAGCCAGTATCCCGCCAATCCAAACGGCTCGCCTGATGGCATTACCGCGCTGTCGAGTGCGGACGGTCGCGCCACGATCATGATGCCGCATCCTGAGCGGGTGTATCGCGCTTCACAGCTTTCCTGGCATCCCGATGAATGGCGGGAAGATTCCGGCTGGATGCGTCTGTTCCGCAACGCGCGCGTCTGGTTGGGTTGAATAATCGCCGGTTGACCCCATGTGGGGTCATGGAAGGCGCCGCTTTCAACCGTTAAACTCCGCCGCTCTCTCGGGGCTACCCGGTAGCCCCCTCACTCAAATTCGGTTTTTGCATGCTCAACCAATATCCCCTTTGGAAAAATATGATGATCCTCGCAGTTGTTCTGCTTGGGTTGTATTACGCCGCTCCCAACTTATATGCCCCAGATCCGGCTCTGCAGGTGGCCGGTGCCAGCAGCGCTCAGCGGATTGATGATGAAGCGCTTACGCGAGCCGAACGTGCGCTCGAAGCAGCCGGTATCGAATATTTTGGCGAGGAGCTGCAGAACGACGGAAAATCCGCGTTGATCAGGCTGCGCGATCGCGAGCAGCAGCTGCGCGCGCAGTCCGTATTGAGTCGTGCGCTGGGTGACGGATTCATTGTGGCGCTGAACCTTGCGCCCACAACCCCGGACTGGCTGCTCAGTGGCGGTGCGCAGCCCATGAAGCTCGGTTTGGATTTGAGTGGGGGTGTGCATTTCAAGCTGGAGGTTGATGTCGAGGCGGCCACTGAACGGCGGATGACGCTCTATGAAAGTGGTGTGAAGCGACGGCTGCGCGAGGAGCGGATCCGTGGTGTGGTCATGGTGCATGGTCGCAAGCTGGAGATGACTTTCCGTGACGAAGAGAGTCGCGAAGCGGCGCGCGCAGCGGTGTTTGAACTCTACCCAGAACTCCTTCTGGACCGCGTAGAGACCGACGATCAATGGAAGCTTTTCGCGGAGGTGACCGAGCAAACGCTGGCTGAAGTCGTGGATTACGCGGTGAGCCAAAACCTCACGACCCTGCGCAATCGTGTCAACGAGCTGGGTGTTTCCGAACCGCTGGTCCAGCGTCAGGGCAGTAACCGGATTGTGGTTGAGCTGCCGGGTATCCAGGATACGGCCGAAGCGAAGCGAATTTTGGGCAAGGTGGCGAATCTGGAATTCCGCCTGGTAGCGGAAACCAGCGCGCCGATCACTGAGCGTCAGCGTTTTGAGTATCGATCAGAGGATCTCGGCGGCATGACCGAATGGTTGGAGCGCGAGGTCATTATTACGGGTGAGCGTGTATCGAGTGCTGCGGCCGGTTTTGATCAAAACGGTCAGCCCAATGTCTCCATTACGCTGGACGGTGAGGGTGGCATGCTCATGTCTCGTGCTACCCGCAACAACATCAAGCGCCGCATGGGCGTTCTGTTCATTGAGCGGAAATATCGAACCCGCTACGAGCGTGACGAAAACGGCGAAGAAGTGGTTGTGCGTGTCCCTTATGATGAGAAAAAACTGCTAACGGCCCCCGTCATTCAGTCGGCGCTGGGTGCTCAGTTCCAGATCACCGGGCTGGACAGTCCCGGCGAGGCCTCTGAACTGGCCTTGATGCTGCGGGCAGGCGCGCTGGCGGCCCCTGTTACTTTCGTAGAAGAGCGCACGGTTGGCCCGTCGCTGGGTGCTGAAAACATTCGTCTCGGCATCAAGTCAGTGCAGGTCGGTCTGTTGCTGGTGGTGCTGTTCATGGTCGCTTACTACCGGGTGTTCGGTGTCGCTGCGGTATTGGCCTTGAGCGCCAACCTGGTACTGATGGTGGCAGTGATGTCCGGTTTGGGTGCCACTTTGACACTGCCCGGTATCGCCGGAATCGTGCTGACGGTAGGTATGGCGGTAGACGCGAACGTCCTGATTTTCGCCCGTATCCGCGAGGAGCTTGCCAAGCGGGCGCGACCGCAGGTGGCCATCAATGAAGGCTTCGAGCGCGCCGTGGTCACGATTCTTGACGCCAACCTCACGACACTGATCGTGGCCATCATTCTCTACGCGGTCGGCACTGGCCCTGTGAAGGGCTTCGCGGTCACTCTGTCTGTCGGCATTTTGACTTCTATGTTCACGGCTATTTTGGGCACGCGCGCCTTGATCAATCTGATTTACGGGGGGCGCCGAGTACATAAATTGTCGATTGGCCGTCTCCCCAAAATGGACAGCGGGGAGGCTGCAGCATGAATCCATTACCTTTCATGCGCTGGCGCTGGCTGGCGGCGATTTTTTCAGCCATCGCTATGGTGGCAGCGATCGGCTCATTTGCGATTAACCAGTTGAACTGGGGCCTCGATTTCACGGGCGGCACGCTGGTTGAGGTCGAGTACGGTGACAGCGCCGATCTCAATGCGATCCGCACCACGCTCGATACGCAGGGTTACGAGGGTGCGGTGGTCGTGAGTTTTGGTACAGATCGGGATGTACTGGTGCGTCTGCCACAGGGCTACACCGACGCTGAAGGGACTGCCATGGTCGAGGTGTTGCGCGCGGCCTCAGACACCCCGGTGGAGCTGCGCCGGGTGGAGTTTGTCGGCCCGCAAGTGGGAGATGAACTACGCGAGCAGGGCGGTCTGGCCATGCTACTCGCCCTCGGACTCGTGATGCTCTACGTGGCGTTTCGTTTCCAGTTTAAATTTGCCGTCGGCGCGGTTGTAGCGTTGGCCCACGATGTGATCTTCACGCTGGGATTCTTCTCGCTGACGGGCCTGGAGTTTGATTTGACGGTGCTGGCGGCGATCCTTGCGGTCATCGGTTATTCGCTGAACGATTCAATTGTTGTAGCGGACCGTATTCGCGAAAATTTCCGCCGCGTTCGCAAGGCATCACCGCTTGAGATCGTAAATATCTCGCTCACTGAAACGCTTGGCCGTACCTTGGTGACGTCACTGACAACCTTGTTGGTACTGGCGGCACTTGCGCTGTTTGGTGGCGAAATGATCTTCGGCTTTGCCGTCGCCCTGCTGGTGGGCGTTGCAGTGGGAACCTACTCGTCGATCTACGTATCGGCGACCACCTTGCTGGCCTTGGGGGTGAGCAAGGAAGATGTCGCGGTGGTCGTCAAAGAGGGTGTAGATCAGGACGAGGTCATGCCCTGATCGTTGAGCTGGCTTTGGTGAATCAGCGCGCTGCCTGATTCACCGCATGGCTGGCGGCCGCGTTAGCGAACCGCCGGCAACAGCGATTTCAACAATTTGGGATTGCTGCAAACGATGTCACCGCTCTCGTACCAGCTTTCACCGCCGCTGAAATCGGTGACCAGACCGCCTGCCTCTTTTATCAGCAGGGCGCCAGCGGCGATATCCCAGGGCTTGAGCCCCATTTCCCAGAATCCATCAAACCGCCCGGCAGCTACGTAGGCGAGGTCAAGCGAAGCGGCGCCTGCGCGTCGGACGCCCATTGAGCGACCGGATAGGGTTGCCAGTGACTTCGCGTATTGCGCCATTCGATCATCGCAGTGGCCGAGGAAGGGAACACCCGTGCCCAACAGGCAGGATTTGAGCTCCGTGTTATCTGACACGCGGATACGACGGCCGTTGAGCTGCGCACCGCGACCTCGAGAGGCCGTAAATTCTTCGCGGCGAACCGGGTCGACGATCACAGCATGTTCGAGTTTGCCGTTCTTCAAGCAGGCGATGGATACCGCGTAGTGGGGTATGCCCCGCATGAAGTTGGTTGTGCCATCCAGTGGATCAATAACCCACTCGTATTCAGCGTCACTGGCACCGGTCCGACCGCTCTCTTCACACAGGAAGGCATGGTCCGGGTACGCTTTTTGAAGGTGATACAGGATTTCTTTCTCCGCGGCGATGTCGACCTCGGTAACGAAGTCAGCCGCGCCTTTGGCTCGGGTAGTCACCCGGTCGAGATCATCCGACGCACGAACAATCAGTTCGCCGGCTTTTCTTGCCGCGCGAAGGGCCATGTTGGTCATCGGTTCCATAACTACTCCCGGGGTGCACTGCCTTGACGAAGGGCGCGCATCATAGCAGGACAGCCACCGTTTCGAGAGTGAGCAGAATGCGAATTTGTTAGACTCTTGCGCCCCCCACCACGCACGGCCTATGAATTCCGACCATATCCAGATTGTTCTCGTCGAGCCGCAGCACCCGGGTAACATCGGTGCGGTGGCGCGCGCCATGAAGACCATGGGTTTGTCGCGCCTGACGTTGGTGGCGCCCGAGAAGTTCCCCCACGAGGAGGCGCGTTGGCGAGCAGTGTCAGCGGCCGATGTGCTTGAGAACGCGCGGGTTGTCGAGACCATAGAGGAGGCAATCGCGGATTGTCAGTTCGTCGTGGGCACCAGTGACCGTACAAGACGCATACCCTGGCCTATTCAAGATGTCCGCACTGCCGCCGGTCGCTTGGCGACACTGTCAGAACGTGAGCAGGTGGCGATTTTGTTTGGCCGCGAAGATTGCGGTTTGGAGACGCGTGAACTCGAGTATTGCAACTTACATCTGCACATTCCGGCTCATGAGCAATACACCTCGCTCAATTTGGCGATGGCGGTGCAGGTCGTGACTTACGAGCTCAGGATGGCGGGTCTCGTAGGCCAATTGCCCCCGGAGGAGGACGCGGAGTGGGATGCGCCGTTCGCCAGTAGCGACGAAATGGCACGTTTTTATGCGCATCTTGAAGCGGTCCTGATAGAAATTGACTTCCTCAAGCCGGAAGCCCCCAGACAGTTGATGCGTCGCTTGCGCCGCCTCTACAACCGCGTTCGCCTGGATACCATGGAGGTGAATATTCTGCGGGGGATACTGACGGAGACGCAGAAAACGATCGCCCGCGGTGGGCCCCGGGACAAGAAGTCTTAGTACCCTACTAATTTAGTGGGATAAATACTTGACCATCAAGGTAGGTTTCTAGCAGACTGCAACCTCCCCAAGGAGAGGTAGGTATGAAGCTCACGACACGCGGCCGCTATGCTGTGACGGCGATGTTGGATCTGGCGATCCATGGCACGCAGCGCCCCATTTCATTGGCTGATATCTCCAGCCGTCAGGAGATCTCCCTGTCTTATCTCGAGCAACTGTTTGCCAAGTTGCGACGCGGTGAGTTGGTGAAGAGCGTGCGCGGGCCCGGTGGCGGATACCGATTATCCCGACCACAGGACGCCATCTTCGTCGCGCAAATCATTGATGCGGTTGATGAAAGTGTGGACGTGACCAACTGCCAGGGCAAAGGTAACTGCCATCAGGGAGAGGTCTGTTTGACGCATTACCTGTGGGAAGATTTGTCGCGGCAGATACACGCCTTTCTGAGTGATATCAGTCTGGCGGACCTGGTTGCGAAGCGTGAGCAGCGAGTCCAGGCAGACAGCCGCGAGCGCGCGTCCCAGCAGGATGGCGTGGAGCAGTTGGTTGTCTCCCAGCTTTAAACGAGCCAGCCGGTAGCATCAGTGAGCGATTTCAAAACGCCGATTTATCTGGATTACCTGTCGACCACACCGGTAGATCCTCGGGTGGCAGAGGCCATGGCTGGATGCCTCACGATGGACGGTGTTTTTGGTAATCCTGCATCCCGGTCTCATGGATTCGGCTGGCGTGCAGAGTCGGTTGTGGAAGACGCACGCAGCGACGTTGCTGAGTTGATCAATGCGGATCCGCGCGAGATCGTTTGGACCTCGGGTGCGACCGAGTCCGACAACCTCGCCATCAAGGGCGTTGCTCATCAACACCGGGAGCGCGGCCGTCACTTGATTACATCAATGATGGAGCACAAGGCGGTGTTGGATACCTGCGCTCAGCTCGAGCGTGAGGGATTTTCCGTCACTTACTTGCGACCCGATGACCGTGGTTTGATCACCGCTGAAATGGTGCAGGGCGCGCTGCGTGATGACACCGTGCTGGTCAGCATCATGCATGCAAACAATGAAGTGGGCACCGTCAATGACATCGCAAGCATTGGCGCTGTTTGTCGCGGAGCCGGTGTGCTGTATCACGTCGATGCGGCGCAGAGTGCCGGCAAGATTCCGCTCGACATGGACGCCACTGCCGTTGATCTGTTGTCGATGTCGGCACATAAGCTTTACGGCCCGAAAGGTATCGGTGCGCTCTACGTTCGGCGTCGCCCACGTGTTCGTATTGAGGCTCAAATCCACGGCGGCGGGCACGAGCGCGGTATGCGCTCCGGGACGTTACCGACGCACCAGATTGCGGGCTTCGGGATGGCAGCACGTATCGCTCGCGAGACGATGGCCGCAGAGATTGATCGACTGACGGCGCTCCGTGCGCGGTTCTGGGAAGGGATTCGAGACTTGCCAGGGGTGTCGATCAATGGTGACGAATCCGCGCGACTGCCCGGTGCGCTCAATATTGCGTTCCCGGGGGTTGAGGGTGACGCGCTGATGCTTTCAATGGTCGATTTGGCGGTGTCCAGTGGTTCAGCCTGTACTTCAGAGAGTATTGAGCCTTCCTATGTGCTTCGCGCCATGGGGTTGAGCGACGATCTGGCACACAGTTCACTTCGGTTCAGCTTTGGTCGTTTCACCCAGCCAGAGGACGTTGAACACGCCATTGTTACGGTGCGCCACGCCGTCGAAAAGTTACGCGAGCCCGCTCACGCGACCGGCGCTTGAACGCTTTCATACTGCTGCGAGCGAAAGCCCGACACAGCGCGATATAGGCGCAGTTTGACAGTGATATTTCCGGTATCACCCAGGCGCGGAAAACCGTATACTCCGCGCCCGCGAATCTGGGCATTCAGCCCGTAAAATCAATTACTTCTGGAGAACGACATGGCTGTCGAGCGCACCCTTTCGATCATCAAACCCGATGCAGTAGCGAAGAACGTTATCGGCGAGATCTACACACGTTTTGAGCAAGCTGGCCTCCGGGTTGTTGCTGCCAAAATGCTGCGACTTTCTGATGAAGTCGCCGGCGGTTTTTATGCCGAGCACAAAGAGCGCCCTTTTTACGGTGATTTGGTGTCATTCATGACCTCAGGTCCGGTGGTAGTACAGGTTCTCGAGGGTGAGAATGCCATCACCAAGAACCGCGAGCTGATGGGTGCAACCAACCCGAAGGAAGCTGCACCTGGCACCATCCGTGCTGATTTCGCCCAGTCCATCGACGCTAACGCGGTACACGGTTCAGACTCGCCCGAGTCGGCAGCGCGTGAGATTGCTTACTTCTTCGCAGCGAGCGAGATCTGCGAGCGATAAGCGGGATGCGCCGGTTGGGTTTTGACCCGACCGGCGTTGCTCTGCTACCCCGGGTAGCCCATTCTCGCTGAGCACCCGCCACAGGAGTCATGATGGACGCGAAAGACGCATTGATCGCCAGCACCGCGCCAGCCAGCAAAGTCAATTTGCTGGGCATGACCCGCGCGCAACTGGAGGCTTTTTTCCTCGATTTGGGGGATAAAAAGTTCCGCGCTCAGCAACTGATGAAATGGATGCACCATCACGGTGTCCGTGACATCAACGAGATGACCAATATCGGTAAGGCGCTGCGCGAGCGCCTGTCGGAGGTCGCGGAGATTCGCCCGCCCGAGATCGTTGAACAACACGATTCTGCTGACGGCACACGCAAGTGGCTGATCCGGGTTGAGGGCGGTGGTCTCGTAGAGTCGGTGCTGATCCCAGAAGGAGACCGCGCAACGCTGTGCGTATCCTCACAGGTTGGATGCAGCCTCGACTGTAAGTTTTGCTCCACCGGCAAGCAGGGTTTTCAACGTGACCTCACTGCCGCTGAAATTATCGGCCAGGTTTGGCTCGCTATCGACTCTTACCAGGCGTTTCAGTCGGGGAAGGGGCGGGTGGTCACCAACGTCGTGATGATGGGCATGGGCGAGCCGTTGTTGAACTTCGACAACGTGATCGCCGCGATGAGCCTGATGACCGACGATTTGGGTTATGGCATTTCCAAGCGCAAGGTCACTCTCAGTACGTCCGGCGTGGTACCTGCGCTTGATCGGCTCGCTGAATACACCGACGTGAGTCTGGCGGTGTCATTGCATGCCCCCAACGATGAACTCCGAAATCAGATTGTGCCGATTAATCGCAAGTATCCCATTCGGCGCCTGCTCGATTCGGCGAAGGCCTATATCGATGCACAAACTGACACCAAGCGGGTGGTGACGATCGAGTACACCCTGCTTGCGGGAGTCAATGATCAGCCCGAGCATGCTCGCGAACTGCGTGATCTGCTCAAGGATTATCCCTGCAAGATTAATTTGATCCCCTTCAATGACTTTCCGAATTCGGGATTCAAGCGACCCAGCGGGAACGCTGTTTCTCGCTTCTGGAAGGTGCTGATCGATGCAGGGTTCATTGTCACAGTGCGCACCACCCGAGGCGATGATATCGACGCAGCCTGTGGGCAGTTGGTGGGTGACGTGGTGGACAGAACGCGCCGCGCCGAACGCTACCGCAATCAATGGGCGGAGGCCGCGAGCCAATGAGAATACTCAGCGTATTTTTGGTAGCTGCCGTCCTCTCGGGCTGTGTCACCGAGTATCAAGGTTCGCGCCGACCGGATGCTGATCCCACACTTGCCCTCGAGCAACGGGTAGGATTGGCGCGTAATTACATTGGCGCGGGAGACTGGGATAACGCCAAACGCAACCTTGAACTGGCGCGTGATATCGACCCGGACAACGCCGAAGTCCACGAAGCCTTCGGCTTGGTCTACCAAAGCACGGGCGAGTATGAACTGGCGGAGCAGAGTTTCCGCAAAGCTTTGCGCGCCGACCCGACGTTGTCGCGTGCGCGCAACAATTACGCCGCGTTTCTTTATAACCAGGGTCGATTCGAAGAGGCCGCCGAGGCTTTTCGCAAGGTAACCGAAGATACGCTGTACAGCGCGCGCCCACTGGCTTTTATCAACTTGGGCAACAGTTTGTTGCAGCTCGGTGACAAAGTCGGTGCCGAGCAAGCTTTCAATCGTACGCTCACCATGGATCGACGCAACCCCATCGCCCTGTTCGAAATGGCCAAACTAAAGCTTGATGCGGGTGATGTGGATACGGCGAATCGTTATTATGGCGTCTATCGCATGGTAGTCACTCGACAGCCCCCTCGCGGGCTGTTGTTGGGATACCGCATCGCCAGCCAACTCGGCGATCGGGACGCGGCCAGTAGCTACGAGCTGGCATTGCGCAATTTGTATCCGGACTCACCTGAGTACAAAGCATTGGTGTCAGGATCCTGAGTCCACTAGCCACCAGTTGCGGTTCAACCAAGGACAGGATAACGC